>MFQN01000001.1 GCA_001783065.1 Candidatus Magasanikbacteria bacterium RIFCSPLOWO2_12_FULL_43_12
CCATCAGATTCTTGGTGGAAGTCGGGATAGTAGGCTAAACATTCTACCCCACCCTCGCCCTCCCCTAAGTGGGGAGGGGATTTTTGCTGATTTGATTGTCATAAAGCGTTTCGTAGATAACTAAATCTTCCAGTGTCTCGCTGTGTTTTGCAATACCAATAACGCGGTATAATCCGCCTTTGTAATGTTTGTAAATTGCGTTGATTTCAACTTGCGGCATAGCTTGTTGATATTTTAGCAGGGTTTTTGCGCTTGGGCAAGGTGTTGGGTAGGTTTTTATTCTGCCCTTGTTTTTTTGCTTCCAAAATGTTATTATAATAACCAAGATTATTTGTCATTCAATCAGTTTAAATCCGTCCCTATTCAGTTTAATTCAATGCTATGCTCAACTCTTTTGACCCAATCGTCTCTCTTGCCAAGCGCCGCGGTTTTATTTTTCAATCTTCCGAAATCTACGGCGGGCTGTCTTCTTGCTATGATTACGGCTCATTGGGCGTGGAGCTTAAAAATAATGTCAAGAAAATGTGGTGGAAGGCGATGGTTCAAGACCGCGACGATGTGGTAGGTTTAGACGCGGCAATTTTGATGCATCCGAAAGTTTGGGAAGCGAGCGGGCATGTGGATGGTTTTACCGATCCGTTAGTTGACTGCAAGGGATGCAAAAAACGTTGGCGCGCGGATCATTTGTTGGAAGCGAAAGGGATTAAACCTGATTTTCGTCCGGGCGATTGGAAAAAACATGATGTAGTTTGTCCGGATTGCGGCGGCGCGTTGACTGACATTCGCAAGTTTAATTTGATGTTCAAAACGGAAATGGGCGTGATTGAAGACGCGACCTCCACGATTTATCTGCGTCCGGAAACTTGCCAAGGAATTTACGTGAATTTTTTAAATGTTTTGCAAGCGACGCGGAAAAAATTGCCGTTCGGCATCGCGCAAATCGGCAAAGCGTTTCGTAATGAAATTACTCCCGGGCATTTTATTTTCCGCACCCGCGAGTTTGAACAAATGGAACAGCAGTATTTTATCAATCCAAAAGATAAAAAGAAATGTTTTGAAGATTGGATGGAAGCGCGCAAAAAATGGTATTTGGATTTGGGAATTAAAAAAGAAAATTTGCGTTTTCGCGAGCATGAGAAGCACGAGTTGGCGCATTACGCGGCGCGGGCGTTTGATATTGAATACAATTATCCGGGAATGGGATTTAAAGAATTGGCTGGCGTGCATGACCGTGGTGATTGGGATTTGTCGCGTCATAGTAAATTTAGCGGACAAGATTTGTCATATTTTGACCAAGAAAGCAAAGAAAAATTTATTCCACATATCGTGGAAACTTCCGATGGCGCTGACCGCGCGGCTTTGGCGTTTTTCGTTGACGCGTATGAAGAGGTGGAAGCGAGAAGCGGGGATGACGAAGCCAAACATGAGATTGAAGTGGTTTTGCGTCTGCACAAAAGTTTAGCGCCGATTAAAATTGCTGTTTTGCCGTTGTCAAAAAAAGAGCCATTGCAAAAATTAGCCAAGGAGATTCAAACCGGTTTGCGCGCGAGATGGATGACGCAGTATGATGAGACCGGTTCTATCGGCAAACGTTACCGCCGCCAGGACGAAATCGGCACGCCGTATTGCGTTACCATTGATTTTGATTCTTTGGAAGACAAAAAAGTGACGGTGAGAGATAGAGATACAATGAAACAGGAACGGGTGGATATTGGGGAGTTGGGAGAATATTTTAAAGAAAAATTGTTAAATTGTTAAATTATTGTTCGCATTTTCGCCCGCCTGCCATGACTTGACGTCAGGCATGTCGGGCGGGCAATCTTTCGCATTTCGCATGTTTTATGTTTGATCGTTTTCAATTACAAAATCAAACGGATGTTTTTTTGGTTCCGTTGAAAGACAGCCAGTCAACGACTGTTTTGATAATGTTGCCGGTCGGCTCGCGTTATGAAACGGAAAAATTGAGCGGCGTGTCGCATTATATTGAACACCTGATGTTTAAGGGTACTAAAAAACGGCCAAGCACTTTAATTCTTACGCGCGAAATAGACCGGTTGGGCGCGGATTATAACGCGTTTACCGGCAAAGAATACACCGGATATTATATCAAGGCTGACAAAAATCATATTGAAACAACTTTGGATATTCTTTCCGACATGCTTTTCAATTCCAAGTTTGACGCCAAAGAAATGGAACGGGAAAAGACAGTGATTGTTGAAGAGTTGCGTATGTATCGCGACAATCCGCTCATGCATATTGACCTGATTTTTGAAGAGCTGATGTATGATGGCTGTCCTTTGGGTTGGGACGAGGGCGGGACGGACAAGACAGTGCTGGGTTTTAGGCGAAATGAAGTTTTGGCTTATCGCGACAGATTTTACCAACCGAGCAATATGACGATTGCGGTCGCGGGGAATATTAATAAAGATATTAGAAAGATATTAACGAAATATTTTGGAAATAGAAAAAATACAAAAGAGATAAAGGAGATAGGAGATAGGAGATACGCGCCGGCGAAGTTTGGTTCATCAGAAAAGAAGTTGCGATTGCGAATTGAAAATAAAAAAACCGATCAGGCGCAGTTGGCGATTGGTTTTCCGGCGTTTGATTGTAATGACGACCACCAGCCATCGATGGTAGTTTTAAACACGGTTTTAGGCGGTTCAATGAGTTCGCGTTTGTTTATTAAAATCAGAGAGCGATTGGGTTTGGCCTATATGGTCCGGAGCGGGGCGGCCAGTTTCCGCGATACCGGTTATTTTCAAGTCAGAGCAGGTTTGGACGCGAAAAATATTAATAAAGTTCTGACAATAGTGAAAGATGAAACGAAAAAAATAGTTGAAAAAGGCGTAACCTCGCGCGAGCTGGCGGACGCGAAAAGCCACATGCGCGGAGGCCTGGCGCTGTCATTGGAAGATTCCAGCGTTCAGGCGAGCTGGTATGTTAAAGAAGCTTTGTTTAGGAAAAAAATTAAGACACCGGAACAGCGTTTGGCTGAAATTGACGCGGTTAGCAATGAGGATGTCAGAAAAACAGCGAAGAAAATTTTTGATTTTAATCAAATGAGGGCGGCAGTCATCGGTGAAATTGACGTCGCGAAAATTAAGTTTTCGTAGTTCGTAATTTCGTATTATTTCGTAAGTTCGCATATATGAAATATGTTTTTGGCAACTGGAAAATGTATCTTGATTTTGAGGAGTCGGTAATTTTGGCGCAGGCTTTGGTTGAGGAAAGTTTTAACAAGGAGAAAAATGAGGTCGCGATTTTTCCCAGCACGTTGGCCGCGCGCGAGGTTATTATGTGTTTGAATGGTTCCAGAATCGCGGCCGGAGCGCAGGATGTGGCTTGGGTATCCAAAGGCGCGTACACTGGCGCGGTTTCAGCGCACATGTTCAAATCAGCGGGCTGCAAGTACGCGTTGGTCGGACATTCGGAACGGCGGTATGTTTTTAATGAGAGCGATGATGATGTTCGTAAAAAAATTGAGGCTTGTTTAGACGCCGGATTGATACCGGTGGTTTGCGTCGGCGAGACGCAAGAAGATTTAAATGAAAATAAACGGGAGTATCGTTTAAAAAAACAACTGATGAAAGCATTTGAAGGTTTGCAAATCAACGGCGGTAAAGTTATGGTCGCCTATGAACCGGTGTGGGCGATTGGCAGCGGCAAACCTTGCGGTCCGGACGAGGCCGACAGCGTGCATGGTTGGATTAAGCTGGAGGTGAAGCAATATCTGGGGCAAGATATTCCGGTTCTTTACGGCGGTAGCGTGAATCCGGAAAATGTGGTATCATATGCCGCGCGCGATGTGATTGACGGCGTTCTCGTCGGCGGCGCGTCAACCAAGTTGGAAAGTTTTGTGAAGTTAATTAATTATGTATAGCATCCTTCCGTTTATTCTCATCTTACTTTCTTTGGCGGTGATAATTTTTGTTATCATAAGAAAGTTTCCACAGCTGTCGCTTTTGGACGTAGAATCAATTCCGGAAGTGAAAATGGATCGCAAGAAAGAAGAAATTTTACGCAAGAAAGTGGAAGAAAAAATGGCCGGGTTTGGAAAGCGTCAGGAAAAATTTTGGCGTCCGTTGTTTCAAAAGTTGAGAGAATTGCAGTTGGTTTTTAGAAAATATGTCGGCAGGGTTCAGAAAATAGTTTTGGATTCGGAGCGGAAACTAAAGAAACGCCGGACTACGACAGCGGAAGCGAAAGCTGGAGCCGTTACGCTTTTGAAAGAGGCGGAAGTCGCCGTTGAACAAAAAGATTGGGAGTTGGCGGAAAAAAAATATATTGAGGCGATTCGGTTGGATCCGAAAAGCCAAGACGCGTATTTTGGTTTAGGAAATGCTTATTTGGAAAAGAGCGAGTTGGAAGATGCCGAGGAGGCCTTTACATATCTCACGCGTTTGAATCCCCAGCATGATGGCGGATTGGTAAAATTGGCGGAAATCGCGGAAGAACGCGGCAACATCGAAAAGGCGATTGAGTATTATGAAAAAAGTCTCATGGTGGAAGACAGCAAGGCGACGCGTTTCATCAAAATCGCCGAGCTGATGCTCTCAATTGATAAGTTTGATACGGCGCAGGAGGCGGTTAAACAAGCGGTTGAGCTTGAGCCGCAGAATCCCAAGTATCTTGACATGTTGGTGGAAGTTAGTATAAAATGCGGGGATAAACAGACAGCCGAGGACGCTTTTCAAAGGTTGCGCATGGTTAACCCGGAGAATCAGAAGCTGGAAGTGTTGAAAGATAGGGTGGAGAAGATAGCGTAAGGGTTATGGAGTAGGCGAAATATCAAGAAAATATTATTCACAATTGTTTAATTATTAAATTGAAAATTGTTCCGACTTTGTCGAGGATGCTCGATGAAATCGGCATTTAAAAATTAAAAATTACCCATGGGTGGGTACCAAAGCGGTCAACTGGGACAGACTGTAAACAATTGCAGCTCTTAGAAGGAATTCTAAGATGAACTCTTTGGGATAACGGTGAAAGCTAAATCCGCCGGTTGGCGGACATGTCAATACCGTGGGAACCTAATAATTAATTATTAGGGCGCCGTAGAGACTAGATACCAAAGTATCCTATCTGAATCAGGATAAAGATATAGTCCATGCCAGGAAGAAATTTCTGGGTTTATGAAATCTGTTGCCTTCGGGCTTCGAAGGTTCGAATCCTTCCCCACCCACAGGGCTTCACTGCGTCACGCCCTGTAAACTAGTTTTTTGCCACACACTGTTAAGAAATAGTTTATACGGCGTAGCTTCAGCGAAGCCGTGCCGCCTTAGCTCAGCTGGTAGAGCAACACTTTTGTAAAGTGAAGGTCCTGGGTTCGAATCCCTGAGGCGGCTCTAGTATGATGAAATTATGCATACTAATGATTTTTTTGAAATAGAAAAAGAAATAGAAAAAAATAAAAGATAGCGGCAGTTATTTGTAATTGTTATGCCTGAACTTCCGGAAGTGGAAATAATCCGCCAAGATTTGAGAAGGAAAATATTGAATAAAAAAATTATTGGCGTTGAGACGACGGTTAAGGCGAGATTGAATAAAAGCCGCGCCGTTTTCGCGCGTTTTTTAGTTGGCAAAAGATTTGTTGATATTGATCGAATCGGAAAGCTTTTAATTTTTGTTTTGTCGGGAAAAGAAAAGTATCTGTTGGTGCACTTAAAAATGACCGGCCAGTTAATTTATCGACACGGCGCGCAGATTGTTATTGGTGGACACGAGGGATCAAAGCCGGTGAAATTACCGAATAATTACACTCGCGCCACCTTTGTTTTCGCGGACAAAAGTGTTTTGTATTTTAATGATTTGCGACGATTTGGTTATCTGCATTTGGTTGATGAAAAAGAGTTGCTGAAAATCAAATCAAAATATGGCATTGAGCCGCTGACAAAACGTTTTACTTTAAAAAATTTTTTATCGCGTCTGCAAAATAAGAAAATCAGTATTAAATCGGCGTTATTAGATCAAAGCCTGTTCGCGGGTATCGGCAATATCTACGCTGACGAAAGTTGTTTTTTGGCCGGCATCAGGCCGATGACGAAAGTTTACAAATTAACAAGTGTGCGGACGCGCGGGTTGTACGAATCCATTGCGAAAGTTATTAGGAAGTCAATTGATAAACGCGGCACGACTTTTAATAACTATGTGGACAGCGACGGTCGGATTGGCGGATTCAAAAAACATTTGAATGTTTATGGCCGCGCCGGGGAGAGGTGCCGTCGCTGTAAAACGATTATTAAAAAAATCAAGTTAAACGGCCGCGGCACGCACTTTTGTCCGAGTTGTCAGAACTAATGTTGACAGCCATGATATAGATAAGATATAATGGTGGCACTTTTTGACGCTGATCCGTTAGTGAGTTTACACGGCGCAGCGCGGCGGAGACGTGCCGTTATAGCTCAGTTGGTAGAGCAACTCCATGGTAAGGAGTAGGTCCGCGGTTCAAATCCGCGTAACGGCTCTCATTTTCAATTTTGATATTTTAATTTTAAATTATTTATATGCCATCAAAAGAACGGGAAAACATGATAAAGTTTGAGTGCAAGGATTGCAAGCGAACTAATTATTTCTCTCGCAAGAACAAAAAATTGCTTAAAGAGCGATTGGAGCTTAGCAAGTACTGCAAACACTGCAAAAAACACACCTTGCATAAAGAGACGAAATAGAGTATAATAGTCCCGTTAAATCGGGGCTATTTAATTAGAGCGGGCGTAGTATAGTGGTAGTACAGGGGTCTCCAAAACCTCTAGCGTGGGTTCGATTCCCTCCGCCCGTGCACCATAGAAAACGAGTTTTAGCTCGTTTTTTGGTTTGTTAGGTTTCGAGTGCGTAGAAGTAAACTTTTTTCGTTTGACGATCTGACTGTAAAAATCGTATACTATACAAGCGTCATTAAGCAGAAAATAGCGTGTAGTTATTAGAATATGAATAATCTCTATTTAGAAAATTTAAAAAAAGCGGTTAAGGGGCGAGTACTGATATATATAGATGCCGCTAATTTAGAGTGTTCTGTTAGAGATATGTGGGTTAATCCAAAAGATGTAGTTGATGAATTTAAAAAATATACCGCAGATCAGTTGAGGTGGAGAATTGATTATGATAAATTTAACCAATTCTTTAAAAGTATTTGTAATTTGGTAGAGATAAAATTTTATTCAGCGGATTTTCAAACGGATTCTCATAGAAAATTTTTATGGTTTTTGGATAAAATTTTAAGATTTAAATTACGCACCAAACCACTTAAAGAATATTTGGATCACACTCCAGAATCACCCCATCGTAAAGCTAATTTTGATGTTGAGATTGCGGTTGACGCAACTCACAAATTAAAGGAATTCGACACTTTAATGCTTTTTTCTGGTGATTGTGATTTTGAGTACCTGATAAAGTTTTTGAGAGGGCAGGGCAAAATCGTCATTGTTTTTTCTAGAGTAGGTCATGTCGCAAAGGAGTTGCCACCGGCAAGTAGTTATTATTTTGATTTAATAGATTTTAGACACGAGTTGTTAAAAATTGCTTTAAAACAAGCAAAAAATCTCCCTTGAGAGGAGATTTTGCAGTTTATCTCAAACGACACTGCTATCGCTTGTAAGACAACTATACCACATTTAAAATATTTTTGTCAAGTTATCCACATGGGGGTAAATTATTCAAAACAAATAGAAAAACTTGAAATCGTCAAAAGCGCGCCGGTGGGCGGGCGGAATTCCCTCCCAACACCCCTTCCTTCCGCCCGCCCTAATTTTCCTTAAATTCCGTTCGAATTTGTTCGTAAACCCCGTGCCAGTCGCCAAAACAGCTCTAACCAGCTGTTTTTTGGCATAAACTTGACAAAATTCTTGTTTTGTGCTATACTGGTATATCCCAAGTATATTTTGGCCGTATTAAGCGGCCACAGACTCGAACCTCTTTTGTGTCATTGTGTGACCATGGTTGATTCGTCCCGATTTTGACTTCGGTCAAAACCGAGGATCCGCGATTTTGTTCAAGACAAAATCGGGAGGTCACTAAAAAACACATATGACACAGACAAATCAGGCTATGCCGGATTTTAACAATCTTGGCATTGCCACAAATTTGCTCGCCATTTTGGCCAAGCAAAATTTTACTTCGCCAACGCCGATTCAGCGCCAGTGCATTCCATCGGCTTTGTCCGGCAAGGACATCGTTGGCATCGCGCAAACCGGCACTGGCAAAACTTTGGCTTTCGCGATACCGATGATTCAAAAATTGGCCGCGCACCAAGGGCAAGGTCTTATTTTATTGCCAACCAGAGAATTGGCTTTGCAAGTTGATGAAGTTTTGCAAAAAATTGGCCGATCAATCGGTCTTAGAACCGCGGTGATTATCGGCGGCGCTTCCTCGCACCAACAAATTCAATCATTGCGCCGCAACCCGCATATTATTGTTTCCACGCCGGGTCGGATGATGGACCACTTGGAGCAAAAAAATGTTTCTTTAAACAATATAAAAATTGTGGTATTGGATGAAGCTGACAGGATGTTGGATATTGGTTTTATGCCGCAAATCAAAAAAATATTAAACTGGATTCCTCGCGAGCATCAAACTTTGATGTTTTCCGCCACCATGCCGGCGGCTATTTCCGAGATGGCGGCGCGTTACATGAAATTACCATTGCGCATAGAAGTCGCGCCTTCCGGCACCGCCGCGAAAAACATTGAACAAGAATTGTTTATTGTTCCAAAAGACGCGAAAAGCCAGCTTTTAGATAAAGTTTTATCTGACACAACCGGCACGGTTTTGGTTTTTTCCCGCACCAAACACGGCGCGAAAAAAATCACCATGAATGTGCGCGCGATGGGACACACAGTCGCGGAAATTCATTCCAATAAATCATTGGCGCAAAGAAAATTGGCCATGGCCGGATTCAAATCCGGGAGATTCCGCGTGCTGGTCGCGACTGACATCGCTTCGCGCGGTATTGACGTGAATGACATCGCTTTGGTCATCAATTATGATCTGCCGGATAATTCGGAAGATTATGTCCACCGCATCGGGCGAACCGGCCGGGCCGAAAAGTTCGGCAAAGCAGTGTCGTTCGTCACGCCGGAGGAACGCGGGGATGTTAGACAAATTGAACGGCTAATAAAAAAATCCATTAAGGTTTTGGTTTTGCCGGTTTTACCTCCGCGCCGCGCGGTTACCGCGGAAGTTAGAGAATTTCGCGGCAACGGACAGCGTCGCCAACATCAGGGCGGCAGGCCGTTTCGCGGAGGCAATAGAAATTTTCGCCGGAGTTAAATTTTTTGGCTATTAAAATGCATTGACCGCCCGATGTTGCAGGGCGGTCTTTTTTTACTTGGATCCCTTTGTTGACCCGGACGGGTCATGGAGAGAATCGAGGATGGCGCGGTTGGTGAGTCGGAGGCCAGACTGCCTCATCTCTTTTGAGAGTAGTGTGATGAAGATCGCGGCGTCAATCATTAGAATGTCCAGCAGGAAGAGGCATCTTTCGGCAGTGTTTCTGAACACGAAAGAGAAGTGTGATGATAGTGCGGCGATGAGAGCGAGAAAAGAAAGAACGATGATGATGGTCGCGCTGAGGACGGTGAATGAGAGCCGGAACTCTTCCGGCAAGCGTCCTTTGGGATTGCTCAAATGTCCTCCTTTAATCCATCGGTGTGGATTTGTTTGGCATTTTAAATAAAATTCTAGTTATTGTCAAGACCGCCAAAATAAGATAGAATGTAAGTGCTATGCCAATCAAATCAGCTTTAAAAAAGATATTGCCCAAAAAATTCCTCAACCTGCGTCATTGGTTTTACGCGTGGTATGGGGCAGTCAAGTATCATCATCCGTCGGAAGAGATGCTGGTGATCGGAGTTACCGGCACGAGTGGGAAATCTAGCACGATTCATTTTTTGCGTCAGATGCTTGAGAGCGCTAATTATAAAGTCGGCTCATTGTCAACTGTTGATTTTTATATTGCCGGGGAACAGAAATTGAATGATAAAAAGATGACCATGCTCGGCAAAATGGAAATTCAGCGCTATCTGCGGCAAATGGCGGACGCCGACTGTCAGATCGCGATTGTTGAAACCACATCCGAGGGTTATTTGCAGTATCGCAATCGGTTTATCAATTATGAC
>MFQN01000002.1 GCA_001783065.1 Candidatus Magasanikbacteria bacterium RIFCSPLOWO2_12_FULL_43_12
TCTTATCCGCAACCAATGTCAAAGTCACAAAAGACGGTCTGACATTCAAAGTGGGCGAGAGGTTATTCGCCCCGCGTCTCTTCGGTGAACATAACATAATGAATATATTAGCGAGCATATCCGTTCTGCGCGCGTTAGACGTGAGCTGGTCAGTGATAGAAAAAGCAGTGAATGAGTTGAAAGCTCCGCCGGGCAGAATTGAATTTATTCCTGGATTTGAAAAAAAAGGCTTTAAGATTATTGTTGATTACGCCTTTGAGCCGGTGGCTTTGGCCGCGTTGTATCAAGTGGTTGATTTATTAAAACCAAAGCGCGTTATCCACGTTTGCGGTTCAACCGGCGGCGGACGCGATAAAGCCAGACGCGGGCCGATTGGAAAATTAGTCGGGGAGAAAGCGGATATTTTTATTGTTACTGACGAGGACCCGTATGATGAAGACCCGATGGAAATAATTAAAACCGTTTCCGCCGGCGCGCGAGAAGCTGGTAAAAAATTAGGCAAGGATTTGTTTGAAGTGTTAGATAGGCGTGAAGCGATTAAAAAGGCGATAGAAATGGCAAAAGCAGGGGATTTGATTTTAATTACCGGCAAGGGGTCGGAGCAGGCGATGTGTATTTCCGGAGGAGAAATGATTCCGTGGGATGACCGGGAGATGGCGAGGGATAATTTAAAATTTAAAAATCAGAATTGAAAATTTTACATGTAAGATTTAATAGCGTTGTATATACTTTCACAACTACCGGGTAACAAGTCTGTCATTGCGAGGAGCTCGCGCGATCCCTCGCATTCACTCGGGACAGGCTCCGCAATCCAGCAATCACGAGAACGCGATAACGGTGTGGATTGCTTCGCCTGCGAAGGCTCGCAATGACTTCCAAAAATGTAAACAACGCTGGCGATTCTTACATTTTACATTTTGATATTTACATTTTTCAATCCGCCATGTCTATTGAACAGCTGATAAAATTAAAAGAAAAAGAAAAGATTGTTTTTATAATCCGCCGCTACGGTCTCACTTTTTTTTGGTCGTGGATTCTGGTATTTGTCTTGTTTGTCGTCCCGTTCTTTTTTATGTTTTGGCTGTTTAACCACAGTTGGTGGGGGCAGGCGCTGTTTTTTATACCAGTAGTCGTCGGTGTTTTTATTTTAATCAAGACAATTTTTATCTGGAAAAAAAATATTTTGGTTATTACCACTCACCGCGTTGTTGATATTGACCAGCGCGGTTTTCTTGATAAAGAGATTTCCGACGTGCCATACGGCCAAATTGAAGACGTGTCCGGCAGAATTAAAGGTTTTTGCGGCACAGTTTTTCGTTACGGCAGTTTGCAGATTCAGACCGGCAATGGCAAAGTCCAAATTGTGGTTGAAAAAATCAAACAGCCGGTTTACGTGCAACAAGAAATTAACGAATTGCGGGAACGATACTTAAAATGATATAATATATCCATGCAACGTGAAAAACAGAGTTTTTTAAAGCGTTTTTTTGGATCACGCCTATTTTTGCTAATAGCGTTGATTTGTGCTATTTTAGTCGCGATTGGTTATGGACGGGCGTATTATCAAGATTATAAAATTAGGCAAGAAATCAACGCTTTACAAGACGAAGTCAAGCGATTGGAATACAAGAAGCTTGAATCAATGGAGATTTTGAAGTATGTTACCTCTGACGCTTTTGTGGAGGAAAAGGCGCGCACCGAGTTGAATTTGAAGAAACCCGGTGAAAATGTTATGGTGGTAACTAACCCTGAAGTGGAAGTCAAACCAAGCCAAGAAAGCAAAGAAGAGAAACCCCGCTTGAACAATCCGACTAAATGGTGGTATTATTTTACTCGGCATGAGTTGCCAAAAATTAACAATTGACAAATTATTTACTAATTTAATTTTATGGACGAGCAAAACAATCAGGGGGCGGAGGTCGAGAAATCAACCGAGGCAGAGCAAAAGCCGTTATCGTGTTGCGTTAAATCAAAAAAACTGACAAACGCGCAGATTTTTGGTTTGGGAGTTGTAAGTATTTTAGTGGTCGTGGCGTTAGTGTTTTTGGGTTGGGTGAAATATTCAACGAAGCAATTGTCGGAGAATAAGGCGGTATTGGCGACAGCGAAATTTTTACAATTGCCGGCAGTAAAAATTAACGGCTTAAAAATTACTTACGCGGACTATATTGACGATTTGGGCACGATAAAAAAATTCTATGCCAGCCAAAGCGAAGTTCCAGAAATTACCAATGAGCAGAAATCCGACCAAGTGATTAGCAGTTTGATGGCGAACGTGATAATCGCTGATTTGGCAAAAAAATTAAAAGTAACGGTTGAGGAGTCTGATATAACAGAAATGAAAGCGAGGATAATCGAACAGCTTGGTTCGGAAGAGGATGCGGAAAAAGAGTTGAATGAAAAATATGGCTGGACATTGGCAAAATATGTGGAAAGAGTGATTGAGCCGTTGATTTTGGAACAAAAAACACAGAAGGTGTTTTCTGAAAGCGTAGACGAGGCGTACACGAAGTTTACAGTTCCGGAAGTTAGAGCCACCCACATTTTGTTCAAAGTGGAAACTGAAAAAGACGACGCTAAAGTCAAAAAACAAGCGGAAAGCGTGTTAAAACGGATTAAAGCCGGCGAAGATTTTGCTAAACTCGCGGCAGAGTTCGGTTCTGACGGCACGAAAGACGCTGGCGGTGATTTAGGCTGGTTCGGCAAAGGCGTTATGGTACCGGAATTTGAGAAAGCGGTGTTTGCTTTAGAAAAGGGCCAGTTAGGCGAGAGTTTAGTCAGGACTCAATTCGGTTACCACATTGTAAAGGTTGATGACAAAAGAACCGTTCCGGATTTCATCAGAACCGTTCCGGATTTCATCGCTTTTACGGATGACATCATCAAGAATGCTAAAGTAAAGTTCTACATTCCTATTCATAATCCGTTTGAGGCTGTGAAAGAGTGAAAGTGAGTAATGTTAGAAATTAAAAGATCATAAGATCGCGCCACCTCGTGATATATGGGGTTGCGATGCGGAATTAGTACAGTGGTAGTATACCGGCTTCCCAAGCCGGGGATGCGGGTTCGATTCCCGTATTCCGCTCATAACGGTAAACGGGGGATTTTCGGCGACAATCGCCCACGGATTTTCCCACAACCACAACACTTTCCGCCCGAACAGGCGGAAGTCCGAGCCAATTTTTTGCACGACACGACGTTTCGATTCCACATTTTCACCGATTACGATATTTTGGGCTTGGTTTGCTTCTAAAATCCAATTTCTAAAGAGTCCGAGCCAATTATTTCCTCCGGCTTTCAGCTCTTCGTTAATCTCAACTTTCCGGTTGATCATTTTTTGTTTTGCGGCGGTGTATTCTTCATTCGTAATAGCATGTTCTAGGTACGCATCAAGCAGAGCCGCCTGTTTTTCTTCCAGCATTTTAAATTCTGCTTTCAGTTTTGCACTGTCGGCTCCGCTTTTAGTCGCGTACTCTTTGTTATCTTCATCCCACCGCCGCAACCACTCATTTTTTACTTCGTCGCTAAAAGCAACTTTTTGAATAATAGAATCAATCTGTTTCACCAGCTCTTTTTGTTCGACATACTTCTGCCGGCAAACCCTTTGTTTTTTAGTACAGCGGTAATAAATATATTCCTTTCCTGAAGGCTTAATTTTCTTTTCGGCAGTTATCGATCTACCACATTCCCCGCACTTCAAAAGTCGTAGAAAAGGAAAATTCTTCACTTTTTCAGGGTGTACGGGTTTGCCGTTCTGTTTCATTGCTTCTTGCACTGTATCAAAAAGTTGTTTGGAAATAATTGGCTCGTGAGTTCCCTGGTACATTTCGCCGCGCACCACAAACACGCCATAGTAGATTGGGTTTTGAAGCATTGCATGAATTCTGCCAAGTGTTAGAGCTTCGGTGGTGCGGCGGCTAACCAAGCCCAAAGAAAATGACAATTTTTGGATCTCCTCAATGGTAAAATTGCCCGTGGCGTAGGCCTCGAACATCTTTAGTACTATTTGCCACCTTTCAGGGTCTTTGACTACTGTATGGTGTCTTAATTCGTTTAAATAGCCTACGGGCGCAAGGCCCGGCCTTTCGCCACGGCGCAATTTTTGCCTTAATCCACGCTTTACATTTTCCGACAGATTATCTATATAGTATTTGGACTGTCCAAAAGCGATATTAAGCATAAATTTACCTTGGGGCGTGGCGTCAAACCAAAAGGTAGGGAATTTAAGCCCCACAATCTTCATGGTATCAATCAGATAAATAATTTTTCCACCATCCACGGAATTGCGGGCTAGCCGGTCTGGGTGCCACGATAAAATTCCGTACCCGCCCCCAACGTCAATTTTATCCATCATTTTATTAAAAATGGGGCGGCCCGGAATTTTTGCGGTTTTGCTTTCTATGAATTCTTCAATAATTTCTAATTTTTCTTTTTCTGCAAACTCCCGCAATTCCGTGATCTGGGATTCTATGGATAAAACTTGCCGATCATCTTCATCGGTAGACTTGCGGGCGTAGAGGTAGTATTGCATAGTGGAAAAATTATTAATCTGATATCGCTTTTGGGCAAAAATTGTCGATCAAAGGATGGTGAAAATGTGGAATGTTCGCCAAAGCGAATGGCAAAAAATTGGCTGCGCACATACGTGCGCCCCCCGCCGTGGCGGGGGCGGACTTCCGCCTGTTCGGGCGGAAAGTGTTGTGGTTGTGGGAAAATCCGTGGGCGATTGTCGCCGAAAATCCCCCGTTTACCGTTATGAGCCGGACGTACGAAAAAGTTCGGACGTTTTTTAAGGGGGGCTAAGGTGTAAGGGCTTCGCCGCCCCTACGACCCCGCCAAAGGTAAAATCATCTTACTCGGGCGGGCAAAAAGGAAGGGGTTTAAGGGGAGGGAATTTTTGCCCGCCCGTTCGCTCGCCCGACTTGTCCGCCGTAGCTTTAGCGGAGGTGGAGGGGTGTTGTTTCGTATTGGTGCGAACCAATGCGCCGCCCGTCCAAACGACGCAACCGC
Source organism: Candidatus Magasanikbacteria bacterium RIFCSPLOWO2_12_FULL_43_12 (assembly GCA_001783065.1). Classification (GTDB taxonomy): domain Bacteria; phylum Patescibacteriota; class Patescibacteriia; order Magasanikbacterales; family UBA922; genus 2-12-FULL-43-12. Next base: position 5,011 of record MFQN01000002.1, read on the forward strand.
CAATTTTATTAGAAACGCGCTTGCCCCTGCCCGCCCCTGCGCGCGCGTTGGGCTAAGGAAGGCTCCCCAGTGCGTTGTATTATATAGCAACCTTGTAAAAAAGTACAATTAGTAGTAAAATGTGCATAACTTTATGACAACAATTTCTCAAAAATTAGGGGATAATATACGGAAAATCCGGGAAGAAAAAGGTATGTCCCAAGCTGATATTTGCCGAATTACCGAAATGGATAGGGGATACATTAGCAGAGTTGAAAACGGATCAAAAAATCCGACAATTTCAAATTTGGAGAAAATAGCGAAGGCATTGGGCGTTAAGCCAGATGAATTATTGAAATAATATGCAAAATTTATCAGAAGAACAAATAGCTGAGCCACAAGTTGATCCTTATCTAGAATCAGCAAAAACCTTTCATCTTGAAATGCCTCCTTATCATAGTTTCGATTTATCACTTCAAGCGGATTCTGCAAAGATTTATAAAATTTTGACCAATCGGGGAACGATAGATGCATATTGTATTTGGTGTGATAAGGATGGTGTATTTAATGCCCACAATTTTTTATCAGATAACATTGCTGTACCTTCTTGGACCACGCGGCATGATGGGTTAATTGAGATTGAATACCACTGTGCTCGTAATAGGTCCCACGCTTATCACACTTACTATTTCAAGGCGGGTAATTTTCTTGCAAAAGTTGGACAGTTTCCCTCAGTGGCTGATTTCCAAATTCCTCAAGCACAAGCATACAAAAAAATTCTCGATGGGGAACAATATAAAGAATTTACCCGTGGTATTGGACTTGCGGCGCATGGTGTCGGCATCGGCTCGTTTGTTTATTTACGTCGTATTTTTGAAAATCTTATTGAGGAAGCACATGCGAAAGCACAGGCAGAAAATAAAGAATTTTCGAACGATCAATATCTGAAAGCAAGGATGGACGAAAAGATTAAAATGGTGAAAGAGTATCTACCAGAATTTTTGGTAGAAAATCGAAGCCTATATGCGATATTAAGCACTGGAATTCACGATTTAACGGAAGATGAATGTTTGAAATATTTTGAAACGGTCAAAATAGGTATCGAACAGATTCTCGACGAGAAAATCATACAGAAAGAAAAAGCTGATAAAGCAAAAAAAGCACGCGAGGCTATTCAGAAAGTACATGGACAGATATCAAATGCTAAATAATTTTGTTTTAAATTTTGAAATATGACAATTGATTCCCAAGGACCCTATCGCACACCAGGAAATGTTGTCCCCGAGAAATTAGGACTTAAGGAAGCCGCTAAGGTAGCTGGCGCAATGCGTGGTTTTTTAGAAGAAAAAAGAAAAATTGTTGAAAACATTTCTCGTGATGAGTACGAAGAGGCCTTTAGAGCAATCCAACGATTACAAGAACTGACAGAAAATGAGTCTGTTGCTGGTGAAATGCTTTTAAGTTTTATAAGACTTGTGTTGGGATTGCTGGTTGATACAATAAACACAGCGCAAGTAATAAAAAATCCCCGTCTATTTCAATCTCCTGACAAGCTATTGGCACAGCCAGTGGATCTTCTTACAACCGCTCGCAGTGAGCTTAAAAGACTTCAATTAAATGGCAGAAGAGTTCGAAAAGAGGAATCAAAAAAGTTGCTTTTATCAGAGTCAAAAAAGCCAAAATTATTAGAATAACTACCGTATGTCAGATCAAGAAAGACGCATGGGTTGCCTAGTGTGCGGGTCGAATGGAAATTGCGAACACACCAAAGCCAGGAGTAAAGAAAATAATTCTGGTGATGTTTTGGTCGTGCAAGAAGATGTCCCGCCAGGATTAACTCAGAACGATATTGTTACCAGACAAGAACACCCTGAAACAGCTCTGCTGGTTGCGGCAAGACAAAAAATAGAAATAATTGCCACGGCCAGTACTGTGCCAACTTTGCTCGCTCAGGGCGGAGAGTCGCTTGTTTTTGACCGAGGTGAAACGGTCTTAAAAGTAGCCAAAAGAAATGATGTCGGTTATCTAAATGTGTGGGCAGAAAATAAAAAACTGTTTGAGATTATAAAAAAATATCTTGGTGATTTTATTCCAACTACAACTTTTTACGAATCATTTACCGGGCCAGGAATCCCAGAGGAGGTAAGCGGTCATGCCGCAGTTGAACAAAGAAAGATTCAGGGCAATCATTTGAACGAACTGAACGGAGATGAAATGAAGAACCCGGTCTTGCTCAAACGTCTAGCAGATTTAATGGAAGCTGTTATTAAATTATGTCAGGACGAAGATGTAGTTATTGATTGGTACGGTACACAACCAGATACCAAAACTGGGATGGGGGTAATGAATTCTGGCAATGTAATGATTGAGAATGATATGCCGTATCTTGTTGATCTTCAGCCCATCCCGCCAGTAAGTGTAACAAAGGCGTTAACATCAATACTATGGTTCATAAAGAAGAAAGATTTACGTGGCTACTTGTCATACTGCAGAGACGCTATCCATGCAAAATTTTTTCGCGCTTTAACAAAGAGGGTTTATGCCACCGCCATGCCCAAAATGGTAGGACAAATACGTGGGCAGCTGGAAATTTTATGAAAAGACCAAAAATTATCGAGGATATCACTCCCAATTTAGAATGGGACAGTAAAAAAATATGGAGGCTCGATCTGCCGGTACAAGAAATGAGCATCAAACATCTTATTTGGCATTTTGATCTTCCGTTCTGGGAAAAGGAAGGAACGGACGATTGGAATTTAACACCTTGGGAACTTATCAAAAATCCTGAAAATGAGCCGTCTCATTACGCCAAAATCCAACAGGCCGACTTAAAATATCCTCTTGAAATTATAGAATACAAAGGGCGATACAGAATACTTGATGGCATTCATCGATTGGCAAAGGCCTATATGAATGGTTTAAAAGTGGTGTCTGTGCGCATAATTCCGGAAAATAGATTTAAAGAAATAGTAAAGTATTATCCGCATGCCAAAAGCTAAACCATACATGCAACTAAAGCCGAGCGAACAGATTGTGGCCGGCATCTTGAAAGAATATGATTTGATACATCGTGCTTTTAAAATTTTTCCGCACGGTATAGAGAACACTTCGCTATTTATTTTAACTAATAAAAGGAAATACGTTTTAAGAATCTACCGCAAGAATAGAAAAACTGTTAAGGACATACAGCAGGAATTAACTTTTATGGAATTCTTGCGGGACGCCAATATTCCCGTGCCTCAGGTGTTTAAGAATAAGCACGGTACATATGTAACACGGTATAAAACCAGTACGACACTATGGAGTTGTATCTTACAAGAATTTGCTCAAGGCAGTCATCCAAAAAAATATTCTCTTAAAACTATAGAAAAACTTGCCGCCACACAAGCGCGCATGCATGTGCTGGGTAAAGAATTTGCAAAAAGAGTACCCGCACAGCCGTATTGGGTGCATCTTCGAGAAAAATCATTCTCACCCTTTATAAAAATTTCTAAACTTAAATCGGCAACTATTAAAGATTTTGTTGTTCGTGCGAAAAAATGCGCCTATGCACTACCAAAAAATCTGCCGATCGCCTATAACCACATGGATATTACCCACGATAATATTTTGGTAAAAAATGAAGCGGTTACCGCCGTGCTTGATTTTGATGATGCATGTCTCGCGCCCACTGTTATTTGTTTAGGGTACACGTTATGGGACATAATATATATTACTAGAAAAGTGCAACCTATTTTTAGCTATCTAGCCGCCTACACAAAACACCGGCCATTAACCATGCTTGAGCGCCGCACGTTAAAAGACATTCTGCTATTTAGAAACTACGTGATTGGCACAATGGAAATAATGTTTTATGGAGAAAAGGGTAATGACGTAAAGCCGATATTAAAGTTTGAAAAAATGATCAGTGAACTGAATAGCGAGCTTTTGGTATCACGGTTGACTTAAAGCGCCATCTTTTGTATCATTCCACCACTTTGAGCTTACAAAAGGTGAACGCGGGCGGCGCGCGCTAAAAAGCGCACGAAACAACACCCCTCCACCTCCGCTAAAGCTACGGCGGACAAGTCGGGCGAGCGAACGGGCGGGCAAAAATTCCCTCCCCTTAAACCCCTTCCTTTTTGCCCGCCCGAGTAAGATGATTTTACCTTTGGCGGGGTCGTAGGGGCGGCGAAGCCCTTACACCTTAGCCCCCCTTAAAAAACGTCCGAACTTTTTCGTACGTCCGGCTCAGTCTGGCGATGGCGGGCAGGCAAGGATGAGGGGCCGGTTCGACTCCGGTATCCCGCTCAATTTTAGTGGTGGATAAGGTGTAGATTGGACGGCTTGACTCTCCGTAGCGCTTGTTGTAGAATAATCCTCACGAAGTTATGAAAGAAAATCTTACCAGATCTCAAATTAGAGCGAAAATCCGTTGGGGAGTTTTTGGAATATTCATCCTATTGATAGTAGCGAGCGCTTTTGACGCGCCGGTTTTTTTTAATCGCGCGATTGATAAGGTGAATGCTGTTTCTAATTTAGGTTTGCCGCGGATGCCGGAGAAAAGTTTTAATTTAGGCCTGGATTTGCAGGGCGGCGCGCATTTGGTTTATCAAGCTGATGTTTCTCAGATTGACGCCAATGAACGTGGCGCGGCAGTAGAGGGTGTGCGCGATGTAATTGAGCGCCGCGTGAACGCGCTGGGCGTTTCCGAGCCGATAGTTCAAACAACGAAAGTTGGCGACTCTTATCGCATTATTGTGGAATTGCCGGGCGTTACCGACATCAATCAAGCGATCCAAATGATTGGCGAAACACCGATTTTGGAATTTAAAGAACAAAATAATGAACCGTTGCGCGAGTTAACCGCGGAAGAGAAGAAAGGGCTGGAGGATTTTAATAAATCAGCAAAGAAAAAAGCAGGCGAGGCGTTGAAAAAAGCGAAAGCAGGGTTAGATTTTGCCGGTTTGGTAAAAGATTATTCTGATGATGTTGTCAGCAAGAATAACGCCGGTTATTTAAATTTCATTAGCAAAAATTCTCCGTATTTTGATTTGTTTGATTGGGCGGAGAAAGCGAAGGATAGTGAAATCAGCAAGGATTTGGTTGATTCATACGAGGGTCTGAATGTCTTGAAGCGCGGAGCGGAACGAGATGGCCAAGAAGAAGTGAAAGCTAATCATATTTTGATTTGTTATCTTGGCGCTAAAAATTGCGATACGCCGGTTTACACAAAAGAAAAGGCGAAAGAAAAAGCGCAAGAATTATACAATCAAGCCAACGCGGAGAATTTTTTCCAGTTAGCCAAAGATAATTCAACTGATCCGGGTTCAAAAGATTCCGGCGGTGATTTGGGCTGGTTCGGCAAAGGTATGATGGTGAAGGAATTTGAAGAGGCCGTGTTTGGCGCGCAGGTCGGACAGATTGTCGGCCCTGTGGAAACGCAATTCGGTTTTCATATTATTTACAAGCAAGACAAACGGATCAGCAAAGAATACGAGTTGTGGCGTGTCTTAGTTAAAATCAAAAAAGAAACGGACATTTTGCCGCCGCAAGAAGAATGGAAGGCGACCGGGTTATCAGGAAAACAATTGGAGCGTTCGGAAGTGGTTTCTGATCCGCAAACCGGCGTGGTGCAGGTTTCATTATCATTTGACAGCGAAGGAAAAGATTTATTTGCCGCGATTACAGAAAGAAACGTCGGCAAGCCGGTGGCGATTTTTTTGGACGGCCAGCCAATCAGCATTCCAAATGTGAACGAGCCGATCCGCGACGGCCGCGCGGTGATTTCCGGCGCGTTTAGCCTGCAAGAAGCGAAAGTTTTGTCACAAAGATTAAACGCCGGCGCTTTGCCGGTTCCGGTTGAGTTGATTTCTCAACAATCAGTCGGCGCGACTTTAGGCGCGGAATCACTGACCAAGAGTTTGAAGGCAGGTTTGGTCGGCACATTTATTGTTGTTATTTTCATGATTCTTTATTATCGTTTGCCTGGATTGCTGGCCGCGATCGCTTTATTGGTTTACGCGGTATTGACAATGGCGATTTCTAAATTAATCGGCGTTACTTTGACACTATCCGGCATTGCCGGCGTTATAATGTCTATCGGTATGGCAGTGGACGCGAATGTTTTGATTTTTGAGCGCATGAAAGAAGAATTGCGTCTCGGTAAAAGTTTAAAGGCCGCGACTGAAGAAGGATTTTTACGCGCTTGGCCGTCAATTCGCGATAGTAATTTGTCAACCTTGATTACCTGTGTAATGTTGATTTGGTTCGGCACCAGTTTTGTGCAAGGATTTGCTGTAACTTTGACAGTCGGTATTTTAGTCAGCATGTTTACCGCGATTACTATCACCCGCACCATGATGCGGTTTATCGTGCCGTGGTTCGCGGAAAAGGCTAATTGGTTATTTTTAGGACACCAAAAAAATATCTAATTCATCTAATTTCCAATTTTTGTTTTTTGATTTTATCACTTAACAATTTAGCAATTTAACAATTTGACAATCATGCACTCATTCGCTATGGTCAACATCATCGGTCATCGTAAAATTAACCTCGGCATGTCATTGGTTTTGTTTGTGATAAGCGTGGCTGCTTTGTCCGTGTTTGGTTTAAAGCCCGGGATTGATTTTTCCGGCGGTTCTTTGTTGGAAGTGCGTTTTACTGAAACGGTTCCAAATCAAGTTGACGCGTTCGCGGCTCTGACTGATTTAAAACTTGAATCTTTGGCAGTGCAAACAACAGGCGATAACGGTTTGTTATTGCGGACAAAGTTTTTGACTGAAAGCGAGCACCAAGAGTTGTTGGGCGCTCTGCGCGCGAAATTTGAAAAAGAAAATAACAAAGTGATGGAAATTAGCTTTCAAACCATCGGGCCGGCAATCAGTTCGCAGTTGAAACAAAGAACAGTTTACGCGATTATCGCGGTTTTGCTTGGCATTATTGTTTATATCGCTTACACTTTCCGCCGCGTTTCAAAACCGGTCGCGTCATGGAAATATGGTTTGGTAGCGATTGTAGCTGTGGCTCACGATGTTATTATTACTATGGGCGTGTTCGCGGTTTTGGGCAGATTTTTAGGAGTAGAAGTAGATATACCATTTACTGTGGCGCTGTTGACCATTCTCGGCTATTCAGTGAATGATACAATCGTGGTATTTGATCGCATTCGCGAGAATTTAATTCGTCAGAGCAGTGATGATTTTTCCGGCACAGTGAATTTTGCCATCAATCAAACTTTTGCCCGTTCAATCAACACTACCGCCACCACGCTGTTTACTTTACTCGCGCTGTTTTTGTTCGGCGGAGACACAATTAAATTTTTCTCTTTAGCTCTATTAGTCGGCATCTTTTTGGGCGCGTATTCTTCCATTTTCGTTGCCAGTCCGTTGTTGGTGGAGGTGTTTAATTGGCAGAATAGAAAACGAAGTTAAAAAGTCCGTAAAGTCTTTAAAGTCCATAAAGTTTTGATTGAATCGTTAGATTGCTGTATTTTGTTAGCTGTCTTATGTATTAAGAACACCCTGTTGGGTGTCTTTTAATCTATAGAGGATTAACTTCCCTGCGAAAATAGAATTTATCCCCCAGATACCCAGTCAGCTTGCTACAAGGAGATTGATATGTCTATGTTAATTGTCTAAAAATTTAATAAGCCTTTCCTTTATAATAGCGATTTCGTCGTATAAGTTGAGTGATAATTCAAGCGCCAGCGTTGCCGCTTCTTTGGGTGTCAGTTTTTCTTTATCCCAGCCAGCGTATTCCACGGCCTTTATTATGCGGTCCGACGCTGTTTGTCTGGCTGACAGCATGTCATCAAACGGTTTCAGTAAAAATTGTTTTTTTTCAGGAATGAAATTTTTCGCCAATTGGACAAGCGCGGAGCAATATTTACAAACCGTATCATTGGCCAGTCCTTCATAAGCGGATAGATATTGCAGTTCATTGCGCACATAGGTTGAAGGCGGAATCAATATAGTTTTTCCGTCGTATTTAAATGGGGAACTTTTGCCGAAATCGCTCGGTTTTACCAATAAAAATTTTTCTTGGATAGTTTTTAAAATGAATTTGATTAGAATCGCGGCGGCAACAATGATATCAGGGTGATTCATATCCATGCCGCGGATTTCTATGGTTCCGTGGGCGTTAATCTTTACTGGGTTCCATGCGCTGTCCATGATAGATCCGTGTTTGGCGAGACTGTAGATATTGTAGCCTATTTTTTGTACGATTTCGCTCCAATTTTCAAATCGTTCCGCGATTGCATGGATTATATCCGTATTGGTGGATTTGTAATCTTGCAAAGCTCCAAATTCAGGGTGGTTGGCGAATACGCCTTCCGGGTAGTTGAACGTCTGGCCGCCGCGATAGATGACCATCCGCGAATCTTTTGCCAAAAATTTGCCTTGGTAAAATGGCGATGATTGAGTCAGGGCGGTGATCGCCGGATCCATAGCAATGCAGAAATTATAAATGTGCACCAGGCTTTCCGCGTTTTTAGAACGGAGCATAGGTTTAATAATTTTTTTCAGTGAATCAAAAACACCCCAAGGCAGAGAGTAGTGGATATGCAGTCCAATACAGCGTCCGTTAATGAGGAAACGTTGTTTGCCAAAGATTTTTTCCTGGGCTTTATATCTTTTGTCTGAATGAAATTCGGGCGTAAATGAGCCAGGATAAGTGCCGTAAGAATATAATATTAGATTTTCTTCTCTCGCGCACTCTATCACTTTTTCCAAATCTTCAATTGCTTTTAACGTGGCGTTTGGTATTTCAATATTTGGCGGAGTAGTAATCTCCACCATGTTTTTGCCGCATTCGCGCTTGATATAAACTTCTGGGTATTTCTTTTTTACGCGTTGGATGAGTCGGTCGGAACCGTTTGCCATATAACCCGATTCATCCAATGTAAAAAATTCAAATTCTACGCCGAATTTCATTATTTTTTGTGATTTGTTAGAGCAATTTGGCATGGATATATACTATCATCAAAATTTGACATTTTCAATACTGCACGTTCGCTTGGTGCTATGGTTGGGTGTTTTTTTGTTTTTGTGGTATACTTATACAAGTAAAAAGTCCTTAAAGTCTGTAAAGTCCATAAAGACGTTAAGGAGTGTTTAGTCGCTACTTTATAGACTTTCTAACTTTCAAACTATCTCTATATGTCCGACACTTTTATCCGTCATTTAATTTCTTTCATCGGCGTGCTGATCTGCGGGGCGGTCTATTTAGCCGGATATTTATCCGGCGCGCAGGGTTGGTGGTGGACTGCCATTGGTCTTGTTGTTATATATATTATTGTCTATAAATTAGTGGAGGCGTAAAACTGTCATTGCGAGGAGGAGCTCGCGCGGAGTTTATCCCGAGCCGTGCCGAGGGAAAGCAATCCAGAACAATCACAGATGATAGCGATGGATTGCCGGGTCGCTCGTTCCTCGCTCCTCGCAATGACAATAGAGTATGGATTTCGGAATCTACACACTTGACCCCGCCGCGATTTTTGATTTTTTCAGCTCGCGCGGGAGCGGGGAAATTATTTTGAATTTATTCGCCGTTGGCGGTTGGATAGTTTTTGTTTTTTTATTGACTTACGCGGGTCTGCATCTTTATCAAGAATATCGACAGAGTAAATTTACTCACAATTGGAAATGGGCGCTTTTGGCAGTGGATATTCCGGCCTTGAATATTCAGACGCCAAAGGCGGTTGAACAACTCTTCGCGCATATTGCCGGCGCTTTTGACAAACCAAATGTTGGAGAAAAGTTTCACGGCGGTTATAAACAACGTTATTTTAGTTTTGAAATTATCAGCATTGAAGGATATATCCAATTTTTAATTTGGACTGAAGAAACCTTTCGCGATTTGGTGGAAGCCGCGGTTTACGCGCAATACCCGGACGCGGAAATCACTGAAGTTGAAGATTATACGAAGATAGCGCCCAACCATTTTCCTGATGAAGAATACGACATTTGGGCCGCGGATTTCGCATTGACGCAAGGGAACGGCCTGCCGATCCGCACTTATCGCGATTTTGAGCACAGCATTTCCAAAGACACGGTTTTGAAAGATCCAATGGGAACGTTTTTGGAAAGTTTTTCCCGCATTGGTCCCGGCGAGCAAATGTGGTTTCAGATCATCTTGGAACCAATCAGTAATTCTTGGAAAGAGCATGTGATTGAAGAAATAAAAGAAATGATTGGGGACACCGGCGGGCATCATGGCGGGAATAAATTTGTGGATCAGATTGTCAGTTCGCCGATGACTTTATTGGAAAAATTAGGCGATGAAATTTTTAGCCGCGAAGCATCTGCTCCACATGAAGAGGCAAAGAAAGATGAGCCAAACAAAATTAGATATTTGACGCCCGGACAGAGTACTATCGTGGAGGCTATGGAAGAGAAAATAACAAAAGTTGGATTTAAGACCAAAATGCGGGGGATTTACCTCGCTCGTAAGGAAGTGTTTCAGCCAACGCGCGGGATAAACGCTTTGTTAGGCGCGATCAATCAGTTTAACATACCATCAGCCAATTCCATCGCGCCGGCGCTTACAACCAAGACTTCGTATTTTATGAAAGAGAGAACCGCCATGTATCGGAAAAATTTATTGATGAAAGCGTATAAAAAACGCAAAGCCAAAGCCGGCGCTCATCAATTTATTTTGAACATTGAAGAACTGGCCACGATTTGGCATTTTCCAATGTCACACGTTAAGACACCACTCGTGCAAAAAGCCGGCACTAAGCGCGCTGAACCGCCATCAGGTTTACCAGTGGAAACAATTAATAATTCGGTGATATCGTCATTGCCGGAAGTTAGTCATGAGGAAAAAGCGGAGAAAAAGATTTATCGCACCGATTCCGGAGATGTGTTTTTGGGAGATGAGTTGGGATAATGCGCGAACATACGAAAAGAGTACGAAATTACGAACTACGAAAGCCCGCCGATTGGCGGGTTTTTGGCCTTGATTTATTATTTATTATAACGTAAGATTCAATTGTTAACATGTGAAATATGTCTGATGAAGTCCAGTTAATCAAAGACAAAATTGATGTCGCGGATTTGATTGCCGAGTATGTTCAGCTTAAGCCGGCGGGGATTAACAAGAAGGGGCTGTGTCCGTTTCATCATGAAAAGTCCCCGTCTTTTATGGTTAATTCCGAACGGCAAGGCTGGCATTGTTTTGGTTGCGGCAAGGGCGGGGATATCTTTACTTTTGTCCAAGAAATGGAAGGGATGGAGTTTAAAGAAGCGTTAAAGCATTTGGCCAATCGCGCTGGAGTTCAACTGACATCTTATCGGTCTGATGTTGATAGCAGTCAAAAAAATCGTTTGAAAGATATTAATGTTGAAGCGGCAAGATTTTTTCATAATTTTTTATTAAAAATGCCGGCGGCCAAACCAGCAATGGACTATTTAATCAACCGCGGATTAAAAAATGAAACAATTGAAGAGTGGCAAGTTGGTTTTGTGCCTGAACAGTGGGATTTGTTAACGCAATATTTATTAAAAAAAGGTTTTAGCATTGACGATTTGGTCGTCTCCGGTTTAACTATCAAACGCGACCCTTCCGCAGGCTTAGGGCGAGCGGGCAGCGGGTTTTACGACAGATTTCGCGGCCGGGTGATGTTTCCGATTTGGAATGTGCACGGCGAAGTGGTTGGTTTTACCGGTCGGATTCTGGTTGAAAAAGAAAATTCCGGCGGAAAATATGTTAACACGCCGCAGACATTGGTTTATGACAAATCACGAGTGATTTTCGGTTTAAATAAAGCCAAACAGGAAATAAAGGCGAAAGATTCGGTTGTCATGGTTGAAGGACAAATGGATGTAGTTGCTTGCCATCAGGCTGGGATGAAGAATGTGGTGGCTTCCAGTGGTACGGCTTTAACCGAAGAGCAGGTAAAATTGCTTAAACGATACTCATTAAATTTAAACATGGCCTTTGACTCTGATGATGCCGGACAAAACGCGGCTAAACGCGGTATAGATATAGCGATTAGAGAGGGGATAAATATTAGAGTAATTAGTATTCCGGTTGGCTTTGGAAAAGACCCGGATGAATGTTTAAAGAAAAATCCGAGCGTTTGGTTTCAGTCGGTTGAAAAGGCGCGTGGAATTATGGATTGGTATTTTGAAAAAATTTTAGTTGGCAAAGATTTATCTTTACCGCGCCAAAAACAATTGGCGGCTGACCAGCTTTTGCCGGAGATTGCTTTAATTCCCTACGCGGTTGAGCGAGACCATTGGCTTAGGCAGCTGGGCGAAAAATTGGGTGTTGATGTCGCGGTATTGCGCGAGGATATTGTTCGCCTTGGGCGGAGAGAAATTAGAAATAAGAAATTAGAAATGAGTAGTGAAGGAGAAGAAATTGTAGCCGAAGATGACCGACTAACTAAGTTAATAGAGAGATTGATGGTGATGGCGTTGAGATTTAGTGATTTGTTTTGTGAAGTGGTCGCCGGGAAGTTGGGTGATGTTTTGTCAACAGGCAGATTTGGGTCGCTTTACACAGAGATGAAAAGGGAGTATACTGAAAATAACAAGATTGACATGGAAAAATTGCGCGGCATTATTGAGTCGGCTGATAAAGAAAATTTAATTGACATTCTGCTCATGAAAGGGGAGTTGGATTTTTCAGGTATTCAAACTAACGAGGCCAAAAACGAGTTGCGAAAGTTATTGGCTTCAATCATGGAAGAGTGGCAAAAAAAACAAAGAAAAGAAATGCAGGGAATAATTGAAAAAGCTGAAAGAGATGGAGACAAGACAAAATTGAATGAATTGGTGAAAAAGTTTGGTAAAATTTAAAATTAAATATAATTTGGAATTAAATGTCAGCAAAGAGGGCCACAATTAAACATCGCGTCGCCAAAAAGCGCGCCGCAAAAATTAAAAAGACAGTCCGCAAGACTGTTCACAAGGCGAAAGCCCATAAACTTCAGGTCCGCAAGCCATTAAGACGGATCAAAAATAAGAGACAATTACAATTGAAATTTAAAAAATCGCCAGCGAAAATTAAGCCGGCGGTTAAGGTTGAGTCAGAAGTTATTGTTCCTCCAACAGAAGATCAGATTTGGTATTTAGTGCAAAAAGGCCGCAGTCGAGGATTCCTGACTGAAATAGAAGTTTTAAATTTTTTTCCACGCGTGGAGCATTATCAGGACTTGTATGAAGCGTTTTTAAGTTTGGTGGATAAGAACGGTGTTGCGGTGGTGGAAATGAAGGACGGATTTTTGGGGCAACAGGCGGAAAAGAAAAAAGTATTGAACGAATATCAAGGCTCACAGCCGGATATGGAAGGCGGTTTTGATCTCGGCGCCATTTCACAAGACTCAATTCAAATGTATTTGCGGGAGATCGGAAAGATTACGCTTCTAAAGGCTGAAGAAGAGGTATCATTGGCAAAAAGAAATGAACGCGGCGATAAAGAGGCGGAGAAAAAATTGATTGAAGCCAACCTGCGTCTGGTAGTTTCCATTGCCAAAAAATTTGTCGGTAAACAGCTTTCGCTTTTGGATTTGATCCAGGAAGGCAACATCGGCCTTTTTCGCGCGGTTAAGAAATTTGATTACCGCAAGGGTTACAAATTTTCCACTTACGCCACCTGGTGGATCAGGCAGGCGATTACTCGCGCTTTGGCTGACCAGTCTCGAACTATCCGTATTCCCGTTCATATGGTAGAGACGATTAATCGTTTCCAGCAGAATGAGAGGAGATTGTTGCAGGATTTGGGGCGCGATCCCACGCCGGAAGAACTTGCGGCGGAAATGGGCGAAGAGCTGGATAAAATTCGCCATATTATTAAAATCTCGCAAGACACGATTTCTTTGGAAGTTTCTGTCGGCGATGACGACGACGATGACAATTCATCACTCTCTGATTTTATTGAAGATGTAAAAACTATCAGTCCATCGCAAGCCGCCGGCCGTGAATTGTTAAAAGATTACATCCGCGAAGCAATGAAAGATTTGTCTCCGCGCGAGCAGAAAATTTTGGAAATGCGGTTTGGTTTGACTGATGGCGTAACGCACACTTTGGAAGAGGTAGGAAAAGAATTTGATGTCACACGCGAACGCATCCGCCAGATTGAAGCTAAGGCGCTGGAGAAGATACAGACGTTTGGAGTGGTTGGGAAGTTGAAGGATTATTAAACATTGATTTAGACTGATTGCAGTCAATATTACACTGATTGGGAAATAATTAAAAAAGAGAGCTTCAGCTCTCTTTTTTAATATACTCATATATCCACACTCTTCCATTCTCTAACTCCCACCACCTGTTTGCTTCCAGCGTCGCCTGGTCGCGAATTTCCGCGGCCGGGGCCCAGTAGTTGGTGTGGACAAAGTAGGCTTTTTTCACCCCGGCGATGGCCATCGCTTCTTCCATCCATTGCCGTTTTGGTTGTTGGTAGATCATCTTGCGAAAATATTGATAGAGCGGTCCGCCGGTGGGGATTGAATAAAAATAGTGTTCGCCGGTTGGGGTTTTAAAATATTTTTCAAATCCAAATTCTTGCAAAGCCGCGGCTCCGAGCAATTGATTGGCGATAACAATATAGTCTTTTTTGTTTTGGTTCAAGTTATCAATAAAATGAACCGTAGTTATATCAGCCCCTCTTACTGACCAACCGGTATGAAACGCGACCGCGTCGCGGGTTGGATAAGTAAAGTACCAAGAAATTAGAAGCAAGAAAGAAAAAAATAATGCTGTCATAAATTGTTTTGAACCGTGTTTTTTAATTCTAATAAAAAATTCGCGCAGACCCAACACGAATCCCGGAATTAACAATACCAGCATTAATTCTAAAACACGTTCAGCGTAAACATTTTGTTCATACATGATTACTTCCGCGAATTTTGTTGAAGTTGACAAAATGAACGCGGAAATAAAAAGTCCGATCGCGCTCAAAATAATAAACTTTGGAAGATTATTTTTATATTTTTTAATAATCATAATAAGCCCGAGGATTGCCGCCGCAACAAAAAGCGGTTTTATCATTCCGCGATAAATATATAGAGCCTGCCACCAAAAATTTCCTCGATCAAGCCACACCCAATGCGGTTTTGCGAACAGGAGTAATAAATTTGTTGAATGCGATAGGGGATTTACCAAAGTAAAACCGCTAGCGCCGCGCAAAGAGTTCAGATAAAACGAGACAGGAAGTGTTAGCGCCAAAATGAGCGGGTAGATCACAGCCACAATTATATTTTTGATTTTGTTGCCGTTTTTAAACAAGCGCGATCCAAAATAAATCACAGCGGTTGGCAGACCGACGAATGGGTGGATGGTGACAGCAGTTAAACACAAAACTAATCCTAACCAGAAAGTATTGCTTTGCGGGCTAATTTTTTCGCGCCAAATCAAGAGAAAAATAAAGTAAGCGATTAAAAGAGCTAGATTGTTTGGCGTAGTAACAGAGAAATAATTTAATGGCAATAGCGGCAACAGAGCTATGGCGGGATATAGTTTATCTTTGGATCCGGCCCGCGATAAAGAAAAATATGTCAAAAGCGGGGCCAACAAGCCAGCCCCGAGAGGGACAATAATTTTGTCTATAGTTACCAGCGGAATCTTCGTGGTTAAATGCGTCAGAATTACTAAAACATATTGTCCCAGATAATATGGCGTTTTCGGTTCGATTGAACCGCGCTCAAGTATCCATTTTTCCGTGGCGCGGTGGATGAAAGGATCAAAACCAAAGCCGATTTTAAATATAATTAACGCCACGCTTAACATCAAAGTGGTATGTAAGATAATCAAAAGCAGGTTAGACGCGGTATGTTTTGATTTTTGCAACACCCAGAGCAAGCCGAGAGTGGTAATGACGAAAACAATAAAAAATCTGGGTCCAATGATTGTCCAAGGCGAAACCAGCGTATCGGAAAATCTTTTGTCCCAAAGCGTTGCCATCAACAAAATTTGTCCGCCGATTACCAAAATCGCCAGGAGTTTTGTGGCAAGATATGATTTGGTGCCGGCGTAGGATTCCCAGTCAAAATCATTGGATAAATCCGCGAGCGGGCTGGCGCATTTGACTTTAATAAATGAAATGCTGGCCGGTAGAAAGACAATCACCGCGGCAACAATTTGTTTATCAATCCGATAAAACCAATAAATTACTGACAAAATAACAATTTGCAAACCAACCAGCATCATGACCCCGAAAATTTTCTGCCAAAATTTTTTCTCTTCCGGTATAATTTTTTGTCCGAGATTTTGACCAAAAAAAGCGAGATAAAAAAAGAAGCTTATCGCGCTCAATAACGCGCCGGTCTGGTTCCACAAATTGAATAAAACCAGCCCTGTTAAAATGGTTCCCAATGTGATATACTTTCCATCGGATAGCAAACGGCTTTGTTCCATAATTTTGGTTAGATACTGTTATTTTAGCACATTTATGAAACGTATCAAGTTTTTCATCGCATTGTTGTTTTCGGCGATCATTCTGTGTTTATTGTATCTTCAGTTTACTACTTGGCAATCAGGTTGGTTGGGTTGGGTTTTGTTCGTGTTATATATTTTGTC
>MFQN01000003.1 GCA_001783065.1 Candidatus Magasanikbacteria bacterium RIFCSPLOWO2_12_FULL_43_12
ATAAAGTGTTTAAATAAACCGAAACCGTAGAGGTGGTGAAAGCAAAACCATCTTTTGTTATTGTTGTCTCATAAGTAACTTCCGGCGTCGCGGTAATCGCTCCACTGCACCACACTTTTGATGACGGCAATATTTTAAGAAGAGCCAACGCGTCAGAACCGAATAATCTCGCTAACAATCCCTTTAGCCACTGCCATGCTTTCTGCCAAAAACCGTTTTCAGATGGCTGGCCATCATAAGCCAAAGCGGCGATTATATATAATTCAGTAACATCCTGCTCGCTGGTATCCGCGCAATTATAACCAACCGAGTGGCCATGCGCGATAATTAAATTTCCAGGCAAAGAATCTTTGTCAATATAGCTGTTGAATTTGGCGTCAATATAAGAATTGCGGCATACCAATTTGTTATCGCTAATCCCCGCGCTATCCGCCGGATATTCTTCCATGCGGTAAGAACGTTCATAACAGCAAGAATTAGTTGCCACGCCCCACTTGCTGGTATTTTCATTACCTGATTTTGGACAATCATTATATTTAAATCCTACATAAGGCAACAACTCTTTAAATCCGCATTTCAGCGCGTAATCCCCGCTGCCGCCAACCGGTGAATTTAATTTTACAAACTCGCTTTTTTGATTCAAATAAGACACCGCGCTCGCGTCCACTTCAGTTTTCTGTTCTTTGGAAATCGGATCAACCGCGCCTTTGCCAATCGCGGTAACTAATTGCACCGGATTTTCATCTTTGCCGGCTAACGCTTTAACATCCGCCTCGCAAGATTGATACTCGCCAATGCCGGTAACACCATCTCCGCAAAGAGACGGCGCGCTATATGTAACAGACGAACCGGTCAAATGGCAATTATTCGTGTCGCAACCCTCTGCCCCCGCGGCGCAATACAATCCGCCATCCGTCGCTTTCGCCACAAAATCTTTGATATCGCACAAAGAAAGTGTTAAACAACTGTTTGAACAATAATTTCCCGGATTGTTAACTGTTATAGCCGCTTGATCGCCGTAATCCCATTTTTTATTATTATTTATGTCCTTCCTCAAGATTAACTGGACGTTTTGCTGAGAATCAACAACAATCTCGCACTCTTCGCCCGTTTCCAGCATCTTATTGCCGCAAACACTGGCGGCGCCGACGCAAGCATTTTTTAATTCATTTTTATTTGCTTCCAGTTCTTCCTTGGTTTTTGTTAAACACCACCCCTCGGCTAAATTTGTGCCGGTGTGCAAACATTTGTCGCTACAGCCGATTTTAGAATTCGGATCAGCAATGTCGCAATCTTCGCCCGGACCGACAACACCGCTGTCGCAAACTGGCGAACCAATGCCTTCATACGCGCCTGTCCACGTGCATTCTTTTGTGCAATTTATTATCCCCTCTTTTTTCGGATCGCACTCTTCCCCTTTTTGCCATTCAACTTTTCCATCACCGCAAGTGTTCGGATCTTTGTTTCCTGGACGCAGGCAATTAGAAGTACAACTTACGCCAACTGTTTCCGGAACCTCTTGATTGCCGGCACCTTTCCAAATCATTGCCAAGTCGCAGTCCTCTCCGGGTTCAACCTTGCCATTTCCGCATAAAGGCGGCGGAGTCTGATCTTTTGTAATATCACTGCCGGTTAGCAAACAACCCAAATTACACCCCTCAACCGGAGAAGCCGGAGATTTGAATTTAGTAACTGACGCGACATTCTTATCCTTTGTCCCCCATGCCCAGCCATAACCCCAAGGATTAAATTCTTGCCCAAATGTGGCGCACTGGTCCGGCTTGCCGCGCGGGATCACGGTGTATGGTTGTTTCTGGCCGACAGACCACGCGGTAAACGGATCCGGAAATACTTCCACCTTATCTATGACGCAAGGCGTCGCGTCATTTTTAGTTTTAAATTTGCCGACGAAATCTTCTTTCATTGTCTTGCCCGCGGAGCCGTCCGGCTGGGGGTCATAACCGCCTTTGGCGCGCACATTGGCTTTAACTGTAACGCGATACCATATGTTTGGTTTGAGAGATTTCTGCGGCGAAAACCGAGCGATATATGGGGTGGAATTGTCGGTTTTGTTTAAAACTACATCGCCAATGATTTTCTGGCAAGTTTCATCCTCGCATTCCTGCAACAGAAAATTCTTCTGGTCGTAGTCCGGCTTGTACATTTCCACATTAAATTTGAATCCAATGCCGCTGTTAATGCACGCCTCCTGGCAATTCGGCCACCATTCCACCACTTCCGGGTCGTACAAGCTGATTTGCAGAGTGCTGGTGGCGGTGATTGATTGATTAAAATTATCTCCGGCCATCAACTTGACTAAATATTTTTCTATCGTGCCGTACAACAAGCTCGGCGGCACTGCCGACAGATAACCGCCAAAACTCAAATTGGCTTTTTTGAAACTGACGACATCCTCCGGTTCCATTTCTACGACTGTCTTCTTCTTTGCGACGACTATTCCGCTCTTTGCGTCAAGCAAAGATAATTCGCCACCGATTTTTGTTACCCGATAATTACCGGATTTACCATCTACGTAACTTTGTTTGTGGTTCACAGTGTTGTAACCATCAGAAAACAAAAAGGTGCGTTCTTTCGTTCCATATTCATATTGTTTTTCTACGATATAAACTTGGCTAAAAAGACTTTTTGCCAAAATATACCTGTTCATCACCCAAACATTCACCTGCTTGCCGGCTTTGGTTTCTTTCTTTAAAGTAAAACCCGCAGTGGAAGTGCTCACGTCATCCAAAATATATTTTATGTCAATCTCATAATTATCTTTCAAAATATAATCATCAAATTTTAATTCTTTTATTTTAATCACATCAGTGGTGGTCGCGACCGTCAGACCATCTTTCTTGCCGACTAAAGCCAGAAAGTCCGACTGTTCGCTGACCATCGCGACTTTGTCTATGCTCGCGGTAATTTCCGCTTTATCCGGTCCTGTGTCGCTTTTGGCAATAACTTCCGCGCGGCTGTCTATGTAATCAAAAGAAGGCGATTTTTTAACGCTTGCCAATTTTTCATCATCAACCGGCACGCCCCACTTCCAGCCAAGACCATCCACCTGCATCACTATGCATTCCTGGCTGCCCTTGCCCCAAAGGAAATAATACAGAGGATGGATAGGAACGCTATTGGATGGATAAGCTGGATCTAAAATCAACCCTAACAAGTGCGCAGTGTAGGTCGGTGGAATAATCCCCGCTCCTTTCAAAGTGCACATTTCATCGCCGGTTCTAAAACTAAAACAATACGCTGTGCCAACGCCGCAAGGTTTTGTCGCTTGCAACTTCTCATTTAATACCACTTTCGCCCCGGTTCCGGAATCAAAACTGTGATTTGATTCTATTTTATCGGACAACTCAATTTGATACCAAGTGAACGACGACATGTCCGGCTGGCTGGCCGCGGGCTTGCGCAAAATTTTTAAAACATGTGCCGCCGGCTCGTATTTAAACTCAAAATCATCCGCCGGCGCCTGCTCTTTTTTCTCCTTGCAATCAATCGCGATACCGCTTCCGCCGCATTTAAACACTTTAACTGTGTCGCTGTTCAAGGTCGTCTCATTCATCGCGACATTAAATTTCAAAGCAATAGTCGCGTTAAGGCATGACTCTTTTCCCTTGCTCCACAAAACCGATGGCACCGGCGATGGAAACGGGACATTTTCATTGGTCTTGTTCCAATCAATCTCATTGCACTCTTCCATTACTTGCGGCAAAATTGGAATGACGCCGGTGGTGAAACGCCACACATACCCGCCGACCCTTTCTTCATCCCCGCAAACATAATTAGACAACTTCCAAATACCGTTGTCCGGGCCTTTAACCGCGCAACATTGATAGCCGCTTGCTGTCATAGCATCAATTAAAGTTTTGTTGGCTGTCTGGCAATTATCAACAGTATACTTAACGCCATTACTGAACTTGTCATCAATACCGACCTTAATCGGACCGGATTGCATGCTTTTACCGCTCTCCACCGGTATCTGCACCTTTAAAATATGCGTTCCCTCTTGATTAATCTCCTCATCCGCCTCATCGCCGCTTAACCACGTGTTTATGTCTTTAACAGACGCGCCGTTCTGCCAAAAATAATTTTCATGCGGATTTTTAAAATTAATGCCATAAATATCTAAAAATTCCCCCGTCGGTTTCGGCGCCGGTCCGGAGTTTGGTTGAATTTTGCAAATTCCCGGCGCCGGCTTGCCGGAAATAACGCCAAATTTGTCCTGCCCATCGCTCGCCACTTCCCATTCATTTTCCAAAATCAATTGATAATTTTTAATTCCCGCTTCCAACGGCACTTGCGCGATTACTTGCGTCGGCGTCCAATTAATTCCGCACTCGCCGGGCAAAGTGGTATTGAGTTGAACGCACTCGACGCCGCCGTCTTTAACGCAATTTTTAGCGTCGCTCAAACTTGACGCCAAATAAATTTCGCCCGGTTTGTAACCAAAACCCTTACCGGAAATAGTTACTAAACTGCCGGGCGTCGCTGATTCCGGATCAATCTGTTCAATCACTGGAATTTTATCTTCCGCGCTTGAAGAATCAATCGTGAACGGCACGCCATTGCTCGCTTCAGCTCCGACTTTGGCGTAAACCGCAACCTTGCCATTGGCCATGTTGTTCGGCACTTTGGTAGTAATAAGTTTATCAGTCCAATCACCGCTCGCAACCGAAGCCTGAAGACCTTTGTCTAATTGTTTGGTTTGCTGGTCAAGAACACCGCCAAAATATATCCCGCTGTCCGCGCCTGTTCCCAAAGCATCTCCCATTGCTTTTACCGCGGCGCCAGGCGGCCCAAAAGTCGCGCCGGCCGGAATCACCCCTTCGCCGACTGTCTTCACACTGCACAAACCCGGACGTTTGATGTTATTTTTTTCAAACAAACCATTACCGCCGGGTTTTGGGCCGAACGCGTCATGGCTGTAATCCAATAGCGGCAAATCAACCGTTGAATCAAACCGAGTTAAACGAATCGCGCTGTTGGAACTAAGCGGTAAATCATCATCGCTCGGCACAGCGACAATCACCCAATCATCAGTCCAAATATCCTCGCCCTCGCAATCAACCGGAAACGCTTTTTGCCACTTATCCGTGTCATCAATTTTACCGTCATGATTGTCATCGTACGCAAATTCTATCGTGCCATCGTCATCGCCGAAATAATTTCCAACTATTGTAATCCAATTTCCTGCCGCGCCATTCAGCGGATAAACATCCAAAATTTTCGGCTGAGCGACGCACACTCCGTTACTGCACTGGCTGGAATCGCATTCCCAATCTTCCGAACAAGTGTCACCTGTTCCTTTTTGTTCTCCTAAAACATAGGCTGTTTCAACTTTCGCGCTGTTATGATCAATATCCCACGCCTCAACTTCTAAAAAGTAGTGTGTGAGTTTTTCCGGATTTTTAGCTGTTAATAATGGATAAATAAATTGATATGGGTTCGCTTCCAGCGCGTCAGAACCATGCTTAACGGTTGGGCCATCATAAAAACTGAATACCTGCTCTTTGTTGCCGCCGGCAACTTCTTTGCTAATTTTAAAATTAAGATAACCAAACCCGCTGTTATCGCTAACATTCGTCTCCACAGCGTAAACTTTGCCGGAAGTAAGCGCCTGATCCGGCTCGGTTGAACCATTAATCTTGATTGACGACAAAGCTGGCGGTGTTATATCTTTCACTTTCTCATCAGATTCTGGCACTTTAAATTTTCCGCCGAGCGGAAAATCCCCGCAACTCGTTTTTTCCGTCACGACCAAACCATCTTGGCTTTCCAAATTATCCGCCACCTTTACTTCATAATCACCGCCGTTTAAACATGGCGCGCCATCTTCGCAAGTTTCGTTGCCGATTTTATAATTCGCCTGAACGCCAATCTGATCTCCGCTCTTATTATCACCCAAAAATTCATAATCAAATTTATCACTTACATCTTGACCGCCAAGATTAACACCGAACACTGTTGCCGCGTCACCGGCTTTTATGTTTTTGTTAAATAACGCCCTCACCGCCACATTATGCATACCGGTGCTATCAGTAACCGGTGTGATGCTTTTTGCGTAAAAAACAGTGTCATCTTTACAACAAAATTGATTCGCCGGATATTGAGTGCAAAAATCATTAAACTCTTCCGCTTGGCACAACTCCGGGTGTAATAGCGCGTATTCCTCATCAAGACATGCCTGCTGTGTCGTTGTATCAAACATGCCTGTGGCTTCACCTAATTTATTGAGAATAAATTGCACTAAGGCGAGTGATGATAGAATTATCACCAATCCAATCACACCATTGGTCAGAGCTTTTTTGGCAGTTAAAATCTTTTCTTCCTCGCCGGCGGATGTCATGTACATAAATCCGCCGTACAGCATCACGCCCAACGCGATAATGCCAAGCAATCCCAAAACCGCGCGAATTATTTTCGCGATTGTGATTCTGATGTCCTGTCCGCCAAGCCCTGTCCCTTCCGCTACCGGCTTAAGGCCAAAATTCAGTTGCGCGTCTTGCGCGAAAACCGAAGCCGCGAACGCCAAAATACCGATCGCCGCCAATGCAACCACCACTATCAATAATATTTTTCGCTTTGATCCTGATAACATAGCTGTTGGGTTTGTCTGTCATTGCGAGCCCCGTCGCCGCGGGGCGAAGCAATCCATCGTTAATTTTTCTTTGGGATAAACACGACTGGATTGCTTCGTCGGCAGACGAACGTCTGCCTCCTCGCAATGACAGAGCCGCAATTCTTTCTTTAATTTTAAGTTTTACTGACTAATTGATTTTTGAAACTCCACACACTTCGCCACATCCGGCTGGAAAATATTCACCGCCTTGTCATTTGTCTGAACACATCCGGTATCCTTCGCGCTGTCATTCGCGCTGTCAGCGATAACTTTCACGCAGGTATCAGGAATTACCAAAGGCGCGCCATCATCGTTATATTCTGTAATTAAACACTCCGGAGACTCGCCAGCGTTTTCCATCATCGGCCCGTAACCTGGATACAGGCAAGTTTGGTTTAAACTCTTAACCGCGCTGGGAATTTTCGGGAAATAAAAATAGTCAACGCCATTCGCGCCGTATTCGCGGTGTTTGAGTTCAGCATAAGTTTTATCGCCTTTTGTCTCTGAACGGCGATAAAACCAAAAATCAATCCACTTGCCTTCCACGTTGGCTTCCGGATGTTCTTCCAATCCGATGCTGTCCAACGTATAAATCCACATCGGACGGCTGAAAGTAATCTGCGTGAAAGCATTTTTGCCAACTCCGCCGGCGTCCAATCCCGGCGCTACTTTATTGACATACGGCGATTTGCGGTCAATTTCGTTTTTAACCGTAAAATCCCACCAATAATTATCCGGCGCTTTTTCCGGTTCACCGATTAAATGCAAATCTCCGTCAACACCTTTAATACCGCCGTTCGGCTGGCCATCCGGAATATTATCTTCGTCGCCATCAAGCGCGTTGCCAGACATATCCATGATGCCGCTGAATGGATTGGCTTCAAAAGTTTTTTTATCAATCAGACTTCCTGTGCGGGATAGAATTGTCAGATCTTCTTTACAATTTTTATCAGTAAACTTGCAGTTAATCTGCAGACAATACATCGTGTCGCCGCAACTATTTTCGCCGCATTCTTCGTTAGGAACAAATTCAGCGGTGGCGTAACCGTTTGACAATTTCCACTCTCCGCTCACAGCGGTACTGCCGAAGATAGTGTTCGTAAAGTCGCCATCTTTTTTCAATAAACCCTGAACCATTGTCGGATCCATGGCCTCGCTAAAATTAATCTGAATAATCGTATTGCGCGGAATCACGCCCTTTATTTCCGGATAAGTGCTCTTGATGAATGGCGGATCAAAATCAAAAGTGGTGTCAGTCTGAAAATTCCAGGTGTAATATTTATAATGCTGGCCGTCAAACGCGCCAACTTTGTCTTCTAACTTTTTAATGCTATCATTTTTCTTTTTAATATCATTTGTCAGCCACACCGTGTACCAAACATCTTGCAAACTATCGCCAATCGGTTCAAATGGCTTGAACACAAAAGTATAAGTGTTTTTCGCATCACCGTCTTCATACACAGTCATGGCCGCGGCTGGCGTCAATTTTTTCTCTTCCAACTCGGAAGCGAAAATCTCCACATTGCCGGTCAGTAGATGGTCGCAATCTTTCTCCCAGCCAAACTGCCACGCCGGATCCTCCGGTTTGCTGGCAATACAATCGCCATAATACGGCGTCTTATTATTGTCGTCGCATACGACCGGAAGCCCTTTTTCTCCCCAACAAGTGTTGTTATCGTTGGAAATAATTGAAGCTGGCTCAATCGGTTCCGCGAAAGTTACCACAATCTTGGTATTGCGCTTAACCCCGATCTGGTCTTTTTCCGGATAATGGTCTTTAATAATCTTACCCAACGCACCACTGCCGGCGAAAGTCTCTATTTTTGGCTTGCTGGTTGAGTCAGAACCAAACATGCCGGTCGCCTGCCCCAACGCGTTCAAAACATACTGCACAATCGCCAAAGAGGACAGAATAATTGCCAAACCGATTACCCCGTTAATCATGATTTTTTTGCCATAGACCACCTTCTCCTCGTCTCCGCCGGCAGTCATGATGGTATACCCGGCGTAAATCATGATAACAACCGCGATCACCCCGAGCAAACCCAAAACCGCGCGAATAATCCGCGCGATTATGATTCTGATGTCGGTTGAAGCCAGACCGATATTTTGTTCAACCGGCTGAAGGCCGAAATTCAACTCGCCCTGCGCGTAAACCGCGGCGCCGGCAAACAAAAAAGCCGCCAAAAATAAAACCAATAGAACTTTGGCGGACTTCCCAGCGCGTAAATTGTGTAAAATCCTTGGAAGCATGGAACCGAGGATTAGGGTGAATTTCCAATTTTCAATTTAAAATTTTCAAACAATTTTTAATTTTACAATTTTTTAATTGCCTATCAATTCACTCCTTGAAAATTAAATCATTGAAAATTGTCCCGACTTTGTCGAGGATGCTCGATGAAATCGGCATTTTAAAATTAAAAATTAGAAATTAAAAATTCATCTGCCATCTCCCTATCTCAATTTATCTCCGCTATCTCAATCTTCCAGTCACCATCTCCCTCACCCTCCCACCATCGGCTCGCCCCGCAACCTGTTTCATCACCGCCCCGATTATCTTTCCGGTATCGCCGGCCGTAACCGCGCCCATTCCGCCAATTGTTTGTTCAACAATCTTTTGCAATTCATCATCAGACATCTGGGCCGGTAAATATTTTTCCAACAAATCAATCTCCATTTTATTTTTATCAACCAAATCTTGCCGATTAGACGCGGTAAAATCCTGCAAAACGTCTTTTAATTGTTTAATTTGCCGCGCGACGATTTGCTGAATTTCCGCGTCGTTCAAATCTTTCTTTTTATCAATCTCCTCGTTGCGGACAGCGGACCAAAGAAAACGCAAGACAGACAACTCTTCAGAGTTGCCGTCTTTCAGCGCGGTCTTTTGCGCCGCTAAAATATCGTCACGCATGGCCATATTTTATTTCCGATTACCAGACTGCCGATGAGCGCCAAACGCTTCTTCTTCCGGAGGCAGCTTGCCGACTTTGCGCAGATATTCCATTTTGGATCGCATTTTTAAGCGATTGATGGTGTTTTTACGGTTTTCGTTCTTGCTCTTTTTCTCCTCAAAAAACTGAATTTTCCTCGCCTGAATCAACTTGCCCGATGAGAGCCAACGCCGCTTTACGCGCCGCATAAACGCCTCAAATGATTCGCCTTTTCTTCGTTTTATCTCCGACACAATTTTTTCACCTCCTCTGGTGAATTAACGCCCGGCGATCTCACGCCAGACAAGATTATTTAATTAATGTTATTTTACTGTAAAAACCTTCATTTGTCAAATAACCCAAGTCTTAAAGTCAAAAAGTCTTTAAAGTCCTTAAAGTTTGTCTCAGCTTTATGGACTTTATGACTTTATGGACTTTTAAACTCTCGTTTTTTTCTCAAGTTCGCTCTTCAACTTCTTTTGGTCAACAATCTCCTGAATCCCGGATTCCATATCGCGGATAATAATCGTGCCATCCTGAACTTCCTTTTGCCCCAAAATCAAAGTGTAAGCAACACCGAACTTATCTGCTAATTCCAACTGCGCCTTAAGCGCTGTTTTGCCAAGACTGTGATGCAGAACAACTCCGTCGCGACGCAAATCTTCAATCATCTTCAATGTCCGCCTGCGCGCCTGTTCTCCCAAGTGGGCAAAAAATACCCCGCCAACCGGTTTTTCAACTTTATCTTTATTTTCCTCGGCCTTGCGGCGCAAAATTGTCATTACTCTCTCAACACCTAACGCAAAACCGCAGGCTGGTGTCGGCGGGCCGCCAAGCTCGCCAACTAACAAGTCGTAGCGTCCGCCGCCGCACAATGCGCTCTGCTGTCCTTCTACCACACTATCCTCATAAATTTCAAACACGGTTTCCGTGTAATAATCCAGACCGCGCACCAACGTCGGTTTTAAAGTGTATGGCGCTTCCAACTCATCTAAAAATTCCAGCACTTTCATAAAATAATTTTTTGACGCCTCGGACAACCAATCAACAATCTGCGGAGCTTCTTCCAAAGTCGGACGGCATGATTCATTCTTGCAGTCCAATGCCCGCAACGGATTGCGAGTGATTCTCTTTTTGCAATCTTCGCATAAATAACTGCGCTTTATCCGCAAATAACCGGTCAACTCCACCAAATAATTCTGCCGATCTTCCGGCGTGCCGATGCTGTTCATTTGCACGGTAGTTTCTATCCCCAAATCGCGCAAAAAATTGTAAGCCACGACAATCAATTCCGCGTCAACCGCGGGATCATGCGCCCCGAAACTTTCGCAGTTAAATTGGTGCAGTTGGCGGTAACGCCCGGCTTGCGGACGATCATGCCTAAACAACTGGCCGAATGACCATAGTTTTACCGGTTGTGGCAAAGTGTGCATGCCGTGACTGATATACGCGCGAACCGCGCCGGCAGTAAATTCCGGCCGCATTCCGACTCGCGTGCCGTCGCGATCTTCAAACACATACATTTCTTTGTCAATTATATCTGTCCCGCGTCCGATGGAACGGATAAACAAAGAAGCTTCCTCTAAAACCGGAGTTTCCAAATAACCGAATCCATATGCTTCGGCAATGCCTTCCGCGGTATGATAAATCTTTTTCCAATGCGGCCAATCCTTTGGCAAAACATCTTTCATGCCACGCAAAAGCGAAGGCAATTTTCCTTTTGGCCCTTTTACTATCAACTGCTCTTCTTCCTCTGAAAGCGCGGCTGGAATCGGCCTCTTTTCTTCTTGAATAATTTTTTTGACCGACACTTCCGCTCGTTTTTTCGTAATGCTTTTTGCTGTCTTTTTAATTTTTTTCATGTGTTTTTTTAGCATAAATAAACAACATTAATTTTAGAGCTCATACCGCGGAGCGCTAAATGCGGCCGCTCTGGTAAACGGCCACCCGCGCAACCACGCTCTACCGACTATTTCGTCTTTGCTAATCGGACCAAAACGCCTTGAATCATAACTTGCTCCGCGATTATCGCCTAAAACAAAATACTCATCCGTTCCCAGTGTTTGGTCAACATTGCCATAGGTGGTTTTTTCCAAATATGTTTCCGGCAATACTGTCCCCTGCGGAAATTCATCATTATAAATAATAATTTTATCGTCGCTTATTTTCACTCGCTCGC
Source organism: Candidatus Magasanikbacteria bacterium RIFCSPLOWO2_12_FULL_43_12 (assembly GCA_001783065.1). Lineage (GTDB taxonomy): Bacteria > Patescibacteriota > Patescibacteriia > Magasanikbacterales > UBA922 > 2-12-FULL-43-12. The sequence goes on from MFQN01000003.1 coordinate 11,741, forward strand.
CGGGCAAGCCAACAATTCTTTTTAAATAATAATCTTTGCCTCCGTTTGGAGCTTTAAAAACAACTACTTCGCCTCTTTCTGGTTCGCGCAAACGATAACTTAACTCATCAATAATTAAATAATCTTTTTCATAAAAATTCGGCTCCATGGATTGCCCGCGCACATAAAACGGTTTAAACAAAAAATACCGCACCAAGCCGATTGTTACGCCGGCTAAAATCACAATTTTAATCAATTCCAAAAAAAACAAACCGGCCGAAGCCAAAAAACTTCTCTCTCGCTCGCCCACGACTTTTTTGTCTAAATCCAACGGTTCTTTTTCTAACATAAAATTTTCCTCCTAATGCTGACAAAAGAAGTTATCCACTGGTTACAGTATATAACAAAAACTGGAAAAAAGCAAATAAAAAACCGTTTGGAAACGATTATTTAAAATTTTAGTAATGGGGAGGGGCGACACTCGTTGAGTATCGCCCCAGAACAGCCGTTCGCGTACGTCCTACTTGGACTTGCCCAAACCTTTCGGCTTCGGCGCATCCTTCGGCGGACACTCCTGTCCTTTGGCCTTGACTGCGATCTTGGTGATCTTCTGGCCGTCCATGACGCTCTTGCACTTGGACATGACGCACCTCCTAATTGAGCAGCTGGTATGATTGCCCTACTTGGACTACCCGACCTGCTGCAAGATACTAAAGTTGTTTTCGCCGTCAGGAAAAGAAGAAATCGCGTCTACCTCGCGGTAGGTTTCCACAATTTCCTCCAACAACTGAGACGAAAGGTTGTTGATGATGTTCCGAGCCCGATGCTCAAAGTCTGTAAGCGAGCCGCGCTCTTCAATTCTCCGAATGTGCAGACAGTCTCGATGTAACGCCCACACTATTATACCACCTAACTTTGTTTCCAGTCCAATTGGATAGATGTGGCAGGCAAGTGGTCGATTTTGATAGATGCTACACCTGCGACTGTCGGTGCACAACTGACTGCACGGCGGATACCGAACCGACATATCCGGCTGCCCTTGAGCAGTTGCGGGAAACGAATGGATGAATGTCGGTCCGTTGTTGACTTGCACTAACGGGACGCCGCGTTCATACAGCCGTTCCGCTTCCTTCTTGAGCAACCAGACGTAGCCCATGCAGTCGGGGTCCTGACAGTCACGGCAGTCTTGCTCAATGCCTCGATAGAGTTCATCGAACGCGTCGTAGAGTTGCGGCAGAGTTTCAATCTCACGGAGCGGCATGGTGCACCTCCCCGATGAGATCAAGCGCGTTCACCTGAAGCATCTTGCTGACGAAGAGACGCGTCTCGTGCTCCTCGATCCGCTCGATGAATCTCGCAACAAGCGCCTGCTCGTTGATGACGGCTTCACTCTGAATGGCTTGCGCCATCTCAAGCGCTGTCTCGTCGAGCTTCACCGTCTGGTAACGAGTAACCAGAAACTTCTCCGGGTACCGCGTGGTGATCCTCATATACCGGTTCGGCCGGAAAATCCGGTAGCTAGCCGGGTTCATTTCGGTGGGCTTACGATGCTGTACCTTCGCCACCAGTTCGGCGACGGGTTTGGAAAGCCCGCGGACCGCGTAGTCGATACAGAACTTGTTGGAACAGTTCGAATCAACCTTGCAGCCGCCCGTGCAGTCGAGCAACAGTTCGCATGACTTGCACGGTTCGCTGACCCACGAAAGATCGCGGAAGATGTCGAGAGTAGGTTTGTTCCAGATCGCCTCAATCGGCTCGTTCGGCAAAGTGCCGAAAACGAGTTGCGACTGATTGCACATCCGGAATTCACCCTTGGGGTTGATTGCGCAGAAATACGTGCCAACCCCGCAGTTCGAGGTAATGCCCTCGATGATCATCCGCTCGTCCAAGCAGTACGGAATGGCGGTACCGAACCCGACACGCCATCCGAGGACCGTGAAGTCATGCTTGGCCTGGATGATTTGTCCCACGGCGATGTGGAACTGCTCACGAGTCGGCTTCAGACGGTAGCCGCGAGAGTTGACCGCTCCGATGCCACCGTCTTCGTAGCGATCGACGTAGATTGACTCCATGCCGAGGCTCGCCGCGATGCCGATAATGTTGTACATCTGGTCGTAGTTGTATCCGGTGAGAACCGGAATGCACCGCACGTCGTGGCCTTCGATCAAGTAGTGCCTGATAGTCGCAAGGGTTTTTTGAAAACTTCCGTTGGACTGATTCAGGAATTCGTGAGTTTCGGCGTTTGCGCCGTGAATCGGAACCCCGAAACAGGCGAGCTTGTTCGAGATGCCCTTGAGTCGCCGTAGACCGTTCGTCACGATGGTCACCGACGAATGCTCGGAAAGCAATTCGATGTACTCGTTGAGCTTTTCCACGGGCAACAAGCTCGGCTCGCCGCCGATCAGGTACACGTGGGGAATCTGGCTCTCCGCGACCGAACGGACAAGCCGGTCAATCGTGGAGAGATCGCCGAGTTTCACCCGTTCGGGGTTGTAGCAGAAGATGCACTTCTCGTTGCACGCGTACGTCATCTCGATGTGACAAAGATGAGGAATCGTATCGTGCTCGACGTACTTGCCATCTTCGCGTCGTCCAGCCGACTGGTAATCGCATCGCACCGTTGCGACCGGCGACCAGTCAGGCTGAACCAGCGGCAACGGTGTGCTGGAACTAGACTTCGCTTCCATTGGACTTACTCCTTTCTGGTATTTCTACCGGTTGATTGGGTGGCTCGAAAGCTGCAAAATGACGTCGAAGTTGTCGTTCTTCGCCATCTTGTTTCGCTTCTCAAAACCACACGAGACACAGCGATGGAGAATGGTGTATTCTCCGCCCTTGATCTCAACGCCCACGGGCTCCATGAGTCCTTGACATGTTGCCTGGCGGTCGCCGGGGTTCACGTCAACATGCTTGCTCCACAGACACTGCGGACAGTGATTAGTGTAGCCGCTTCCGCGTACAAAGAAACCGCACCGTTCGCAGGCGAAGTCCTCTTTGATACGCTGGAATTTTCTAGTAGTCAAAATTCTACCTCCGTTTTTTATTGTTAAAGAACAAGATACCTATAGTTCTTTTAGCATGTCCGTGTTAAAAAGTAAAGGGTGTGTTACAGAACATATAATCCTAAACAAAAATGGAGTCTCGCCAGAGATTCCATTTTTCATCCGATTACTTTTTCCTCAAAACCACAATCTGCCTGCCTTTGGGTGTTGCCGGTTTATTTATGTCAAAATTATCAAACCAACCGAGAAACTTAAATTTATTATGGCATTTTATCAGAGCCAAAAATTCTTGAGGGAAAAAAAACTTACGGATGTCATTGCTTCTAAGTTGTTTCTTTTCCTCATGATCCAAAATATCCAAAATTACGTCTTCTCGAAAAATTTGAGTTGTTGGATCAACTACCTTAGCGCGAAATGTTGTTTTTATTTTTATTCCTTGTTTTGAAATAGTCCACCTTTGTTTATTATCACTAAGAATATTAAACCAAACCACGCCATCAAGAACATAGAGACCGCCAGACTTCAAAACTTTAGCGACACTATCAAGATGATTAAAAAAATCATCATTTGATTTTACGTAAAGCGAACCAAGCAAAACATAAATCAAATCCACTTTCGTCTTTCCAAGAGAAAATTTATTCATGTTCGCTCGAAAGAGTCTTGTTTTAATTTCTTTTTCTTTGGCGCGCGCTTCTACAAAGTTCAACATCTCTCTGTTCAAATCCAATCCATAATATTTATAGCCGCGTTTATGCCATTCTTCCAAGTAAGGACTGTTTCCGGAAGCTAATTCAAAAATTTTTCTAACTTTGACTTTAGAAAATTTCTTTATTGCTTTTTCAAAAAAATCAACCTCGTTTGATATATTCCTAAAACTGAAAGCGATTTCGTAATACTTGGGATTTTTATAAAGATACATAAGTGGGCGATAATGGAGTCGAACCATCGACCCGCCTGCATTGACTTGCTGTCAAAGCATGTCGGGCAGGCCTCGTCATTACCGCGCCCGACTTCGCCTTGACCTCTATATAAGATGATTAAAACTAACGTTTGGTGCGCATGCCTGGATTTGAACCAGGGACCTCGTCATTATCAGTGACGCGCTCTAACCAACTGAGCTACACGCGCTTATTTTTCTAAAATAAAAACTTGCGCTCCCTGCCCCGCACCGACCCGAAGGGTCTGGTGCTGGGGTAACCAATTGAGCTAATCGCCCCCTTGTGGGTCTGAGCCGACTTGAACGGCTGGCCTCTTCGATGTCAACGAAGCGCTCTAACCAAACTGAGCTACAGACCCATCGCGCTCCCTGCCCCGCACCGACCCGAAGGGTCTGGTGCTGGGGTAACCAACTAAGCTACGAGCCCCTATCGTTTTTTGTAAATATCATGCGAACCCGCGTCAAGAAGATCAACCGAATCAGAAGCAATAAAATCAAAAAGAACCCGGTACCCGTTCTGTAGCCGAAACACGAAACACTCTTGGAGACGTCCTTTGAGTTTGTGTGTTTTAAGCGAAGGATGATTTGGGTTACGCATGAACACTTTCATTTGCTTATCAAAATCATCTTGAATGCGCGGAGGAAGCTTCTTATACGCGCGCTTGAAACGCGGCGAGAAGTTTATATTCATAATCAATCACGCGCGCAAAGCGGCGATTAAGCTCTTTGGAGTTTTATGAGTGGAATAATCGCCAAGAGCGTAATCAAGCCGCGCTTCGTTAATAATCTCATCAATCGTTTTGGCGGCATTAACCCGTTTCAAATCATCGGTTGAAATCTCAACAACGATCTTTTTTCCACGGGAATACCGAGAGAGATAACGAAACGCAGACAATGGTATTTTTACTATTGCCTCTTTTGTTTTTTGACAAACAACCAAATTTCCATTAGCCATATTTTTTGCTAATATACGAAAATTCTATCATAGAACAAAATAAAAAGCAAGTGGCGCTGAAGAATGGCGGCCTACACGAATTATCAGATCAAACATCCTCCTCCCCAAGCTCCTCTCCATCCTTATACGCCTCCGACTTGGAAATCGTCACAATCCTATCCCAGCGGAAATTCAGAGCGTTGAACACCGCTTCGTTCTTGATGTGTCTTTTCACTTGTTTGCTGGAATCAGCCGGATCCGGTTCCAGACGATAAATTTTTGTTGAAGCGGCGTACTTAATCAAAGTATAATTTGGATGATGATCGGTATAATTTATTTCTGAACCGGTGATGTATTTATCCAACAGTTTCTTATCAATGTCTTCAACCCAATTCCACGAATACTTAAGTCCGGTAAAAATCTCTTCCGCGGTTATCCAATATTTCTCCCCGCCGAGAAGCAGATAAACTTTCGGATCGCTCACGATTTTTACCAGCGCGCCGTATTTCGGATCATATTTCGGCCCCCATGGCATAAATCCCAAAGTATCCAAAGGAATTTTATCTAATTTTGTTTTCGTTGTCGCGACCACGTCAGACCACGAACTGAAATAAGTAAAAAAAACATTTGATTTGTTGAACGGCCGCTTGGCGCATTCGTCAGTGATGTAATAGACCGCCGGCGAGCCGCTCAATTTATAAGCGCCATTGATAGTCAACGAACATGATACTGGTGTTGGAACCGGTGTTGAGGTGTTTACGGTAAAAGTGAAAGATGACACCGGGCTGGAATTACCTGCCGCGTCTTTAGCAAAAACTTTCACCGTATGCGAACCGTCAAACAAACTGGCGACAGTATATGTCTGCGCGCCGCCGATATCTACCAAAGATCCGTTATCCACTTGAACCACATAAGAAGTAACACCATTGTTGTCATTGGAAGAATTCCAAGTAAATGTCGGCGTTTTGTCAGAATCATCACTAACTTTTTTCATTCCGCTCGGAGTGGTTGGGGCCGCTGTATCAACCACATTCACCGGCGCGGCGCTCACTGAAACTGTAGCCAAAGATCCCAACCCGACATTACCCGCGTCATCCGAACAACGCGCCTGTAAACTGTGGCTGGCGGTATTAACAAATGTATATTCGCGGCTGGCAGTGCCGGTCTTTGTTCCTGATAAAGTCATCGCGCCTTGATTTGAACTGTCAACATACAGATCGCAAGAAACCACGCCGACAGCGTCAGAATAAGACGCGGTGAAGGATTGAGAAACAGTAGCCTGCGCGGTAACCGGAGTGATTGCGCCAACTGATGGCGGAGTAGTGTCAGCCGGCGTCGCGCTAGTGATTATCCATGTGTAAGAATCAGCGGTAGCGTCAACATTGCCCGCGGCATCTACCGCGCGCACTTGAAAAGTATGATTGCCGACTGACAAATTGCTGTAGCTCTTCGGACTGTCGCATGAAGAAAATACGCCTGTATCCAATTTACATTCAAAAGTTACCGGTGTGATTGATGATCCTGTATAGCCAAAAGTAAAATCTCCCATACCGACACTGTTTGAGGATGGTTTGACCATGATTGATGTATCTTGCGCTGTCGTGTCCAAAATAATCGTATCAATATATTGCGCGCTAGTATTCGCGGCGCTGTCTTTGAATTTTACCGCCACTGTCTTCGCGCCATCGCCGCCGGACAAAGTAACTGTCTTGCTCGCCGCGTAGCCTTCCAATGATTCTGTGTCAACTGTCCCATCAACCGCGACTGTCATGCGTGTACAACCGACATTATCACTGCAAGTTAAAATTAATGTCGCCGAATTGCTGTTGGTATAAGACGCGCCGCTGTTAATCGTGATTGAACCGGTTGGCGGGGTAGTATCCGGCCCAGTAGCGACAGTTACAGTTACGGTAGTGGCCGCGCCCCAAGTAGTGTTCGTGCCATCACTGCATTTTGCTTTCACCGCGTAAGAACCGGCGGAAGAAAAAGTATATGATTTTGTCGCGGTGCCGGAAGTCGTTCCTGCCAAAGACATATTGCCTTGAGAAATATCATTCACATATAATTCACAGCTCGTAACGCCAACATTATCAGAATATGAATTTGTAAAAGATTGCGCGCTGTTAGCGGTGGCGGTAGCCGGTGAAATCGCGCTAACTACAGGCGGAGTTGTGTCAGAAACGGCCGCGGCGCTCACAACAACAGTAATGGCCGCGCCCCACGTAGTATTGGTGCCATCAGTACAGTTGGCTTTAACCGCGTAAGAACCGACTGAAGAAAAAGTATATGATTTGGTGGCAGTACCTGAAGCGACGCCGGCCAAAGACATGGCGCCTTGGGGGATGTCATCTACAAACAACCCGCAACTGGTAACACCGACGCTATCTGAATAAGACGCGGTAAACGATTGCGCGCTATTTACGACTGCTGTAGCCGGTGAAATCGCGCTGACTGTTGGGGGGGTGGCGTCAATGGTATAGGTTAATGTGCTAAAAGGTCCGACATTACCCGCGGCATCAACAGCCCGCACTTTGAAAGTGTGCGAACCATCAGCGCTATTATCAGGTAAAAATGTGACAGTGTAAGAAAAACCGGCATTAGTAATAGGCCAACTGTCTAATTGAAACTCATACTTAGCTATGCCAGTACCAATCGTTCCGCTAACATCATCGCTGGATATACCCCAAGTAAGGGTTGGGTAATTATCATTATCAGGGGAAGTCTTGATTAAATTGATAGGCGCTGTTGGCGCGGTTTCGTCATAACGGACGATTGTGCCTGAACCGCCAACTGCCCATGCGGTTAGAACCGGACTATATTTAACTGCCACGCCATAAAGTGTTTGAGAGGTGTTGGAAGTTTCTGCCACCCAAGTCCAACCGCCTCCACTTTGCGTCCCGCGATAAATAAGTCCGGAAGAACCAATGGTATAAATGCCGCCACTAGTATAAATGCCGCCGCTAAAAATACCTACTCCTAAAAAACTCTGTGTCATAGCGCCATCTTGAATCGCCGACCAATTGGTGCCGTAGTTATCCGAAAGCAATATTACGCTGTTACCGGATACTCTTAAATTGCTTGTGGAAGATATCCGGCTAATATCAAAAAGCGTCGCGGTCGTACCGGAATTTTTCGTTGTCCAGTCCGGTGTATCGCTGGCATTGGCATAACTGGTGTAAACAATTGTGCCATTTGTGCCAACAGCCCAGATACATCTTGTTGATAATCCACAAGCGCTAAATTCAACCCCGTATAGAACAGCGGCCAAATCCGACTGCAACACTGTCCATGTAACGCCATTGGTCGTTCTTAAAACCACACCAGCAGTGCCAACCGCCACTACTTCTAGGCCATTATAAACATTAACATCCTGCAAGGAAAAAGAAGTGCCGGAAACTTGCTCTGTCCAATCTTCTCCACCATTTGACGTTTTAAAAATTTTGCCGCTCATGCCAACCACCCAGCCGATTGAACTGTTGTACATATCAATACCGTAAAAATTGTTGCCCGCGCTGGTGTAAACAGTACTCCAATTTTTTCCGCCATTAATGGTTTTTAAAATCGTTCCGCCATCACCAACCGCGAAGCCAATATTTTGATCAATCATATTAATATCACGCAGAATCACTGTAACACCAGAACTCTGCGCCACCCACCCGGCCGCGTAGCTTGACTGCGCCAAAAAAAATCCAATCGCGATGATTAATAAAAAAAATACTTTTGCTATGTTTTTTCCTAACATAAAATTTTAATTAAACATTAATTTTTTATCTGTCTATATTATACTTCAATCTAAAAAATAGCGCAACAAAAAAACAGCCATACGCTGTCATAAATAATAAAGAATGGGGATCGCGGCGCTCCGATGTACATCGGAGCGCCGCGAGTGAAGAAAGAGGAGAATGATGAGGATTACTGGGGGTTGCGGAGGCGTGTCGCGACCTCGGAGAACAGCACGCGTTGCGCGCTGTCCGCCGCAGGTTGAACTCCTGGGAGCGGAATGTAGAAAGTGTCAGTGCTGGAGCTAACCTCCACCACCACCCTCCCGCCTGAAATGGTCATTCCGTGGGCAATCCGCCCGTCAAGAAGCCGCTGGGGAACCGAGAACCTGTGAGTTGTTCCCATTAGATTATCGCCCCCACGATGGCGTCGAACCTGACCATGACCGCCGGCTTGCGATCGTTGGGACGCGCGTAGCACGCCACTCTTGGCAGTTTGCTACCTCGCTTTGGGTCCTTTATGACCACCGCACCGCTCTCAGTGCGATCGACATAGAGCACCCCCTTGCCACTAACCGTAACCCTCTTCCTTGTGCACGGATTCAAGATTCTCTCCTTTTCTCTAGTACTGTAACCAGCTTCCGCCAACTTGGCGAAGATCCGGCGCCTGCCGGACTTTTTTCACTGGTATGATGGAAGTGATTGTATACTAAAAACGGTTGACTGTCAAGGGAGCGACGGTGTAAATTTTTAATTTTTAATTTGTAAACAATTTTTAATGAATTAATTTTCAATTACCAAATGGCGGCATTATCACTAATTGAAAATTGGAAAATTGGTCATTGTTTAAAAATTACAAATTACAAATTAAAAATTATTCTAAATGCACTCTCTCTCCCCACTCCTCTACTTTCTCTTTCAGCGCCGGATATTTTCCAAAATCCATCCCCCGCGCTAAATCGCGCGCCAGTTTTATAAGCTGTCCGTCTTTCATGGTAGCCAACCGAAAATTTTCCATTCCGCTTTGCGCCGTGCCATAGACTTCGCCGGGGCCGCGGTTTTCCAAATCATATTCCGCGACTTTGAAACCGCTGGTGTTTTGTTCAAAAAATTTCAAACGCTCCGCGACTTTCGGAGAATCGCTATCCGTGAATAAAAAACAATATGATTGATGCGTGCTCCGGCAAACCCGGCCGCGGAATTGATGCAATTGCGCCAAACCAAATCTTTCCGCGCCCTCAATCATCATCACGCTGGCATTAGGCACATTCACGCCAACCTCAATTACTGAAGTTGAAACCAAGATATTGATTGCTTGCCCAGTAGTGATGCTGAAAGCATCTACTACTGTGGATCCATTGCTAAACTGCTCCATTGTTTCTTGTTTTTCAGTTGATTTTAATTTCCCATGCAAAAAACCAATTTTCAAATCCGGAAAAATCGTCTTAGATAACTTTTCGTATTCTACCATCACCGTTTTTCTCTCGTCATTTTGAAATTTGAAATTTGAAATTTGAAATTTATTTGTATCTTGTATCTTAGTATTTTGGTCAGTCTGAATCAACGGACAAACTACAAACACTTGTCGTCCTTGCTTCACTTGTTCTCTAATAAACTGATACGCTTTATCCCGATTGCGCGGTTCAACCAATCGCGTTTTAACCGGCTTACGCCCTGGCGGCATCTCGTCAATGATTGACAAATCCAAATCGCCAAACACCGTCAACGCGAACGACCGCGGAATCGGTGTCGCCGTCATGCTTAAAAAGTGCGGCGTGGTTATCCCCCTCTCCTTGCCAAGGAGAGGGGCGGGGGGTGAGGTGGTCTCGCCGAGAGAGAGGTCTCGCTCGCCAACCCGCGTTTTCCCTCTCAACACCTTTCTCTGCTCCACTCCAAACCTATGCTGTTCATCCACGATAACCAAACCAAGATTTTTAAATTGCACATCTTCAGACAGCAACGCCTGCGTCCCGACAATAACGCCAACTTCCCCATCTTTTATTTTATTCCGCAATTTACTTTTACTATTTATCTCCCTATCTCCATTTATCTCCCTTATCATTCGCTGGCTTCCGGTAAACAATCCCAAACTAACTTTATCTCCCAGCGCCTCCAACAAAGTCTCAAAGTGCTGTTTAGCCAATATCTCGGTCGGACACATCAGCGCGGTCTGAAACCCATTCAACGCCGCGTTATACATCGCCATGGCCGCGACAACTGTTTTGCCGGAACCAACGTCGCCTTCAAGCAAACGATTCATTGGCTCGTCTTTTTCCAAATCGCGCAAAATTTCCCAGGCCGCGATTTTTTGTTTTTTAGTTAATTTAAACGGTAAAGAATCAACAAATTTTTTCGTTTCTTTTTCTTTGAATTCAATTTTCGGCGCGACTGCTTTTTTGATTTCCTGCCTTATCATCTCGCCGCGCAACTGCAAAATAAAAAGCTCATCAAATTTCAACCGGCGTTCCGCGTGTTTCAATTCGTCCTGCGATTCCGGAAAATGAATCGCTTTAATCGCTTCAACCAAACTCATAACATCCGCGCGGTCGCGCAAATTTTCCGGCAACCACTCTTTAATCTGGTTCGCGAGATTAATCACCTGACTCAACAAAAACCGCAACTGCTTATTCGTAATCCCGCTCGTTAACGAATACATCGGCACAATTCTGGCAGTGTGAGTAGTGCGCGTCCCCTCTCCTCGTAGAGCCTGCACTGAGCTCGCCGAAGTGAGAGGGGCAGGGTGAGGTCTCTCGCGTTCGTACGCCGGCCCCACCATCTGCGCCCCAAAAAAATCACCGGTAACTTTGCCGGAAAGATAAACCCTATCCCCCGCCTTCAAAATCTTCGCGATAAACGGCTGGCCAAACCACACCACGCGCAACTGACCGGTGTCATCAGCCACCACCGCCTCGGTGATAATCGTCCGCTTGCGCGGACTGCGCTTGCTCGCTATCAATTCAACCTTGCCGCGCACGCTCACCTGCATTCCCTCGCGCAAATCTTTAATCGGAACGACTTGACTATAATCTTCATATCGGAAAGGAAAATAAAACAACAAATCTTTGGCTGTTTCAATACCAAGCTGGCGCAGTTTTTTCTCCAACGTCTTGCCAACACGGTTTAAATTTGACACCGGTGTAGATAAATCCATAAGTTAGTATAATTCCCCTCTCCTTGTAGGAGAGGGGCGGGGTCCCAACTTCCATTATACCAAAAACCTGACTAACAAAAAAACCGCTCCGTAAAAATACGAAACGGTTTTTTAATCATTAAATCAAATCACGCAGCCAATCTCACAGTATCTTCCTCCTGCGCAGCTTTGGATAATTCATTTATTTTATCCTGAACATCGCCCATGTCTATTTTGGCGGTGTCGCCTTTTTCCATAGCCGATAACGCTTCCCGCATCCGGCCGTCAATCATCTGCGCCACATTTTTCCAACCCTCTCTCTGTTCTTCTGATAAACCGCGAGTGAGTGTCACGTGATCTTTTATTTGTTCGGCCGCGCCTCCCCAAAAACCTAATAAATAATGTCTTTCCAAAGCTGGGTCTTTAGGCATGTCTATCATCGGTACGCCGGCAAAAATCTCGCCATCAAATAAAACCTCGTGTGTTTGTCGCCACCCTGTCTTCTCGCCTTGAAGACGCATCTGACCTTCCTGTCTTTTTCTGCTTTCTTCCGGAGATAACACGCCTTCATCGCCTTCGTTGGAATATTTTATTGCTCTTAAGAGTTCTGCCATATTTTTGAAATTAAAATAGCTTGCAGGGCGTAATGAAATGAAGCCCTGTGCACCCGCGAAGAATCGAACTTCGATTACAAGATCCGCAATCTTGTGTCCTATCCGTTGAACGACGGGTGCGTTTGCTTGCCGTATTTTATCACAAAACCCCGTCTTGTCAACACAACCCCAACTCTTGCTTGGAACAATCATCCGTCGTCGCTCGTCGCGTGTTCCATGATCCATGTTACGTGGATCCTGAATCGTGTCAATGTATTTTCCAATTTCTCGCCGCCCGATCCGTCAACGGTTCCTCTTTTTCAATATCCTCCGACAGATACTCGCGCAGGCTGTGCTTAACCTCAATCGGATTCATGTCTAAAAGCGGAATACGCAGTATTGGTTGAAGCGTATTTTTAGTGTCCAAAAATAATGTTTTGACTTCCGGCGGGTTGTAAACAATATAAAAATTCTCAAATTCTGCGTAGGGATAAAAACGGGTGCCGACAATTACGCCCAAATCGGTTATCTGAAACGGAATCTGACGCGGTTCTTGATGCGATTGCAAAAATAAAATAATCGCCGCCAAGATAACGATTAAAGAAAACAAAAAGTTGCCTGTAAAAACTCCATACAAAACCAATGCCAACCCCAAGACCGCTGCCAAAACATACCACAACATCCCGCGGGCATGCTTTTCATATTCTAAAATTGTCCACTCGTGGATAACATCGCCAAGTAATGTTTCTTCGGTGATTTTTTGCGGCATATTAAATTAATTCCGTAGTTATATTGTACCAGATACAAAAAACATTGTAAAACTTCCACAGACCCTTTGCCAAGTCTTGCAACTACGTAAACTATATCAATTTTTTAGATTGATAGCCAGTTCCGGATCAGCTGTTTCTTCAAGTCGTTCATAACCGACACGAGCCAACCAGAGCTTGAATGGCTCGGCGTTGGGCGAGGGAATTGATTGAATGAGACGAAGCATTACTTCAGTATCTGCGGCATCGGTAAGACGCATTTTACCATCCGGCGCAATCATTTTCAAAGCGTGACATTTTGTCACGGTTTCTCCTCCCCCTTCTTTTAATAATCTTTCTTTAAGTTTCCGCCAATAGGCCGCAGGATCAACACTTTTTGTTAAAACAGCAATGATGTCGGAAACGGAAAAATACCAAAACTCTTTTTCTTCGTCCCAATGACGGCGGATTTGTTGTCCTTCAAAAATGGCAATGACTTTGTTTTTTGATTGTTTTTTCATAAAAACACATGGTGGTCGCACCTGGATTCGAACCAGGGACCTTCGCAATGTGAATGCGACGCTCTAACCAGCTGAGCCATGCGACCATAGCTGAAACCATAATATCACATGATAATCAAAAAATCAATGATCTGGCCTTGTCAAATCCTCCAAAAACCGCTATACTATGGCCAGATATGGAAACCAGACGGATAAATTTTTTATATACCAACAATCCGATAGAAATTCCGCCGGAATTGCCGCCGCAAAAATCGCGCAAATGGCCGATTTTTTTGATTGTAATCGCGCTGTTAATTATTATTGGCGGCGTGATTAAACTGATGGCAAAAGAAAACGCGCCCGATGATCCTTTGGCGTATGACCCGATAACACTGGAACCAAAAAAACCGGAAGGATTTATCAGCAAAATCACGCAAATGGTTTTTTCGCGCGAATACCAGCTGAAAGGATATTCGGATGATAGAATAAATATTCTACTGCTTGGAATCGGCGGCATCGGCCATGACGGTCCGTTTTTAACTGATACGATAATGATCGCCAGTTTGAAGCCTTCAACCGGAGAAATCGCCACTATTTCCATCCCCCGCGACCTGGGTGTGGAAATCCCCGGGCAAGGCCTGAATAAAATAAATTATGCCGGCGCTTATGGCGAAGCCAAAGGGAGCGGAACCGGCGGAGCATTTGCCGTGAAAATTATTGAAGAAACTTTTGATTTGAAAATTCATTATTACGCCCGCGTTGATTTTAAGGCATTCGCGGAAATTATTGATGAATTGGGTGGAATAACCATTAACGTGGAAAAATCATTTACTGATGAAATGTACCCGACAAAAAACGGAGGATACGAAACAGTCAGTTTTAAAACCGGAACGCAAACTATGAATGGCGCTACCGCGCTGAAATTCGTCCGCTCCCGCCACGGCAATAATGGCGAAGGCTCGGATTTCGCCCGCGCCCGGCGCCAGCAAAAAGCGATTTTCGCGCTGAAAGAAAAAGCCTTGGCGTTTTCCACGCTGGTGAATCCGATTAAAATCAACAACATCCGCAAGACTTTATCCGACAATATCGCCACCAATTTAGAATTTTCCGATTTGATGTCTTTTTTCAAGTTAATGCGTGAATTAAAAGTGCCAAACATCAGCACCACGGTATTGGATGACAGTGTTAATGGAAATTTGCAAAGCGCGACAACCGAATTCGGTTCGTTTATTCTTATGCCAAAAACCGGAAACTTTTCTGAAATAAACAATTTGATTGAAAATATTTTTGCCAAGACTCCGGTTAAAATTGATGACACTCCGGAACAATCCGCGATCGCTCTGCCGCCGGCGAAAATAGAGGTCCAAAACGGCACCTGGATTGCCGGCCTCGCCGCGCGCATGGGCAAACGATTGGAAGATAAAAATTTTATAATAACGGCTGTCGGCAATACTGAAATTAAACCGATGCCAACCAGCGGAATTTATAAAATCAACGCCAACGCGCCGTTTGAAGTGATGCAAGCATTGCAAAAAGAACTCCGCATTCCGATTCGACAAACCTTGCCAAGCAACGTCACTGCTACCAGCACCGCTGATATACTGGTGCTGTTGGGGGAAGATATGAGAGAATAATTTTCAATTTCTAATTTTTAATTTTCAAACAATTTTCAATGAACTAATTTTCAATTATAAAACTCGGCTCATTAATTGAAAATTAAAAATTGAAAATTGAAAATTTCTGTGTATGTCAACACCAGCCACAATCAAGCCTAACAATCTTCCCACCGTCGTCCTCGTCGGCCGAGTTAATGTCGGCAAATCAACTTTGTTTAATCGACTGACGGAAAAAAATCAAGCGATTGTGTCCGGTATTCCCGGCACTACCCGCACCAATAATGAAGGGCTGGTTTTGTGGCGCGGAAAATATTTCCGATTGATTGATACCGGCGGACTGACTTTTGACGAAAAAATCCAGCTGGAACCGGATATCATTAAACAAAGCGAAATGGCTGTGGCGGAAGCTGACATTATTATTATGGTGGCTGACGCGCAAGACGGCGTCTTGCCGCAAGAAAAAGAGCTGGCAAAACGGATACGCCGAATCGCGAACAAACCGATAATGCTGGTTGCCAACAAAACCGACAGCGAAAAAATCGCCAAAAATCTGCGCCTGTCAGAATTCATGCGCCTCGGATTAGGCAAACCATTTACGGTTTCCGCCATCAGCGGCAGAAGCACCGGGGATCTGCTTGAAGAAATTTTAAAAATTCTTAAAAAAATCAAAAAAAATCTCAAAACCAAAATCACGGAAAAAGAAATAATCCAGGTAAGTTTGGTTGGCAAGCCGAACGTGGGAAAATCTTCGCTGTTCAACAAATTGATCGGCCAAGAAAAAGTGATTGTCAGCCCGATCGCCCACACCACGCGCGAACCGCACGATACGCTGATGTCGTATGAAGACCCTTCGGTCATTCGACAAGCTCATGGCTCAGGGCAAGTTCTGATTAATTTTATTGACACTGCCGGCATCCGCCGCAAAGCCAAGGTGGAAGGCGAGCTGGAACAAAAAGGCATTGGCAAAAGCATCCAAGCGCTGGAAAAATCCGACATCTGCCTATTCGTGATTGATGGCAAAGAAATAATTTCTTCCCAAGACCAGCAGTTGGGCGGATTTTTGGAAAGGCGCGCCAAAAGCGTAATTATTTTAATCAACAAGTGGGACTTATCGCCTGATAATAGCGACCGTCAGCGAAATGATGTTAAAAAAATGATCTACGATGAATTCCCACACCTCCAATTCGCGCCGATTATGTTTATCAGCGGCAAAACCGGTTATCGCGTCCATGATATCTTCCCTCTAATCACACATGCTTGGCGCAGCCGGCACACCATTGTTCCGGAGGATGCCCTACGAGCATTTTTAAAGCAACTGATAAAAACCCATCGGCCCGCGCGCGGCAAAGGCACACGCCAGCCGGAGATTATCGCCATCCGCCAGATTGCCTCTAATCCGCCGGTTTTGAACACGGTTATCAAAGCCAGAACATCTCTGCACCGTTCTTATGTTAATTTTATTGAAAATAAACTCCGCGAGCAGTTTGACTTCTTCGCCACGCCGGTTATAATTAAACTATCAAAAAACAAAAAACTATGAAGCTGGTTGTCGGGTTAGGAAATCCGGGAAAAATATACGCGAAGACGCGCCACAACGCGGGTTTTATGGTATTGGATAAATTGCGCGAGGAGTTTAAAGAAAATAATATTTCCAACTGGGAGTTGAGCAAAAAATTCAATGCCGAAGTCTGCGGCTGTACCATCAGCGGCAATAAAATCGTGCTGACCAAGCCAATGACTTTCATGAATGACTCGGGTCAAGCCGTCCAGCTCATCGCGCATTTTTATAAATTAACTCCGGCTGATTTAATCGTGATTCATGACGACAAAGACATCAAACTCGGTGAAATAAAAATCCAAACCAACCGCTCTTCCGCCGGCCACAATGGCGCGCAATCCATCATTGACCACATTGGCACGCAAAACTTCACCCGCGTCCGCGTCGGTGTCGCGCCGGAAAATCCAAAAAAAATGTCCGACACCGCGAAGTTTGTTTTGAACAGGTTTGGGTTGTTTGAGAGAAAAAAAATTGAAGGAGCCGTAAAACAAACTGTGAAAGAAGTATTGGGTTTGATTAAATAAATTATGCGCGAAGAAATCACTAGAAGAAATTTTTTGAAAAAAACCGGAGCAATTTTAGGTTTGGCCGCTTTGGAACAAATGGGTGTTAGCGAAGCCAATGCCGAACCGAAAATTGACACGGCGACAGGTGGTAAAGAAAAAGAAAAAAACCAACTGCCGGAGATTGAATACCAAGACAAACAATTAGACGGGTTTGTTTACCAAAACAACCGCGACCGAAGAGGAAAACTAAAGGTGGAATCTCCGAAAAACGGAAGGATACTTTTTTTTAGGGAGTCGCTATCTCACAAACCAAATACAATATTACGCCAACTTGATCACGAATTGTACCACCAAAATTTTGATAAAGCCGGATTGGAAAAACAAACGGAAATCGCGCGCTTAATTTTATCAAAGTACAAAATAGAAGACATTTTAAAACAAGTCCTGAATGAACCGACTTACGAGACGCAATTTGAACAATTGCGAAAACAATCCGGGCAACCAACCGCGGAAATTTATGCTGTCAATGAGTTTCTGGGCCACGTCATGAGCTACGCCGATTACCCGCCGCCGGAAGTAAAAAACCCCAAAGGACATTTCACCAAACAGCAGTGGACGGAATTCTTATCTGAAGAGATAAAAAACGGCGGAACGGAAGAAACTCTTATTGAACAATTTAAACAAAATCCGAATCTGATCACGCCCGCCTCTTCCGCCGCGTATGATGTTAGCGATAAATTCTTTTTTGAACTGCGGCAAAACAACATGTTGCTTCCAAACGATCTTAAAAAAGCGCTGGAAAAGTACGGTTTAACCGCCAATACCGAACGCGCCAAGGTTTTATTGGAGAGAATAAAAAATCTAAAACAAAAGACACCAAATAGTCCCGATAGGGACGCCAGATTGTAGCCAGGGCATTTATGCCCTGGAAAAGATTCACATTTAAACAAAAGTCCCAGAGGGACGGCACAAGTTATATTCAATACTTTCCAAAATATCTATTTTGAGCGATGTGTCGTCCCTCCGGGACTATCCGACATTATTGATCTTTTTCCAGGGGCTAAAGCCCCTGGCTACTATCTGTCGCCCATGTTGGGGCTCAAA
The DNA here is from genome assembly GCA_001783065.1 of Candidatus Magasanikbacteria bacterium RIFCSPLOWO2_12_FULL_43_12. Lineage (GTDB taxonomy): Bacteria > Patescibacteriota > Patescibacteriia > Magasanikbacterales > UBA922 > 2-12-FULL-43-12. Next base: position 30,065 of record MFQN01000003.1, read on the forward strand.
ACGATTGGACAATTGAAGTACCTGACTACGACCCTTACGGGACTTAACGATATAAAATACATTTTGTAAGCATTAGACTGCCTGCCTATAGATCAATTGTCCATAACGGGATATCTAAAGAGATCATTTGTTGCATTAGATTTTTAAACCAAACCCATTAGCAGCATTAGCATAAATTAGTATATTGGCATTATACTCAAATGCGCAAAGAAATCCTCCTCTCCTACTTCCCTAAAATCACCCCCAAACGCTACCAGCAAATGCTGGGGCTTTTTGCATCTTTGGATAACGCCTGGCAAGGACAATTTGACGATTACAAAAAAATCGGCTGGGAAGACGATTTGATTAATGAATTCCTGAAATGGCGCGACGCGGTTGATGAAGAAAAAATTGAAAAAATTCTGAAGCAGGAAAAAATTCATTGCCTGCTAAAAGACAACGTTGATTATCCGCCGCTGTTGAAAGAAATTTACGATCCGCCGTTTTGTTTGTTTGTCCGCGGTGAATTGAAGCCAAACGAATTCACGCTGGCCGTGGTCGGTCCGCGCAAATTCACTCATTACGGCAAACAAATAACCGAAGAGCTGACGCGCGACCTGGCCGGACAAGGGATTACGATCGTCAGCGGTCTGGCTTTGGGAATTGACAGCGTCGCGCATCAGGCCGCACTGAACGCGAACGGAATCACGGTCGCCGTGCTTGGAACAGGAATCAATCGCGCGCACATTTACCCGGCCGCCCACAAACAGCTGGCGGAAAAAATTATTGATAGCGGTGGAGCGGTCATTTCCGAATACCCGCCGGGCACTCTGCCGACCAAATTTACTTTTCCCCGCCGCAACAGAATTATTGCCGGCATGTCGCTCGGCACTCTGGTGATTGAAGCCGCGGAAAGCTCGGGCGCGCTGATTACGGCGCAATGCGCGCTTGATTATAATCGCGAAGTTTTCGCCGTGCCGCAAAATATTACTTCGCCGACAGCGCTGGGGACAAACACTTTAATTAAAAACGGCGCGCATCCGGTAACTGCGGCGCAAGATATTTTTGACGCGCTAAATTTGCATGATGTAAAAAAATTCATCGCTAATCGCGAAATTATTCCTGACTCCCCGACCGAAGCGGAAATCCTCAAGCATCTTTCCCGCGAACCGGCTCATGTTGACCAGCTCGTCAAACTCTCCGGCCTTGACAGTCCGGCGGTAAATAGTACACTGGTACTTATGGAGATGAAAGGGAAGGTGAGGAATTTGGGAGGGATGATGTACGTGTTAAGTAAATAATAAGTAAATAGAACCCATATGATTTAACTAAAATTACCAATTCTCAATTTTCATAATTTTCAAAAAAAATTTAAAATTTTGAATTTCTCCTGAAAATTGAAAATTCGTAAATTGAAAATTTTAATATAATTTCTATGCAAAAACTTAATCTCAAAAAAATCATCTTCCTCGCCGCCTTCGCTCTCATCGGTCTCGCCGCGATGCAGGTTCCGTTCAGCCAGCTCGTCGGCGCGAAGGGCGTCCGTTTCTCGCTCTTTGACTTCTACGGCCCGATCGCCGGCGGATTTGTCGGTTCAATCTGGGGTTTGGTGACAGTCGGGATAATGCAACTGGCCAACTGGGCATGGCACGGTTTCGCAACTGACGCCGGAACGATTATCAGATTTTTCCCAATGTTGTTTGCTTTATTGTATTTTGCTAAAAAAACACGATGGATGTTGTTGGTTCCGGCAATCGCTATGATTGCTTTCTGGGCGCATCCGGAAGGGAGACAGGCGTGGTATTACGCTCTTTACTGGTTAATTCCGATTGCCGCGTATTTCTTTCATGAAAAATCGATCCTGCTCCGCGCTCTCGGTACCACTTTCACCGCTCACGCTGTCGGCGGGGCATTGTGGATTTGGATTTTCAATATGAAAGCAATATTGTGGATTGGCTTAATCCCCGTAGTCTGGAAAGAACGAGGTCTGATGGCGATCGGCATTACTCTCACTTTCATTCTCTTTAATTTTTTGATGAGCGTTATCGCGCAAAAAACAAAAATCCAGTTGCCGTTCATAAAATTAAATCCGAAATACTCGCTCCAGCAAAATAAAACAACCCTTTAACAGAGTTGCTTTAGCGGCGGAGAGCAATGGAGTCGAACCATATTCGTCTTGCGACGAACCGACTACTTATCAGGTAACGTTCTGCGCCGGCAGAATTTACTCTCCATGCGCACCGCCAGCGATATTTTATCATAAAACAATAAAACAAAACACCCCTTTCGGGGGTTTTGTCGATTCGCGAAAACGAATACGGTTCGCTACCTGATAAGTACTCCAAATATATCATGCTGCAAGAAATTTGTCAAGTTTTTTATCCACAACAGAACATGAACTTCAACCAAGCCTACAACTATATTCTTTCTCTTAATAATCTGCCGAGAAAAGAATACATGAGCGATCCGCGCCATTGCGGATGGTATTTGTTGCGTTTGCAATTCTTTTTAAATCTGATTGGAAATCCGGAACGCAAAATCCCCCACTATATTCACGTAACCGGCACATCAGGTAAGGGATCGGTAACCGCGTATCTGCATTCAATCCTGCAAGCTTCCGGCAAAACCGTCGGCTCAACCTATTCTCCGCACCCAACGATAATCACTGAACGTTGGAAGGTCGGGAAACATTACATGACTAAAAAAGAGTTTGCCGATATCGTGGAATATCTAAAACCAAAACTGGATGAATACATCGCCAAAACGCCTTATGATATGCTTTCTTTTTTTGAAGTTACCGAAGCGATCGGCTTGTTATTTTTCGTCCGCAAAAAAGTCAGCTGGGCGGTGATGGAAGTTGCTTGCGGCGGCCGGACAGACTCCAGCAATATCATTCCTTGGAAAGACGCGGCGATAATCACCAATATCGGCGTGGACCACATCGGCGTGCTTGGCAGAAACAAAGCGGAAATCGCGTATGAAAAAGCGGGAATAATTAAGCGAGGCGCGCCAGTATTCACGATGGAGAAGGATGAGAAGATGTTGGAAATCATAAGAAAAGAATGCAAAAAAAATTCAGCCAAACTTTATCTCTCACATCCTACGCCCTACGCCCTACGCCCAACGACTGACATAGGACATATGGCATATGACGTAGGTAAGATGAAATTTAGTTATCAAAACGAAAATTATTCTATCCCTTGTCTCGGCGCTCACCAAATTCGTAACGCTATTCTCTGCATTGAGATTGCCCAACATTTAGGAATCAGCCGACAGTCTATAAAAAAAGGATTAAGCCGGGTTCAACAGCCGTTGCGAATGGAAGTTGTTTCTAAAAATCCGCTAATAATTCTTGATGGAGCGCATAATCCGGATAAGATGCGGACGACGGTAGATACACTTCATCACTTCATCACTTCATCACTTCATCACAGCGACACGAGACGCAATGTCAATTTACTGGTTGGTTTTTCCGGCGACAAAAACGTGGCAAAAATGATAAAACAACTTGTTTCCCTAAAACCCAAAACAATCGCGGTGACACGCAACACTACCAACCCGTTCCGCAAAGTGGCTGACCCGCAATCCACAAGCAAACAATTCAAAAAACTTTTACCGAAAACGAAAATCAAAATTTTTCTTGATCCTAAAACCGCGTTAGCTTGGTCAAAAAAACAAACAAAAAAAGACGAAATATTGCTCGTTACCGGCTCAATATTTGTAAGCGGAGAACTCCGCCCTCAATTTAAAGTGAAAAAGAAATAAAAACGAATCAATATTTGACACTTTCGTAAATGTTGTATATCATTAAAGACAATTTCGCAGTTCGTAATTTCGTATCCGGTTCGTAAGTTCGCACATATTATGAAAACCCTCGTCATCGTAGAATCCCCCACCAAGGCCAAAACCATCACAAAATTTTTAAATAAGGACTTCGTCGTGGAGTCCTCTTTTGGTCATGTGCGCGATCTGCCGGCGAGTGAGATGGGCGTGAATACGGAAGATGGGAGTTTTGAACCAAAATACATCGTAGCCAGAAAAAAAGCGCCGACCGTAAAAAAACTGAAAGAACTGGCGAAAAAAAGTGATGAGATTATCTTTGCTACTGATGAGGATCGCGAAGGTGAGGCTATTTCTTGGCATTTGGCAAAACTGTTAGGCGTCGAACCGCAAGATGCCAAACGGATCGCGTTTCACGAAATCACCAAACACGCGATTGACGAAGCATTAAAAAATCCTCGCGCCATTGACCAAAAATTAGTTGACGCCCAGCAAGCGCGCCGAATTTTAGACAGATTGGTCGGTTATGAACTATCCCCTCTCTTGTGGAAAAAAGTCGCTAAGGGCTTGTCCGCCGGCCGCGTCCAATCAGTCGCAGTGCGCTTAATTGTGGAGCGCGAACGAGAGATAAAAGCGTTTGTCCCGCAGGAATATTGGAGTGTCATTGGTTTATTCGCTCCTACATCCTATGTCCTAAGTCCTATATCTGCAGAACTACACTCAATCAACGGCAAAAAATTAGACAAACTTGATCTCAAAACAAAGGAACAAATTGACAATATCCTCGCGGATTTGAAAAACGCGGAATATAAAATTTCTGACATTAAAAAATCAGAACAAAAACGCACCCCGCCTCCGCCGTTCACAACTTCAACCTTGCAACAAGCGTCAAACCAAAAATTAGGATATTCCGCCAAACAAACTATGCGTCTGGCGCAACAGCTTTATGAGGGTGTGGAATTAGGATCCGATGGTTCGGTAGGTTTAATCACTTACATGCGCACTGACGCGGTGAATTTGTCGGAAAAATTTTTGACTGAAGCGCGCGCTTTAATCCGAAAAGACTTCGGCGATAAATACTCTCTGCCAAAACCCAGATTTTATCAAAACAAATCCAAGGGCGCGCAAGAAGCGCACGAAGCAATTCGCCCAGCTGACGCGAGCCGCACGCCGGAATCAGTCGCGTCGCATTTAGACCCGCAACAATTAAAACTTTATACTCTGATTTGGAAACGCGCGGTCGCCACGCAAATGAGCGAGGCGAAATTGGATAAGACAACCGTAGACATCGTCAATCTGAAGTCCGAAGTCCGAAGTCCGAAGTCCGCTTACACCTTCCGCGCTAATGGTCAAACGGTTGCTTTTGACGGCTGGTTAAAACTTTATCCGGAAAGCGTAAAAGAAGAAATGCTGCCGGAATTAACAATCAACGAACCGATGGACTGCAAAGAATTAAAGCCGGAGCAACATTTTACCGAACCGCCGGCGCGTTATTCTGACGCGACTTTGGTTAAAATAATGGAAGAATATGGTATCGGCCGACCTTCCACTTACGCGCCGACGATTGCCACGATTGAAGATCGCGGTTATGTGGAACGCGATGAAAATAAAAAATTAAAACCCAGCGATATAGCGTTTGTGGTTAATGATTTGCTGGTGGAACATTTTAAAAACATTGTTGATTACCAATTCACCGCGGAAATGGAAGAAACGTTGGATAAAATCGCCGAAGGCGCGGTTGAATGGCGGCCGATGATTAAAAATTTCTATGGCCCTTTCCACGAAAGCATTGTCGCTAAATCCTCTGAACTGCAAAAATCCGCCACGGTTGGCATGCATGAACTCGGTCATGATCCAACCACCAATCTGCCAATATTCGTGCGCCTCGGACGCTTTGGTCCATACGCGCAATTGGGCGAAGGCGGCGGTGATGACAAACCGCGCTTCGCGCCGTTTAGACCGGGTCAAACATTGGACACCATCACCCTGGAAGACGCGGTGAAACTTTTCACTTTGCCGCGCGACTTAGGGCTGAGTGAAACCGGAGAAAAAATTACTGTCAGCACCGGACGTTATGGACCGTATGTTAAATGCGGAGAAAAATTTTATTCGCTTAAAAACATTGACCCGTTTGAAATAACTTTGGAACAAGCGCTGGTAGTGATTAAAGAAAAAAACGAAGCGGAAGCGAATAAAATTATCAAAACTTTTCCTGATTCTGAAATCCAAATTCTCCACGGGCGGTACGGACCATACATAACTGACGGCAAAAAAAACGGCCGCATTCCAAAAGATACCGAACCTTCTAGTCTTGAACTATCACAATGCCAAGAAATTCTGGCCAACGCGAAAGAGAAAAGACCGCGGAGAGGCAAAACTAAAAAATAAACGAAATATCCTCGGTAAAACCGAGGATATTTATAAAGCTGTTTGATGGGAGCAAGCTCCCAATACTGTATCCAAAAGGGCGTGTCTTAGAAATAAACGAGCCGAAGCCTGCAATACCCTAGAACACACCCTCCATGCTTGTCTGGATACAGATGGTTATCCGTTTTCAAAAACCGGATGATCATCTAAATCCACAATTTTTGTTTTAACAACGAATGACATACTATATCACACTTTGACTGTTTTGTCAAGCCCCACCTGTGGAAAACCACAATTTCTTGGCTAAAATAACACAAAAACAGCTGGGTAATATTAAAAAATCCCCTCCCCTTTTAGGGGAGGGTTAGGGTGGGGTCTCTCGTCTTCACTCAACCACAACAACCCCCTCCTCGCCTCCCCCTACAAGGGGGAGGGATGTGTCAACATTCACCTCATCTGCCTTCTTTTCTTCCACCCCCACCAAACAAATCTTCGGCAAGGCGCGGTAATGGCTTTCAAAAATTGTCTCTTCTTTCTTTCGGCCATTGACGAACTCGCGAGTGTAGGTAAAAGAAGCGTCCGCGCCCTTGAACGCGTTCTGACACTCCTTCTCTCCTGGTTTTAATTTTGTTGTCTCAATTTCTTTCGGCTCACCATAAGGAATCCAACGCTTAACCACTGGTTTGGAATAATATCCCTTCCGGCCATCATTCGTCCCCCACAGATAAAACCTTAATTCACCGGTGGACGTATCCATTTCCGTTTGAATCAAAACATAATTCGCCGTGTCATTTCGAAAACGGAAATCCGGCTTGGGGTCATAAAACGTAGCGTCGGTGCCGGGATTCTTATTACTCGGATCATTATAATAACTCACGACTAATGAATGATTACGCCGTTCTACGATTTCCATGCCCGCGTTCATCGCCATTCGGAACAGCGTGGTGCCGATCTGACACAACCCGCCGCCGATCTCCGGCTTAATCTCGTCGCCTTTAATCACTTTTTCAGGCAGATACCCGCCTTCCAAAGTAAAAGGCTGGGTATATTGTATGGCGGAAAAAATTTCTCCGGGTTTTATCAAAATGCCATTCAATTTTTTAACCGCGTTGGCGATATTTTTAATGCGATTAATCGGACTGCCGGAATAATTTGATATGCCGACGCCTAAAATTTCTTTTATTCCCAAATTATTGACGTCGCCGGTTTTGACATTGGGTTCAACTTTTTCCACCACCGCGGCCACGGCAGTGGCCACGCCTTCATCGTGCCGCGTGCGCTCAATCAGCGCCTCGTTGATTGCCAAATAAGTTTTTTCCAAATCTAATTTAATTCCGGGACGAGAGCCTTGAAATTCTTCTGTTTTGCCTTCAACACCAATTTTGAATTTAGCGTCTTGCGCTTCAACATTAACGCTCGGTTCTACTTTTTTGGTTAAAAAATCTACCACTGATTCTCGCTTCAAACCGAAAACAAAACCTTCGTCTGCCGCCTTTTGCGCCTCCACCCAATCGGCAATCTGACCCAAACTAATCTGCCAATCATACTTCAAACCAGTATGCGGGTCTTGGTAACTCAAACTGACCGGGCCGTGAGCAAAAACGCTTGACAAACGATTTTCAATGCTTTTCACGTCTATTTCAAAAATTTCCGGCTGTCCATTTTTAATGGAAATAGATACTTGTGCCAACTGTAAATTGGACCAAAGCCGATACACCTCGCTTACAGCGCCGTCATAATCAAAAACAACGCCCGCTTTTGCCGGCAAAATTTCATATTGTAAAGGATCTAATGATTTAATTTTAATTTCCGCGTTACGCGGCAAAGATTCATAAACGGAAATTTTGTTTTTAATCTTCTCTAATAACCGCGCCTCATCAACGCGCACCGTCTTCAATTCATATCTTGTTTCCCGCAGACCAGACAGCAAAGCCGACACTCCCCATGATAGCAAATTGCGATCCTTGCCTATCAGATAATCCGCCTCTTTCTCAACTTCCATCTCTATCACATCCGGCAAAGCGCTGTCGCCAACCACCTCCGGATAAATCACCGTTGTTTCCTGTCGCCCATCCACTTCGTAACTAAACCACAGACCTTCATTGGCCATCTTGTCATTCATGTCTGACAAAAAAGCGACGACCTCGTTGCGGTCAAGGCCGGCCAAAGGCGCGTCGCCAATATATACTCCGGGCAAAACTTCACCACGAAAAGATGCTCCGTAAACAGCCAACGCGGACGCGCCAAGTATTATTATAATCACCGGCAGTCCCAAAACCAATAATAAAAATCTCCGCTTTGATTTCTCTATCGGTTTTTTTTCTGTTTTTTCTTCCAGAAAGTCCAACGACATATCATTCATCCTCTATCATCACCGGAATTTTTGTGTCAACTCTTTGTTTTAAAAGCCGGATGATTAAAACGCCATTGCGGTATTCCGCGCGCGCGGAATCAGGTTTAACATCAACCGGCAAAACAATCGTGCGCGAAAATTTTCCCCAAAAACATTCTTGGTGGAAATAATCGGCATCACCGGCTTCAGCCAAAGGCGAAACTCGCTGGCCGCGGATCGTTAACAAATCATTGTGCAAATAAACTTCAATCTTGTCAGTCGCCGCGCCGGCCATAGTGGAGACGATGATTATTTCTCTTTCGGTTTGAGCGACATCAACTGACAATTGTCCGTCTTGATGCTCTTCATGCCAATTTTCCGGCAACAAAAAATCAGACGGCCGCGCGCTGGCCATGGCGTTCTCACCCGCTGTTTTCAAAATCATTTCAAACACCGGATTGGAATATATTTTCTGACCGGTATTCATACCTAAGTATTATACCAGATTTCTAAAAAGAAAAATACGCCAAGCGTTTCAAAATCTGTGTAATCTGTATAAATCAGTCTAAATCAATGCTCTAAAACCTCTCAACATTCTCCTCCACATAATTCCACAACTCCCGCGCGACATTACTTGGTTCGCCGGCCAGCGGCTCGTGATGCAAATCAATGAACGGCGTGCCGTTGCACTCTATAATCCCCCACTTTTGTCCTTGTGGAGGAATAGTAACATCTTTAATAATAAAATCAAAACCCACCAGCGGATCGTCCACGACTGCGGCCGCTTGTTCCATTACGTTTTTTATCTCCGGATGTGTTTCTTTGATTACTTCGGCGCGGAAACCGCCGTAACTCACGCCGATTTTTTCCAAAAGGTCAATTATTTCTCCGCCGGTTGGTACACTATTCAATGCCCAGCCTCTGCGACTCAAAAAACTAAGATGTTGATTATCAATTATAACCTCGCTGACAAGATGATGCCGAGTTTTATTTTTAATATCAATAAGTTCCGCGATGGTATGAACGCCGTCGCCGACGACTCGCGGCGGATCTCCCCGCAAAAGACCGGCCAGCTTACCGTTAATTAATGTCGCGCGATAAACGCTTCCCTCCAAATGTTCCTCCATTATCACCCAATGACACAGTTGTTTGGCAATTTTAAACGCTTGCTTTAATTCTTCTACTGTAAAAACATTGGTGGTGGTGTGCCGGCCGCGCGAACCCAGTCGCGGTTTTATGATCACCGGTTTATCAAGCTGACGGAACATCTCCAGTATTTTATCCCAGCGAGAAAATGAACCTCCGCGCGCGACCGGCAAATCTGCTTGTTGTAATTTTTTCTTCAGCAATTCTTTATCATCCAACCACAGCTCTGAACCGCTGTCAGTCCTTATCGGCCGCGGCAAGCCGTTAAAATAAATCCGCTTGTTGCGAACCACGGCTTGATACACGTCAACCGAACGTCCGCAGACAATAAAATTTCCCATCAAAATACCGCGCCTGATCGCTTCCTGCCAAAACACCTTGCCGCGTTCGCAAACAACGCGCGTGATATTAGCATTCGGTTTAGCAACGCCGAAAAGTTTAAGTACATAAATACTGCCGATAAAAAATTTGTGAGCCAATCTTGATAATAACGAATAGACCCAGCCGCGGATAATTATTCTATCCAACGGATTCAAAAATACTTGCGCGGTTTCCGCGAGCCATGCGGGAAAATGCGGAGTCGGATTGTTCCCGCACGCTTGACAGTTTTTTTTAGACAAACAGGGTTGGCTCATAGGAAAATTTTGGCGGCAAAATATTCGTTGCCTTGCCATAAACAATTTTATATAATTCCGGCATCATCTGGTCAACCGCCTCATTAAGGGAGCGCTTTGACGCGGTATCGCGCAAACGCTCTGCGGTGTCTCCATTCGCGTAAAGGAGAAAATCAAACGGAGTAGCTGGAACATCCCTCCCCTGATTAGACAACGTGCCAAGAACAAATTCTCCGCAAAAATAATCGGTGCTAATTGAGGACAGCTGATCAATTTCAATCTGGCCGGCGCCAATCGTTTGCCGTAACGAACGATACGCTTCTTTCATGGCGGTGAGATAACTAACCTGCAAAAACCCGCCGCCGCAGGACAATCCGTAATAAAAACTCAAAACAATAAAAGTCAAGGCCATGCTCGGCATAATTTCTTTTTTAAGAATCGCTTCGCGAAGCGCGGTTGGCTCAAGCGCGATTCGGTATTCCCCGTCTTCTGATGCCAGTATTAAACCATCGCGAATCAATCGTTTTCTTCTGCCGTTCTGAATCGCCCAAAATAATATCGTGCCGCGAGCTGATTCTGAAGAAAATGCGCCGGCAATGCCGTCAAAATATTTTTCAAACGCGCGCAACGCTGATTCGTCGGTGAGTAAACGGAACAACGCGGTGTCGCGTCCCAAGTGATACGCGAGCAAAAGTTCGTTGACGATATTTTCCTGCTCAAGATAAATAAGATTGACCGCCGACTGCCCTGGCATTTTCTTCCAAAGACAATAATTTAGATATGTAATCTGCTCCGAATAAGAACGCGCGGAAAATAATCGCGGCTGTAGACAGACATCCCGTGTGATTTCCTTTAATCGCTCTTTGAATCCGATGGAAAAATTTTTATTCTTATCAATCTCCTCAACAATCGCGTCCAAGGTTGATTCCTGATAACGCGGCAAAGCAAACACCGGATGCTGGCGATAACGCAGGCTGAAAAAATGCAGACATTCTTTTCCCAAATCGTTATTATGGAAAAAAAATCCGCGCGGAAAAGAAGAATTATTCAAAGATACTCCGCCAACCGAAAAAACAAAGACGCAATTACGGCCGCGCTGTTCGTTTGCCAACGAACGGACAAAATGGCTGTTGGAAAAAAACGGATGAGTGAGCGGACCATGATGGTCGGTGGTAGAAGCGCGGTAATTCACGCGCAACTGTTTTATCGCGTCGCCGCTAATCGCTGGATTAATATATTTATCAATTAAATTTTTCAAAACCGTGAAAAACTCTTCTTGCCGGGCTAATGACACCGGCGGCAATAAACTATCTGCCGTCTCTTTAAAAAAATCAAGAAGGGATAGATTTCCCTTCTCATTAAGAATACGTCTAAATATTGGCGTGCGCTGTAAAACTTTATCACGCAGGTCTTTAAAAGTCATAATGCGCCTGGATGTAAAAAATTGGCGGAGAGACAGGGATTCGAACCCTGGGACCCCTTTCGGGGTCAGCACATTAGCAGTGTGCTGCTTTCAGCCGCTCAGCCATCTCTCCGTTGGTCGTTAGTTTATACCAATTTAAACCAAGAGTCAAGACGCTCGCTACCCCCTCGCCACGCTAAACCCAATCACTCTTTTAACGCCGGAGGATTTCAATACTCGCGCGCATTCTTGCATGGTCGCGCCGGTAGTGAAAACGTCGTCAACTAATAAAACCGCGTTTGCCCGAAAATCGCTATTAACAAACGCGTGGTGGACATTTAATTGCCGTTCTTCACGAGAAAGCTTGGCTTGCTGTAAAGTATAACGATCTCGCTTTAACAAATCAACCACCGGCCGGCCGATTTTCTGACCTAAAATATCTGCCAACAGGCGCGCCTGATTGAATCCTCGTTCCGCAAAACGCCTGCGATGCAGAGGCACCGGAACAATCAAATCTATTTCTGACAAAACTCCAAGCTGATGAATTAAAAATCCGTCAATCATTTTCGCGAACACGGCGATAATCTCTTCGGCATAATTATACTTTAGTGCCTTGATTAATTTCCCAACCAAGTTCTCTTCTTGATAAACTGCGATCGCCACTGCTCTATCTAAACAAGACTGTGGCTGACAAACAGCGCAACAAGCGCCATTCCCATTCGGCCGATAACAAACCGGACAATAAAATACACCGCGCAAATCTATTTTGCCAAAACAATCCGCGCAAACCCATTCTCCCTCCTTATCGCAACCCAGACAAAAAATGGGAAATAAGCAATCTTTACTTATCTGCAAAATTTTTGAAACAGCAGTCTTTGTCGCCATACATACAAAAAGAGGTCGAGCCTCTTTTTAGCAAATATATTCTTAACAAAAATTAGTATACATTAGTATCATTAGTACTCTATTCGTATATTAGTATTTTAATTAGTATCCCAATAAAACCCACCCACCTTCCACTCTCCGCCTGCATCAACCAAATCAACCGTACCGGACCGATATGCAGTTTCCTGCTTATCAGCGTTGCTTTTAATCTGCTGTGTATCTACTTTGACTGACGCGCTGTTATCAGAAATATTTGATAAGCTCGCGGCAATCACTTTCGTTGTTACACCCTGATACTCCGCCGCGGTTTTAATTTTTTGCGTTTCAATCCATTTGCCCATCGGTGATGTGGCTAAAATCAAAACATCATCAATATGCGTGTTGTCATTCTGGTTTGAAAAAGTGGTAAATCTTTCCACAAATAATCTGGCGATTTGTTTGGCGTAAATCTCGCGCGACTTTTCCACTGGAACAAAAACCTCCGGCTCTTTCGCGGGCGGTAAAACCGCCCCGCCGCCAGCCGGCGCGGAAGAACCGCCGGGCAACGTTGCTGTGGTTTCCGCTGTGGTCTCTCCAGTCAACGGCGCCGCCACTTCTACCGCTTTTTTCTTATTTAAAACAAAATAAAACAGCAGAGTGAAAGCTAAGATAAAACCTATTCCAAGACTCAAGATAATAAAGATTCTTTTACGAAGGTCTAACATATACCAATATACTAATTTACTAATTATACAAATGCTATACCAATGTACTTTGAAGTTTCTTAATATTAAATACTTTCTTTATCAAGATTAGTATAGCATTAGTATCATTAGTACTCAATTCGTATATTAGTATTTTATTACCCTATATCCAAATCTTGGTTGCCGCCCTGCCGTCCGCCCATCTGCGCCTCAAACTCTTTCTTCGCCTTTTCAATAGCCATAAGTTGCGCCGGGTCGGAAGTAATCAGCTGGTCTTCGGTGTAAGACGCGATGACTTTAATCGCGGCGCGTTTTAGACCGGCAAAGAAAATTCCTTCGCCAACCGCGCTTTCCAACAATAAATATTTCTCGCCTTCGGTCAGCATAAAAGTTTTTTGGATAATATCAACCGCGGCCGGCAACTGGCGCAAAAGAAGCTGCAAGGCCGAATTGGTGACGATTGAATGGCCATATTGCGACTGCAAAAAGTCATTAACATCCTGCGTAATCGTGGTAACGCCCAAATAATACTTGCGGCATCTTTTGACCAACGCGTAAATAAACTTCGCGCTGTCCTCATGCGTCATCAACCACCACGCTTCATCAATAATCAGCAAACGTTTTTTCCGCTCGCTCCGAACGATATTCCAAACATAATTAACCAAACTATAAATCGCCATCGGACGCAACTCATCTTCCAGATCGCGCACGCTGAACACCACCAACTGATTGTTCATGTTAACGTTGGTCGGCGAATTAAACAATCCGGAAAAAGTGCCTTCCGTGTATTTTTTAAGCTTCAAAACCATTGTCTGCGCCCCCTCCATTCCTTCCAAAACATCAAGCAAGTCCTGCATTATTGGCGGTTCAACCGTGGCTAAGTTAGAACTGGGCGTAATATCTTTTTTCGCGTAGGTCTCTCGCAGCGCCTGATCCATCACCGAATCTTCCAGCGCGCTTAAAGAACCAAACATAATTCTTATCAAGCCCTTTGAAGTAATTATCGCGCTTCTAATCACGTCCTCGGTGGAAATCTGCTGGCCGACCGGCCGCGGCAAATCAAAAGGATTAACTTTGCTTTCCGATGCCAAAGAAATATTAACATAAGTGCCGCCGACCGCTTCGCATAAGTGCTGATATTCCATTTCCGGGTCTATGATAATAATGTCAGTGCCCATCATCAAACTGCGCAAGACTTCCAATTTTACCGCGTATGATTTTCCGGCGCCGGAGGTGGCAAAAACAACCATGTTGGCATTTTGCAAACTGAATCTGTCAAACAAAATCAGACTGTTATTATGCTGATTAATGCCGTACAAAATGCCATTATCGCTCGTCAATTCCGCGGACATAAACGGAAACGACGCGGCAATCGGCGATGAATTCATGTTAAAAGCAATGTTTAATTCGTCAACGCATAAAGGCATGGTGGAGTTAAATCCCTGTTCAGCTTGAAACAACACGTGTTTGCTGTAAATCAATCGCGCGCCAAAAACATTTTCAATATCTTCCGTCATTTTATTCAACTCATCAACCGACTTGGCGTATAAAGTAACATAAAAAGCGAATTGAAAAAAATGTTCCGTACCCTGCGTTAAATCATCGCGCAGTTGCTCAATGTCGCGCAAAGCGGTTTCGCGCAAAGGATCGCGCGCCGCGCCTTTTTCCGCGTCCGCGCTAATCTGCGCTTCCAGCACGCCGACTTTCTTTTTTAATTGCTTTAAAATAATCGCCGAATTGATCGGATAAAAAAACATTGAGGTGTCCATCGTGGCGTTAAAATTCAAAATTGGCGCGCTCCAGCCCACGGCGATATAGCGCGGGTAAGTAATGGCAAAAATCGTGCGCAAAAAAGTCTCGCCAAGCTGGATGAAATTTGATTCAACCCGAAAGGCGGACGGCGCGATTAGATCGCGGATCGCCACCGTGCCTTCGCGGTAAACGCGCTCTTCTTCCAGAGAAATCAATTCCTCCCGCACTTCTTTCTTTTTCTTTTCCGCTTCTTCTTGGGACTTCGCGCTGCCGAGAAATTTCTTGTCAATTGTGGTCGGCTTAAATGGCATAATTCATAATACTAATATACGAATAGAGTACTAAATGATACTAATGGATACAAATATTTAGCATCAGAGGGTATTAGTATTCATTAGTATCATTAGTAAATTAGTATATTGGTATGTTAAACTATTCTATTTGCAACTGTTCAATCGGCTGAAGCTGTTCCGCCAATGAGATATCCGGATTGTAGCTGGAATAAAATAATTCAATCGCCGCTTGGGTGTCCAACTGAACTACTTCCAACCCCATGCCCTGCAAACCGGAAAACACCTGCCGCAAACGCATATTTAAATCCTCTTGACGCTGTTTGAACCGCTCTTCTTTTAAACGCACGCTCAAGGCCGGTTTCAACACTTCTTTAAACTTCGTCCAAAAAGATTTTCTCTTGTTGGAAAGCGGGTCATACGGCACCACCACATAAAAACGCTTGGTCATTATCTGTCCCATCTGTATCAACTCCTGAATAAACGAACGATAGTCCGCGGTTTGGATGCGCAAAAGCTCGTTCGGCTGCTCTTTTTCCAGTTGGATTAATTTTTCCACGTATGGCTTAATCTGCAACTTGCGCGATTGTATTACTATTTGCAAAGGAAAATCCAACGAATTTAGAAAACTCACATACGAAGAAATCAAAGCGTTCTGCTCATCTTCCGATTTTAACGCAAAATTGATGCTGGAAGTCATCAGCACCGCGCGCAAAGTTCCGTCTTTCAAAATTATCGCGCCGTCTTTTATTTCCGCGATTGGCAAGTGCGTCTGCGTGGACGGCTTGCCAGACTTTTTCTTTTTTACCTTTTCGTTTTTCATATTACTCCTCCGGCCGATAAAACCCGCCGGTATTCACAATTAAAGCCAAATCCCTGATATGCTCGCTCCGCGCCGCTTTTCTCTCTTCTTTTTCTTCAATCTCCGGCGGTTCTTGCAAACGCAGATAATTTAATTCGTCTTTATCATAATTTTTCCGCCAAACACGCAAGCCCGGACGGCGGACGGTTTGCAATAAATTTAAAATAAAATAATGAAATGTTTGACCGTTAATTTTTACAAAGGCCACGATTAGCGACCCGCCGCCAACCACCGCCAAAGTTGTGATGAATAAAGCGAAATCAGCGTATTTGAAAGCAAGGAAAACCAACAGTCCGGACGTGAGCAGAATTAAAAACTGCCGCACCGTTATCGGCCCGAAAATCTTGTCTTCCACGTCAATGAATTGCGGGACTACAAATTGTTGCATAGCCAATTTAACAATCAAATTGTCTTTCCAACCTCCGCTATTCTTTCAAACTCTTCAAATTTAATTCCACTCTCTCCCACAACTTCCGTTAGTTTCCTCCTCTCATTCACCGCGCGCTTAATTAAATTCTGATAATCTTTATACACCGGGCTGCTAAACCACGCATCCAGCGCCTGAAGATATATTATAACAGATTCTTTCCTTAAAGCCGAGAACTTACCGCGCAAAACCTGAATTGAATCAATCCCGCCGGTCGCCAAACGGCGGAAATCTGTCAAAGTCATTGTCGCGATCTCATCAATCGGCCCCAGGGAAACTTTCTCCGCCGGTTCAACTTTCGGCGGCACAACATCTTGAACCAACGGTTTGGTGTTAATCCCCAACACCTCCCCTGCCCTCCTCCGAGGAGGGAGCTTGTTAGCCACACCATCGGATCCGCCTGCCGGCGATACAGAGAAAGTCTGTGAGTGTATCCTAACACCTCCATCGCCCTCCTCCGAGGAGGGAATTTTTGAGCTCCCATCTCGGAGAGGGGTAGGCCTTCGAGGCTCTAAGGAGCCCTCAGGCTCTCGAAGAGGGGGTGTGTTCGCCAAATGCCAAATTTTTTTTATCGCCGCGATCACCGCAGCTGTTTGTTCTTCAGAAAATCCCAACCCGCCTTCCGCCTCGTTTCTTTGCAAATACCCGCGCATTTGCTCTTCATTCCTCACTCCCTTTACAAAAGACACGACCAACGAATTCAATCTCCCTCTCATTTCATCTTTAACCGGAAATCTGATTTCTTTTACAAACAAATCATACAAATCACCTCTCTTGTCAGGCAAAACATTTACTGCTTTAATTTTCATCGCTTCATCAGCAGAATCTTCCAACAACGACTTATTATCCTCTCTCGTCCACGCTTTCACCTCACTATTTTTCTGTTTCTTGTTATCTGTCTCCTGCATTATATCGTCAACTCTTTGGGTTTTGTTAATTGTGTTTTGTGTTTTGCTCTTCACTGTTCGCACATACTTCGCTTCATCCACAAAAATATCCTTCACCGGCGCCGCCGTCGCTACCGCTTCCTCGCCAATCTTCGCCGGCAGATTTGACCCCAGCTCTCGGACTTCAGCTTTCGGATTTATGATTTTAGGTTTAGCAATCTCAACACTCGCCGATTGAGTTTTGTTAATTGTGTTTTGTGTTCTGTACACGCCAAACTCATCCCAACTCATCCTTACGGACGTGCCGTCGGATTTTTTGACGAGGATTGTGGGTTGATTGGGCATAGATTAAAGCTCCCAAGGATAAATGCAGTGTTCATCTTTTTTCTTTCCTTCTAAACCAACCACCTTATAGTCTTTGGCTTTGTATTTCTTGCAAAATGAATTTACGGCATTGCTTTTAAAATTTCTAAAATTTGTTTTCACCTCTATCGGCAAAAGAGACGCGCGCAAATCTAAAACAAAATCAACTTCCGCGTGCCTGTGTGTCCGCCAAAAATGTATGCGCTCGCGTCCATATTTTTTTACGAGCTCGGCAAAAACGCTGGTTTCAAACAGATCGCCGCTAATCCTAGCGCTCAGTTCCTTATAACGCAATACCTGCAACAAACCTGTATCATAAAAAAATATTTTAGGAGCCTTTGACACCTCAACATTGGCGCTATGGCTAAACGGATGGACAAATTTTATAATATACGTGTTCTCTAAAATTGATAGATACTGTTCAACTGTCTGCGCCGCCAAACCTATTGTGCTTGCCGTGGCAGATACGCTTAAAAGCTGTCCGCTCTGTGCCGCCAAAACTTTCAATAAGTTATTAAACTTTTCTATCTCCACAATATTAGCCAAATCTCTTATGTCTTTCCGCACATAAGTGTCAATTATAATCTGCAAATATTTTTCTTTTATTTCTATTGAATCTTGCAAAACAATTTTCGGATATCCGCCATAAAAAACATATTCGCGATACATACGGATGACATCTTCAAAAATCGGCCCTTTGCCAAGTTTAGACACCTGTTCCAAGTTATAGTTAATGTTTTTAAACCTCAAGAACTCGCTGAACGATAAATTAAAAACTTCAAAGTTGACTATCCTGCCAACGAGCGAATCACTAAATTTATTCTTAATATCAAAACTGGACGAACCTGACACAATTAGCTTTAGATACTTATGATGATCTGCCAACAATTTCAAAAAAGACGACGGTTTCTTAAGATTCTGTATCTCATCTATAAAGACAAATAATTTTTTATCCGACCGGCTTAACTCTCCCCAATCAAATCCAGCCCCTTCAAGATAAGATAAAAAATTTTCCACGCCAGCGTCAAGGATGTCTGTTTTTCTTGAATCCTCAAGATCAAAAAAGTATGTTTTTTCACCGGCCGCATTCAGCTGATCTTGCAAATAGAGCATTATGGATGTTTTTCCAACTTGTCTTGCGCCATGTAACACCAAAACATCGTCTATATTGATATACTTCAAAATTTCATCTAAAATATCACGTTTTATCAAGTTTTTTGTCATAAGTGTATGTATTTCTAAACTGCACTTTCATTTTACCATACCTTTATTTCAAAGTCAAGTTTAACTTTACCTTATGATTTTTTTACACCATACTCCCATTTTATCTGGCCTTTTTCTATCACCACACTGCCATTTAACCGCATTTTTACACCTTTTGGCTGTGTTAAGCGGAAAATAAGTTGTAATTGTTGGATTTTTTACGAGAATTGTGGGTTGGTTTGATGGCATAATGTTATCCACTTGACAAATGAATTGATCTACTTTATACTTTAGGTAGTATTACTAGAAAAGAGCACTTCTTAATGGTTTCGTCCTTAAGCGGTGCTTTTTTTATACTCTAGCTTTCCGCGCAAATTTTCCATAAAAAATATTTTCTCTTTTGCGTGTTGTCTCAACAGTCCGGAGCACCTTTTGTAATTCGGGCTTAATACTGCCAATAATTTCCTTTTTCCGTACAGGTATCTAACCAAAGAATAAAAATCGCCGTCGCTTGTTACTACCAATGCCTTATCAAATTTTTCTAATTCTATCATCACCTGAAGCACCAAATCAGCATCAACATTTCCTTTCAAATCACCATTTCCATCAGGAATAGTCGGCTTAAATATTAAAATAAAACCCGCCTCTTGTAATTTATTATACAAGTCTTGATTGCCGCTGACAAAACCAATAAATAAATACGCTCTCTCAATATGATATTTCTCTTTTAAATATCGTCTGAATCTTTTGTAATCTAATTTCCACCCTAAACTCAAAATCCCTAAATGCAGATTCTGACTGTCAATAAACGCGTAATTGTTTCCTATTTTTGGCATATGGTCGGATTTTTGACGAGAATTGTGGGTTTGGTGGGCATACCGGCACAATCTTACCGAATTTATTTACTAATCAACCTTAATCAAATTCTATATCTGGATTCGTAGATAAATATTTTAATTTCTTCCTCGCTTCCTCTTCTGCCTGCTTCCAAACACTTTCTTCTATACCAAATCTAAACCACGGAGTGTACCAGCTGTCCGGTAATTTTTTATTAAATTTAACTTTTCCTTCTCGTTCATCAAAATATATAATTGGTCCGTAATCAAAAGAAGGGAACACTTCTGAATACAAATCGCTTAGACGCGCCACCCGGCTCAAAAACGGCTCATCTTCCCACGGCACAGACTCAAAAGCGGTTATAAGTTTTGCCTTTGTCAACGCCGGCCGATCAAACAATTTAAAATGTTCTCTTAATTCTTCCGTATCTTTGTCGCTAATATCTTGCCGCACAATTTTTTTCCAATCATATTTATCCGATAAAATCTGTTCTTCGGTGAGTATCCCGCGATAATCCACGAAATCGCAATCACGCAAATGGATATATAAATACAATAACTTCTGCAATAACGGCTTCAAACCAAGCGGCCATTTATGCTCGGCAATGGCTTGATTAATATACAAATCATGTTCAGCAACATCACGACCATCGCCTTTGGCGAAAGACAAAAATCCCTTAATGAATCCGCCGACTGTTGTTTGGTCTTCACCAACATGAATAAGCTGCGCGCTATAACGCAAAAGTTCGGAGAAACTACCAGAATTAATAATATAATCAGTTAACAAGGGCCGACCGGCTAAATACTCCTGCAATTCTTTTTCAATCAAGACCCCAAAACACAGCGCTTCCCACAGATACCATTCCATGGCTCTGGCCTGCCGCCATTCGTTCAACTCGTTAAAATTACCCAGAGATAAATGCAAAAGTACGATAAACAACAGGTGGTCCGCTTCAAACTCAAAAATGTTTTTATCTGCTTGTTTAGCATTAACATATAAAAATTTACCTGCCCAAGTCAATGCTTCTCCATCGTGATTATGCACGGCTTGACCCAAAATCCGTAATACCGGCACCCAATCAACAACCGGAACGTCTGGCTCCTTTTCTAAACCAGCAAGTTGTACTGACCCACCCAGCGGCGAATAATAAAGAAGAGCGGCCGCTATCAACCTAAGCTGTGGTTTTAATTTTTCATATAGCTCCGCCACCACTGTTAGCTGTTGGCTAATTTTTAACTGTACCGCGTCCGTTCGACTGAACACTTTGGCAGACATCAATTCTATTCCCTGTTTATCCAATTCCAACAGCGCGCCTAATGCTTTCCATGATTCAATGGTGGCAGACGCAGTTTGACCGATTACTCCTCTCTGACTACTCTCAAAGACGACTACAGCCTCGTCAATTTTATCACGCAGAATAGCGACTACCTCCCAATTTATCTGCTCAAGCATGGCCACAAAAAAAGCATCGCGTTTGTCGGAAACTGGTTGAGAAAAATCAAAACGCGACATCTCTTCTTGTAAATCCGCCAGCCATTGCCAAACCGATTCGTTTTTCCAAGCAGTGCCAAAAAACTCCTCGGCTGATGATACAGCCAAAATGATACTTCCCAATCTTTTTTGCCACTCAGCTGTCGTGGCCGGTACAAAATATTGAGGTAACATAGTCAATTGCCTAATTATTATTCTCCTCTTCTTTTTCCTTCACTTGCCCTTGCAAGCGAACGCCTTATACGCTCTGGGTTAAACCGATAGGAAGAATCTTGATTTACCCAAGCCACTAATTCTTCAACATTGTTTATGTTTTCACCGCAAATATTCATATTAAGGTTGCCCTTCATACCATCATCAAACGATAAACCGCTTCGCTCGGCAAGTGAACCAAACAGGGCAGCAGGGTTATTCTGTAAAAATGCGGCGTAATTACCACGGAGTCGCTTTTCGACTTCTTTTTTGCGCTGATCTTTGTCAATAATATGTTTAAAAGTGCTTCTGAAATATGCTGAATCATCGTCGCCTATTTTTGTTCTTCCATTTTCATCCTGACGTATTGTCTCTCCAGCGGCCATACCGGCGATGTGATCTTTATTTCTGCCATCAACTTTAGCGAATTCGCGCTGATTAGACAATCCAGCAAATGTTTCTCTGATTGCGTCATCGCATTCTTCACTCGCTGTATAATCTATTGTTCCAAAATCTTCCTGCATTTGACCTATGCTGTGGGTTTTTAAACGAGATAAACGTTGGTCAAGACCCAATTTACGCCACTCGCCCAACACAAACTCCTTGCCTTTGTGGCCCAAGTTACCGCGTAACATTCCTTCATTCATATCATAATAAGTGTGTCCGCCGTCATCAATGTGGCCAGTGTTCATCGCCAAATTTTTAAAGTCTGCCAACATCTCAAATGCTTCCGTAAATTCATCCATAGACTTCATAAATGTCGCAGCGGCCATCTTTGCACCATCCGCCATTCCCGCCACTGGTTCAATAAATTTTTCTGTATAAGCCATAAGTTGTTCAATGCTGGCGTCTACCGCGGCAGTGGCTCTGACATCACCTTCTCCTGCCTTTTCTATTTGCTCATCTGTTATCATCCCGGCTTCCTTCGCTACCCGCATTCTTGAGAGTTTGTCTGCGCCAGGACCGACTATGTTTGCATAATTGCTATGTGCTATCTCTGCCAATTGTTTGTTTGCTTCGCCGTAACCTTCGTCTGTACTCTCCATACGCCACAAAACAGCTTCTTCAGCTTGCATTTGTTTCCTATCCCCTCCCATGCCAATCAATTTTTGTACTTGCGCGGTTCGATCAGCCCCAGAACGATTATCTTTTGGATCCCAATGTAACTTGTTAATAAATATTTCTTCCAACGCTTCCGCCTCTTCTCTTTTTTCCCCGGTCAGAGTTTTCTTGCTGGTCGCCATCTTTGCAACCCGAGCTAATAAATCATCCATCCAGCCATTAGACGTAAGATGTTTGACATGGGCCATCATCTGCGCTTTTTGGTCGGTGGTAATCTCTTTACCTTGTTTTTGCAATTTAAAAAATTGACCTAGTGTTCCCATGGCGTTTACCACTGACTGCTCGCGCTCCACCCCCTGCAATCTTTCCGTCTGTTTTTTTACCCAATCTTTAAAAGCAGAAGCTGGAGTTTTAAAATTATACCTCTCCAATGTGAAAATATCCGTGGCGTGATCAGCCGCTTCAGCTTTATTCGCTCCGGTAATGTCTTTGTTGTATTCAGCTATCATCTGCGCTTGCGCCATCTTCGCGCCGACATTTGTCAACGACAACGCTTCTAATGACAGTTTTATACCTTTTGCCTGAGCGCCTTCCAAAGCATCTTTCAATTCTTTCGCTCCTTTTTTGAATAAATCGCCCATTTTTTTATCCTTGATACCGTCAATAAAGGCCTTTGACGCTTCCGCTCCCATCTTTGAAGCTACCTCGGCTGAGAATAGTGAACCATAACTCTCTAACCCAAGAATAATTTTTTTTGCTTCTGTTTCCGATGCCTCTACTCCGGCACCAACCGCGGCAGCTTTCTGGGCTGCCTGTAAATAAGCAATGGCAACGTTACTATTCTTGCGTTCTACCTCTTTTCCGTTCGCCATCACCGGTTCGCCATCCTTGCCTATCAAGAACCCACTATATAAGTCTTCTTCTATTTCTTCCAGTCGCTTACTAACCTCCGTGTCACGATCGCGTTGGTCCATTATTTCTTTCAATTCCTTACTAATTGGTGGTTTTTCTTTACTATCACTGTCACGATAATTTTTTATTTCTTTTTCGTCTGCATCCGGTAGTGTACTACCAGCATCCGCCACTACTTTATCCCAAGCATCACTTGCTTTAATTGTTTTTTCTGTCGCCGCCTTGTAGACATCTCGTTGTTCCGCAATAGTGCGACTGCCGTCTTCCACTCTTTCTGTCTTTTCTAAATCTGTGGCAATTTGAGCTTTTTTTTCTTCTATGGTCCTTTTTGCGTCTTCAACCGCATTTACCGCCTTCTGCCTTTCGTCTTCCAACTTCTTAGCTGCCTTTTCCTCCAAAAGTCCTTTGCTGTTGCCTTGAATTTTCACATCCAGATCTTCTATCTTTTTTTCTTCCGCCACCTTCATCTTTCCAAGTTGAGTTTTGTCCTTGTCAGTCAAAACTCCCTCGGTATCTTTCAACTTTTCACTAATTTTTTCCAATGTTTCTTCCGCTTTATTCTTCTCCTCTTTATCCTCAATCATCTCCGTATATTCTCCGCTTTTCTTTAGTATTTTCAATCCTTTTTCCGCAAATTTAATTTCCTCATTTGCTTTATTTAAATTCGTCTGCGCCAATAGCACATCGGTGTCCGTCTTTAATTTTGCGTCAACAACAACCTGTATCTTAGCCTCTGCGGTTCGCAAGATATTTTTTGCGCCAGCCTCTTCTGCCTCTGCCGCTACTAAATCACTGCTCTTTCGTCCTTCTCGCGCTTCGTCGCTATCTTTGACAGCTTTCTCCATATCAGGCCTCGCCCTTTCTATAATTTTCTTCCGCTCACTGCCTATCAGCGCCTTCCCTTCTTCCTCCCACCTCTGCTGTCTAATCGCAAAACGCGCGGCTTCCCCGGCCAGTGTGGACACCTCTCCTGTGTCTGGATTGAAATAGGCTTTGCCGTCTTTATAACGCGGTCCGTGCATTGCTTTTTCTTTTGCCTCTGCCACTCCTTCGGCGTCTCTATGCTTACTCCTTTCCTCATACGCTTCTAACTCACCATGTCTGCTGCGAGCGCGATTGCCCCATTGCCCGCTGGATTGCATTTTGCCTAACAAATCTTCTGCATATTCCGCTGTATGTTCCGCCGCTTTCAGGTGTTTTTTCCTCCTAGCTGTTCCACCAGCCAAAACTCCCACATTCCAACCAAAAAGTTTACGCATACCCCTGCCCATATAATCTTCTTTAGCCAAGTCACCCTTACCTCCAGCCCCAGTGTACCAGGCATCCTTGGTTCTCGCCCATTTCATCTTTGCGTGTTCGGTCCAAAACTCTCCTCCCAAAGGCATGTGCCACAGCGCGCCTTTCCCAGCCAACTTTACTCCGCGTCCTGTCGCCCCAGCCAACCACCTCCCCGCGGCATAACCGGTCGCGATGGTGGCGACTTTGCCGAAGAAATCTTTAGCCTTGGACGCGACACTGCCGCCGGCAACGTTGAGTTTCTGCACTTCCTGCAAGCCGACGAATAACAATACTATGGCCACCAAAAAATTCGCCATGTTTTCCCAAGTGGTAACCGCGGATAAAGTTAAAGCGCCGACTGAATCAATGCTCCCTGCCTGCAACATTTGGTCGGTAATGCCGATGTCGCTACCGAGCGTACCGGAGCCGGCAGTGGCAAAAGCCAGCCACATGAAAAACGAAATTGTTGGCGCGAGCACGACATAATTGGAAAATTCCTTCCACCATTCGCCATAGCGATTCGTGGTTTGCGGCAAAGCGATGAATAAAAACGCCAACGGAGATAAAATAATCAAAACCCACAGCACTGTCATCCGCAAAAGCATCATTATCGCGTAAGCGCCCATTACCAGCATGGCAAGCAAAGCGAAAAGCATGGCCACAACAGAAGCCACCAGTGTCCGGCCCAACAAATTAAAACTTTCTCCACCAACGCCAACATCATTTTTCCCGGTGGTGATAGCGTAAATCTTTTCAAAATGAAACATGTTGATCAGATTGCCGCCGGCTGTCGCGGAAATCGCGCTGGCAAAAGTCAGAGTGAAAACATGCGCCGCGTCAATGAAAAGCTGGCAAATCAAATTACTGAAATTAACAAACACCGCGCTTAAAATAAGTTTGACTAGAGTCTTATTCCATTGATATTGTTCAATGCCGAGAATGGTGCCAATGGCGATCACCAGCAAAATCACCACAAAAAACATATTGACCACATCGCGTACCATCAGCCAGCCAAGCTTGACTACCGGAGAATCAATATAGTTGTTGTATTGAGCTAACGCGATAAAAAAGCGCAGGAAAAAAATGCTCATTTTTATAAAAAACTCACCCAAACCCAGGGCCAGATTCGTAAACATGTCCATTATGCCGCCGGAAATAACCCCCATATCGCCCAAAGCTGGGTTTGCCATTGAAGTGAGCGGGAACATCACCGCGCCAATCACCAAAATTACAAACAAAAAACTCAAGCCTGTTTTGCCTTTCCTAAACACAAGCAAACACAAAAATCGTTTCAGGATAAGAAAAAATTTTCGCTTTAATAAGCTCTTCATGCTGGTTGTTTGAAGACAGCGGTATTATACCATATTTTATGCGCGAAGAGGAGGGGGTGGGGATAACGGCGAGCAGGATGCAGGATGCACGCAGCATGACACATTTTTGAAAAACAAAAAATCCTCGTTATTATTACGGGAATTTTTTTTCTTAAAGTTTCACTCTAACCCAGCCGCGCGTAAAATCGCTTTTAATGTGCCTATCGGCAAATTCTTTGAATGATACGGAACCACAGCTCTTTTCTCTGGTAACGGTTGGTAAAAAACATAATGACTGCCTGAAACATGATCCAAAATAAAACCATTTTCTTGCAATAATTTTATTACTTGTTTTGAAGTCAGCCGTGGAGTTTTAGGCATAAGCCACATCCAATGAGGTAATAAAACTATGTTCGTCGCTTACGACTTCGCCACCATGTTTGCGAACACTCTTAAGATACGAATCAATCGCATCAATCGCCATTTCTTTTGCTTCAGTCAAAGTGCGGCCGAAAGTAATACAGCCAGCTAAGGCCGGCACAATAACCGTAAAACCGCCCTCAATTTCAGGACGAAAAATTAAATTGTAATGCAAATTTTTTTTCATATTTTTCACAATATTATTAACACATATACACTACAGAATTTAATCAAAAAAGTCAATACACACCTTATGCGTCTTATTACACTCCCCCGTACACCACCACCCAGCTATTCAACACCTGAACGCGAGGAATGATAAAAATAGTATACTAATACTCACTGATGATAATTTGAATAACATTCATATTTTCTTTTTCTAACAAAAAACCATCTCAATATTAAGACAGTTTTTTGTCTGAAAGAATTTTGTTTGCATAAAATCTTTCATTTTAATTTTATCCCCGTTCTTTTAATTTCAAAAACCATCGGGTCAGAATCATTTTGAAAATCGCGAACACTAAAGACATGCGCCTCTAATCGCCTGTCAACTGCCATGCCTATTTTTGAATACAGCGCCAATTTCCTCCAAAAATTAATTTTGCTGTCATCAACAACAACAGCGACGTCTATGTCGCTCCACTTGCCCGCCCGCCCGGAAACACAAGAACCAAACAAATAGGCCGCCTTGACTGTCAATCCGTTGTCTTCCAACATTTCCGCGTAATTTTTTACGATCTTTTTTACTTTAGCTTTTGACATAACATCTCATATAAGGCGACAATCCGTTTATAATACCCTTCCGTAAAATCTCTCGTGCATACTTGATAAAACTGCAACTTGAAATCGGGATAGCGCGTCGCGATATTAAAATTGTTCACCTCCTTTAGGAATAATATGTATTCCTCCGACAAATTTAATTTAGCCAAGTCATGCAAACGGACTAGGTCATGAATGCGCGGAGACTGTTTCTTCGTGATTTTCACGACCAGCGCTTTCAAAATCTTTTCTAAAACTATGTGTCCGAAAAATAAACAGTCTGAATAACGTTTCAACTTTTTTAAACCAAGCATCGTGTCAAAATCATGCTCAGCTGTCTTTTTCCAATACATGACAACTTCTTTGTAATCCATATGTTTACACTATACCAACAAACAACCGTTGTGTCAAAAAATCCTGCGCCCTATCCTGTAGCTCGCGCCCACCCTACTTATCCACACCACACCCTTGATAAAACTGCGAAAATCGGTCCAAAAAAACCATCAACATGATACAGACGCTTGCTAAAATCTCAAATATAACATACCATCCCTATAGCTCTTTACAGCGGAAGTTCCGCGATGGATTTTAGAAACTGTCACTTTATGCCAAAAATCACTTTGAAAAAAATAAAACCCGCGGATAAAAACCATTTTGCCAAATGGTGGCGGGACAAAACACTGCTTAAACTGACGAGCGGCATTTTAAAACCAATATCTGATAAAGAAATAACGAAATATTTTTTTGCTATATTACAAAACAAAAATGACTATCACTTCCTAATCCGCGCGGACAAAAAAGTCATCGGCCACGTCTCTTTAGTTAAAAGGAATGGCAATCGGTATGAAACTCAAATAATTATTGGCGAAAAAAAATATTGGAATAAAGGCTATGGCGCGAAAGCTATCAAAATCCTCATGAATAAAGCAAAACGATTGGGTATTCCAAAAATATTTCTTGAAGTCAGACCGACTAACCTGCGGGCTATCAAGGCCTATGAAAAATGCGGCTTTATTAAATCCGGCGTTAAAAAATATCCAAAAAATAAATTCATGCCGGAAATTTTGAAGATGGAATTTGAAAACACATTGCAAAAAACAAAATAGTCCTTCTCGCGGTGAACCAGCAATGTTTCAAATTGTGTTTTGCAACCGGCAAAATAAACTGGATCCACACTCATAAACCTCCCAATCTCACTATTGTAATACCTCTGTCCGGCATAATATAACCCGCTCGCATCAAGCTCATACCCGGTAAACTTCTTATCATTCTCGTAAGCTGTGTATTTATTATCCAACCGGACCGAACCAAACGGGTAGTAATCCAATACTTCAACCACAAAGCCGTTTTTGTCTGTTTCAACGCTTGAACCGGAGAGGTGGTCGATATGATGGTAGATTAGTTTACCCTATCCGCTAATGCCTGAGCATGACGATGGCGGGCAAACATCGTCAATTGTATTAAAAACCACCCATCGAACCACTTGACAGTTTTTTCTTTTGTTTATTGAATTCATCAAGATCAATAATTTCTTTTTCATAAAGCCAATTGAGTGATCTTAATTTTTCGTCTTGTTCAAATGAATCGCTAACATATTTATTTAAGAAAAAAGATCTTCTCTTCTCAAAAATTTCTTTAATAAAATTATCCAGTGTTTCTTTATCCGGTCTATTATTAAAGAAAACTAGATTTGCGCTATTCAATCCTTGAATTATTCTAAAGTCTTTTTTATTAAATAAAAAAATTGCTAAACTTATGATAGCCATACCAATCCAAAATAAAATTGCCCACTTGTCATCAGTTGAATAATAAATTTGGACAATACCTAATATAATTGAAACAATTAAAAAAACAAAAAAAACAACGAGCCAGCCTCCCTTTTTATTTGTAGAAATAATTTCTTTGTTTAAAATTTCTTCAAATGAAAGTGCGCATTCAAAATAATTCCACAAGTACCTATCAGAAACCTTCACGCCATTATCTAAAATTTCAAACTTTTTGAAATTTAGACCGTATCTTTGATTTAAAGTATTCATAATAATTTAATTGGCTTTTTTATAATTTCAATTATCAATACCATTTTAAAAAAATCCGGCGGGGAAAAATTACCAACAAATTACCGCCTCCCCACCAATCTTTTCTTTTATAAAATTCTTTGCTTCTGTAAAACTACCAATTTCATCTATCAAACCGTTTTCTAATGCCATCTCGCCTGGCATCGAAGATCCATCAGCCAGCGACTTCACTTTTTCAACATCCAAATTACGACTTGTGGCGATGCTTTTCACAAGATCATCGTGAAGTATCTGTATATCACGCATAATTAATTGTTTTTCCTCTTCTGTCAGTTGCTTGTTCGGATTAGCGGAATCTTTGTATTTTCCAGAACTTAGTATATTATACTTTACTCCGTCTTTTTCGTTCTTTTTTACATTATCGAGATACGACATGGTTACACCAATACTTCCTACATCCGAATTTTTTAATGCAAATATTGTGTCAGCCCCGGTTGCCACATAATATGCCGCTGACAGGCCTTGAGATCTAATCAATGTTATAATCGGTTTATCCAAATGTTTCATTGCTTCCACAATTTCTTCTGCAGCCGCAGTATACCCGCCGAACGAATCTATTTCTAATAATACCGCCTTGATATTCTCATGCTTTTTTGCTTCATCCAAATTAAATATAATATTTTCTGAGGCGGTTGAATCTGAATAAAATTCTTTACTCTTGTCATCAATAGTATTTGGTATATATGTCACTAGATTACCGCGTAAAACAACACCAGCCACGTTACAATCTCCGGCATAACGCTCCGTACTCTGTACTGATGTGTTGAGTTTAGAAAAATCTATTTTTGTGTAAAAAAAATACGCCACACTAATTACAAAAATTATAAAACTCAATCCTATGCCTGCCGCCACAAACATAAAAATTCTTTTAATATCATTATTGTTCCCCTGCTTTATTTCTTCCATATCATTGTGCGTTAGACTTTTTATTTAGTTTCTTAGTTTTAATCTCAGTGATTTTTCTTTGTACAGAATCCAATGGCCTTACCAAGTAAATAAGGAAAACAAACTTTAAAATTAACGGCCAAATCATAAGAGGCATCCTAAATAATATTAGCGTAACCAGATTTTCTAAAATAAGAATAATCAATATGGCAATAGCAACTTCTAAAGCAAGTTTATTTTTCTTTTTAATTAATTGTCCTAATGCAAAAAAAATGAAAGCTAATATTATTATTATAATCAAATAAATCTTAGCAAGCAAACCTTCGGATATCTTATTTAAATAAACAATTACAGAAAAGACACTGGATACAGCCAAAATAAATGCTACATTCGAAGCGACATTCCATATTTTGTCGGAATCAGATAGCACACAATTTTTTGAATCAGCTTGTAAATTTAAGTACGCCGACTGTCCAGACACACTATCATTAATATTTCTTTGTACCCGTATAAATGGAAACATTTTACCAACCCGAAAAGCGTAAACATACAAGACAGTGAATAGTGGTATAATTAATAATAACCAAAACACATAACCAAAAATTACCGACCATTGAGGTAAATCAGCAGCGGCTACTTTTGGTTGAATTGCGACAAAAAAATACACCGTATTCCATACTATGGCTACAAAAAAGAAAAACTTCCAAAATATCTTCTCCAATATTTTTTTACTCCAACAAAAACCATACAAACCAACTAATGCTGGAATTAATACCACTAAATCAATAAATTTCCAAATACTATCAAATCCTTTGGAATAATCCATGATTGATAGTATCATATAAACCCAAAACAGTATCTTCCAACCGATATTTTTTGGTTTAATTAGATTCTGTTGAACTTCGTCCATATTTAAATTAATTTAATTGGTCGTGTCCACATCCTTTCTCAGCGCCAAAATTGAATTATTGTGAATTAAAATCCTGCTTGATTTTATTAAGCCATTCTCTACCATTTTGATTCAGTAATTTTTCACCAACTTCAAGACCTTTTTTAGAACCCACTAAAACTTCAAAAACACCAACTTGAGGCAAATTCTGAACGTTTGGATCTTCAGAATCCTGCATTTCGTTTATTAAATCAAAAGATTTTTTGATTACCCTATCACCCTGAGACTCAGATTTAATTTTTCCTAACAGAAAGTCACCAAATTTGTCAAAAACTATTGTGGGTTCACTTAGCTCAAATTCATCAAACTGGTGATAAGATTTAAGCTCTGGAACCCTATTTAGTAATTCTTGCACTGCATTGTCGTGGGTTATTTTTGTCATATTATTTTTTTACATCAGTCGCCGTTTTCACAGCATCTTTAAGATTGTTTAATAATGATTGTCCTATTTGTCTATCTTGAGTAGATAAATTATCCTGTCCAAGATACCTCGTTAATTCTGTAATTCTTCCAGTAGCCTTCTCTATGTGTCCAGACTTAGAGAGTAAATCGCCTGTTTGAGTTTCGTAACGCAATGCATCCGCTGTGCCACCGTCACCTATTTTAGATCCTTTTCTATACAATTGTTGTACAATTTCTTTCAGCTTATGGTCAGATACATTGTCTAATAAAACTCCTCTAGTATTTTTACCAGCTTTCGTAATATCAAATGCATGATTTGCGGCCTTCCCTGCCGCCCCATACCCGCCACCAGGCAATACAACACCGAGCAACATACCGCCGGTCGCGATTCCTTTGTCGCTAAACGTTGCATCTTTGTCTGCCAAAGTAGATACCGTATCATACACATCATAAGCTGACATACCAAATTCTGCAACAGCCCACGCGGCTATCAAGATAGGTATTATTTCCCCATCCGGATCCGTATATTTCAACGGATTGTTATTCGCGTAAGCGTAACTATTCAAACTTTGAGGATCTGATAAATGAACTTTTAGACTTCTCTCATACTTTTGTTCAAACCATGCCGCTCCGATGTCGAGGAAAGATGGATCCTCGCTCAAAAACTGCCCTCTCTAACCATCATAATACCTCGCATTAAGGTAAGACAGCTCGCTTTCTTCATCAAAATATTGTCCAATGAATTGTTTGCTTGTATTATCAGAACCAACGTCAATTCTCTTTTTTCCGTATGGATAATAGTCAAATACATGCGTGGCAGAACCTTGATTGTCCGTGGTTATGTTTGTGCTGCCGAGGTGGTCGGTGTGGATATATTTTACACTGTTATTGTTTTCAATGGTAGCGACAAGGTTGTTTCCGGCGTAGATATATTTAGATGTTTTATTTCCCTCTTTTTCGTAGTGTTTAAATGGGTATATTGTAGTTGTGCCATTGGTGGTCTTTTTTGTTCTTTGTCCGGATTCGTCGTACGCGTATGTAACACTGTTGGTAACACATCATGACCTCGTTTTTAATGTTCCATCCCAATCCAATCAGTTAAAATACCATAAACTTCTGTAGCTAAATCTTTATATTTTTCAACAAAACCGGCAGTCTCCTCGTCAAATGTTTCGATGAAAACTTTGTGGACGTTTCTGATAAATTCGTCAACATTAAAACTTAGATTAAACATTTCCACACTCTTTTTTATTTCGAGATCATATTCATCATGATTGTTTGCATCTGCGTAGTATATCCCAACAGGATTATACTTGTTAAACACTTTCCTCAACTTTTCAAGAATGACAGAACCTTCGGCCAACTCGATCAATCTACCTTTGTCAACCATCATAAGCCGCCACCCCCCTTCTTTTTATTCCATTCTAATGCCATACATTAGATAGTTTAATTTTAAAAAACAACAGGACTATCCTTTTCTCTTGTAACAGCATCGGTTAAATCATTCATTTTTAGGGGTTTAATTTATGGTGACCCCTCAAATAATTTAATTAATTCTCGACACGCGATCTTAGCATTATTCATATAATAATCCTCGGTAGTTTTAATTTCTTTATCCTTTTCAGCAAGTGCATCGTGACTCCACTTCTTTCGCACATCACCAAACGGCAGATGATCTGTCTCTGATGCAACACCTACAAAAAACAACAAACTTTTGTTATTTTCTAAATTATACCCAAACTGAAAACCATTCAATTTGCGAGCCCCCTCAATAATGCTAATCTTATTATCCAGAATATCATTTGCAATTTTGATAATTTTTTCTTTGTAATCCATATTATTTTTTAAAAAAATCAATTAACACGCTTTTAACTTCCACTATTTTATTATTTGCAACATTCTTGTAATAATGCGGTTGATAACGGATACCAGTTGGACTCACAAAAATTTCTTTTGTTACATTTTTTACCCAATTTTTTGCTCCGCCACCATATTGTTCAGATAATCTTTTTGCCGCTCGTAAAGTTCCTTCTGCCCCGGAAAAAATTGTTTTACTATTTTCAATAACTTCCTTTTTTAACAAACCAGCTTGAGTAAAGGCACTCCATAATACTGAACCACCTTCCTTAATCCCCTTATTCGCAACTGAACTTCTTCCACCCGTCCCCACATCAAGCGCCATAAAACCAATCGCCAATCCACGCGTACTGCCCTTTGTGTCCGGGTCAAACACATCCGCCGCGTTGTTTATCATACCACCAATGGTATGGTTCACAAACGCCGCCGAATGACCAACAATACCACCTTGTGCTTGTGCGTAATCCGCCGAAGCATTAAAGAAATCCCCGACTTTTCTTTGATCGGCGGCCATTTGTCTGCCGATATCGCCGTAAAATTGACCGTCGGGATCAGTATATCTCAGCGGATTATTCTTAACATACGCATACGAATTCAGGTTTTGCGGATCTGCCAAGAGTTGTGGTAATTTCATTTCCGTAATTTGTTCTGCTTCGCGTGTACCCATTACTATACTTAGCGGATCCACACTCATAAACCTCCCCACCTCACTATCATAATACCTCTGTCCGGCGTAATACAATCCGCTCGCGTCAAGCTCATACCCAGTGAACTTCTTATCGTTTTCGTAAGTCGTGTATTTATTATCCAACCGAACCGAGCCGAATGGGTAGTAATCCAATACTTCAACCGCATACCCGTCTTTATTGGTTTCAACGCTTGAACCCGAGAGATGATCGGTGTGATGATAGATTATTTTTCCGTCGTCAATCGTGGCGATTGAGCTGTCTCCGGCAAAGATATGTTTCTTTGCTTTTCCTTGCCCTGAACCAGGCTGAATGGCGGCTTCAATAGTATACAACCTGTTCGGGTAGATTGAAACTTTACCCTGCGCCCCTGTGGCGCCAGGGTTGGTGTTTTCGGTTTAAATTTTAATTAACTCTTAATCTCATAAGAAAAATCTAATTCGTCATAGCGATTTTCTTTATGTGTATTTTTTTCTATAATTTCTTCTAATATTTTTTTGTCTTTTGGATCAATATTATCAAGAGCCTTATAATTTTCGAGAACAAGATGAATGCCGGTTATTTTGTCACGATCGGGGTCATCGATGAAGGTTTTAGATTCAGTGTCAAGACTCTGAAAACTATCATCAAACGAATCCCAATTTGCATTTGTTTTCTCGCTATCTACTGGCGGATAAGCAAAATCAAATATCTTATTAAAACAATATAAAAGATCTGCTTTACTTTTGACATTAATTAAATTTACAGTATATTTTTTAATCATAAATTTAATTATTTTTATTAACTTTCAAAAAAGCTGGTCCTTTATTTTTTTGTTCGCCATAATGAGTGTTCGTATAATACATTTCCCCATTTTTTCCTGTGACGAGTCTTTCGGCCGTTCTGTTGCCTTGGTTTGGAGTTGTGTCCCATTTCTGGTAGTGCCCTTTTTCTTGTTGAGGCAAGTAACCTTCTTTATTTTCAAACAGCCCTCCTCCTTTATAATTTTGCATTGGACTCTTAAAACCATTCCCCTCCAAGTGTTCTATCACTCCTTGCACATGCGAAGGCAACGCGCCTCTCCCAATACTTGCCATTTCATTTGCCTTCCTCACCATCCCTCCCGCAACGAATGGAACACCAGCCGCCAATCCGCTGATAGTACGATCTGTCCATGAAAGAGGGTTGCCTGAGAAAGTGTCTTTTCCTGATATGGCCTCTTTTGCGTCTATGATATCTCCCAGCACGGGGGTTGAACGGATTGAACTTTCCATGGGGCGATTTGCAAAGGCATTTCCTATCATTCCAATAAGGGCTGATTGGGTGGCGATAAATGTTCCTGCGGCAATTATGGAAGGAGTTGTGTAGGCTATAATAGGTACAAGAAAGGCAAGCTCTCCGTTTTGGTCTTGATACATGATGGGATTATTCCTAGCGTACGCATAGCTATTAAACGATTGGGGGTCTATCAAATTCTGCCCACTCCTCCAAAACACCGGATCTTGTGAAAGGAATTTTCCTCTCACCCCATCATAATATCTCGCGTTAAGGTAAGACAGCTCGCTTTCTTTGTCAAAATATTGTCCGATGAATTGTTTGTTTGTATTATCAGAACCAGCATCAATTCTCTTTTTTCCGTATGGATAATAGTCAGATACATGGGTGACAAAACCTTGGTTGTCAGTAGTTACGTTTGTGCTGTCCAGGTGGTCGGTGTGGATATATTTTACACTGTTATTGTTTTCAATGGTAGCGACAAGGTTGTTTCCGGCGTAAATGTATTTGGTTGTTTTCGTCCCGTCTTTTTCGTAATGTTTGAATGGGTATATTGTAGTTGTGTCATTGGCTGTTTTCTTGGTTCTCTGCCCGGTTTGGTCGTACGCATACGTAACTTTGTTGGCGACAGTCGCGGTGGTTGTATTTGTCGACGACTGCGTGTAGGTGACGGTGAGATACGGATCTTGAGTGGTGCCTGTGTATTCTCCAGAAAAGATGGAAAAATAATTGTACCGTGTGGACGTTGCCGACGAACTGATGAACGCGGAATCAATGACATCATGTCCTTCGCGCAATCCGAGCTTGGTTGCGCCGGTCTTTGAAACCCAATTCCTACCATTGGCATTAAAATTGAAAGTAAGATACTTGCCAGTGATGATGTTAGTAAGGTCTTTGCGCTCGCTTAAATCTATACCTTCAGTTGGATTGTCAATACTTCCGGCCTGATCAAAGTCGTCTATGGAAAGGGCTGCCGCGCTGGCTTGAGAGGCCTGAACTACTGTGATAAAATCATCGCCGTCATTGTCGTGATTGGTTATTGATTGTGGAAAGACGTTGAGCGAGGCGGAAGTGACTGTTGCGTTGTCGGGAATCTGGGATGTGTCAAAAGGCAAGAATGAACGATAGATAACATAGCTGGCGGTTGATTTGGCAGGTCCTGTCAGAAGGTAGGAAAATGTCGCGGAAGCGCCTGAACCAGACGTTGCGTCATGCGCCGTGTCCCAAGAGAAGCTGGATTTGAAGATGGATCCATCCACTGCGGTTGGATAAAAATTCATGGTTGTGGTCGTTGTGGCGGCAGTATTTATGGTTGGGGAGGTCGCGGTCTCACCGGAAGACACCAGACGGTTCTGGTAATCCCATTCGTACGTCGTTATACCGTCGCTGACAAGGTTGCCGTTGTTGTCGTAGGCGAATGTCTTGTTGCCGACTTGAGTTACCGCGTGAGGATTGGTATATCCGGTTTGGGCGTACGCGTAATCCCCGACATCTGATTTGTTTAAGATGTTTCCAATCGCGTCATAATTATATGTTTGCGTGTAATTTTGATTGTTTTTGGCGTTGGTTATGGTGGCGGATTTTAATCGGTACAAATCATCGTAAGTATAGTTGCTCGTTTTGGCAGTGTCTAAATTTCCCGCGTCAATTATTTGGGTGATGTTGCCGACTGTGTCATAGGCGTAAAAAAGATCTTGCAACGTAACAACCGCCGATTTTGAGTCGGATTTGGTTGTTTGCGTATAGGTGACGGTAAGATACGGATCTTGAACGGTGCCGGAGTATTCGCTCGTACGGATGGTCAAAAAATTGTATTGTATGGTTGTTGAAGACGAACTCGTAAATGCCGAATCAATCACGTCATGACCTTCGCGCAGACCCAATCGCGTTGCGCCGATCGCGGAAATCCAACCCAGTCCGGTGGAATTAAGGTTGAAGGCGAGATATTTGCCAACCGCGATATTGGTGATGTCTTTGCGTTCGTTTGAATTAACGCCTTCGGTCGGGTTATTTATGGCCCCAGTTTGATCAAAATCTTCCTTGGCAAGTATCGTCGTACTCGCCTGGGACGTCTGCACAAGCGTGATAAAGTCATCTCCATCGTTGTCATCATTTTTTTTCGCATAGACATACACGTTGAGCGAGGCGGATGTGATCGCGGCGTCGTCAGGAATGGAGGAAGTATCAAAAGGGAGAAAGGTACGATAGATGTAATACAACTTTGAAGATTTGATGATTCCCGTAGTGGCTGCTAAAGCGGTATAGTTGCTGGCTATTCCCGCTGTCGCGTCATGCGCCGCGTCCCAAGAAGGGTTGGAGCTATAGATATACCCGTCTCCGGCTGTTGGATAAAACGTCTGGGTGGTTGTCGTGGTCGTCGCGCCAGATGATTCTTGCTTATACCCGGTCGTCACTTTATGCTTGAGACGGTGAAGTTGGTTTTCATCGTAGGTGTTTGTCGTGGCTGTGCCATTGCCATTTTCTTGATAAGCAATCTGTCCAAGCGGAGAATAATCAAAATCATTTACCACGCTCGCAAAATCTCCGCCAGTGCTTTCTTTTTGGGAAATATTTTCAAGCAGACCCGCGGAATTGTATTGATTTTTTACTTCGCTATTATCCGGATAGATTGTTGACTTTACATTGCCGGCTCTATCATAGGTGTATTGAGTAACATAATCTATCGCGTCAATATCCTTTGTCTCCTTCGCTATTTGTCCCAAGGCATTATAGTCATAGCTCGTATTTGCGCCGCTGTTTTTCACGCCGCACAATCGGCCGATGCCGTTTGCACAGCCGGCATCATAAGTGTAGGTTACTTCAACTCCGGCCTGCGCCGCGGTGTCTTCGGTGATTTTTCGATTGAGTGAATCATAATTATACGCGACAATTTGATTTTTCGGATCGGTTTGGTTTTTTAAATTCCCGTTGTTATCATAAGTGTAATTCCAAATCCCAAACGTGAAATCGCCAGGGGCGTGCGAATCTTGGGCAGATAATCTCCTTCCCAAACCGTCGTAGCCGAAATTTCTTACATTTCCAAGAGCGTCGGTAATTTTCACCAGATTATCATTTCCATCATACCCGTAATACGTGTGATAATTTGCCAGCGCCGGATTAGTGATTTTTTCCGTTACCTGAATTAAACGTCCAAACGCGTCATTGTAATAGTCTTTGGTATTTCCTTTCGCGTCAATGGTGGAAACTTTCCAGTTGAAATAATTATTGGCAGTCGTCCCAACCGCGTTGGTG
Source organism: Candidatus Magasanikbacteria bacterium RIFCSPLOWO2_12_FULL_43_12 (assembly GCA_001783065.1). Classification (GTDB taxonomy): domain Bacteria; phylum Patescibacteriota; class Patescibacteriia; order Magasanikbacterales; family UBA922; genus 2-12-FULL-43-12. The sequence continues at coordinate 68,658 of MFQN01000003.1, forward strand.
ATAGTTTTCACTCGTTTGAGAGCGTCATAAGTATAGGTGGTGTATAAATTTGTGTTTATTGTCGGCGCGGTTTGCGCGGAGCCGACGGAAAAATATGCCAACGTCTCGGATTCAACCATGCCTAATTTATTATACGCGAAATCTTCCACGGAAAAACCGTCTTCCACTTCAGTTCGTTCTTGAATTGTCTTGTCCAAACCGTTTATGTATGAAAAAGAATCAACGGCGTTGGCGTCGTCTAAATATTTTTTTGTCTGAACCGCGCGCGGATTGGTATTGTCCGTGTAAAAATATTCGGCTGACACGACCAAAGCTGTCGGATTGCTTGCATCCGGTATGCGCTCTTGCTTGACTCGGCCGAGCGGGTCAAAAGACGTTTCATACGCGTAATTATTCGCGTCTATTATCTGCTTAGGTTTGCCGACAGCATAATCGTATTGGTATTTAACCGTTTGTCCGAGCGAGTTGGCGATGGCCGCGGGATAAAGATTATTTGCATCATAAATCATCGTCGTCAAATTATTATTGCCGTCGTATGATTTCACCGCCAAACCGAAATTATTATATGTCTTTTGATTATCCGCGTATTGATTCCCGCTTATCCAATTTTTCTCTTTGGTTTTATTGCCGATACTCGCTTGCCCGAAAGGCAGATTATCATAATACGAGATTGTTTCGCGAATTTTTACGCCGCTTGAATCAGTAACGATTTCTTGAGACAACAAGGCGATAATATTCGCGCCGTTTCCAGCGTAAGAATATGTATGAATTCTGGCGTCCGCGCCGACATCCGCGATCGCGCCGTTATTTGGCGCTGATACTTCGCCCCATTCTGTTTTCTTGGTTAAATTGCCGTTTGAATTATTATATGCAAAACTTTCCGCGCCGGCTTTTTCCGCGCCGGCGCTATCAAAACTTTTTTTGATAGTTTCCGAATTGAAAACAAAACTGCGATTATTACCCAAATCCGCCAAACCAAATTTATTTAATGTTTTTGCTTGCAATTTTCCGCTACCATCCAATATATCCTCGCGGTACATCAGATTAATTTTTGCCGGATGGTCAACGTACTCACCCAAAGCGCTGTCGGTTTCATCGCCTTGATGAAAATACTGTTTGGTAACATTTCCCAGCGCGTCGGTTTTGGCTACCATCTGAAATCCGGCAAAACGTTTATCCAGATAATTGTTAAAATAATATTTCCCGCCTTCATATTGATAACTCGTCGTCGCTTTATTGCCCAAACCGTCATCGGTCGCAATCTTATCCGCCACATACACCATAAAAGGCAGTTTTGGATTGGCTTGCGAGCCGTCAGTCTTTTTGAACATCTGGGCGGTTTGGTATGTTACTTCGGTAATCGCGCCCTTGCTGTGGTCAACGCGAATGAGCAAATCAGCTTTCGCCCCCTTATTCAAATATACACCATTGCCGCCCTCGCCGCCAAGCCGCAGAAAATCGCTCAAACCATCTCCATTCACGTCTATTACGCGCCAGCCATTATCCAAATTGTTTCCTCCGCCAGAATCTTTAAGAAAAGATGTGGGGATAGTTTGAGTAGAATCATACGCCCAGCCGGCGCCATCGCCTTTGTTCATATACACAACCAAGGGGTCGGTGGCTTTTAATCCATTCCCGCGCGCGAAATCCACCAAACCGTCGCCGTTAATATCCAAAAAACTGTTAGCGCCGTCGTATGTGCCTGGGATGCCGCCGCCTAAATATGGCGTGTCAAGCGAATAAGAACAATCATAATTTTTTCCGCCATCAATATTTAAACAAGTACTTGCCTTCGGCAACACTTGGGTCCCGCTATCGCTAACAGTGACAAACCCGGAATAAACAAAATCTTCCAACCCGTCGCCATTAACATCCATAATCACTGTTTCATAAGGGCTGTTCATTTGCGAACACATATAATAGCTCGGCGGAAGAGAATGCTCGCTGCTTGATTCCCACGCGCCATTTCCTTTATTGATAAAAATTCCTTGAATCCAAGGAGTATATTTTAATATGTCTGCCAAACCATCGCCGTTTATGTCTGCCAAACGCACGCAATTATCCAAAATACCATTGGTTGGCGATATGTTTATAAAAAGAGCCGGTGAATTATAATTTGCATCCATTACCCAGCTATCTTGTCCGATTTTCTTGATAAATACTTTGGTTGGCTGGGCCACATTATCTTGTATTTTTCCATACACAAAATCCAGCATACCGTCGCCATTCACATCGCCAAGACGAACGCCATTATCGCCGCCGTTCATGTATATTGGCGTGGGCGACCCGCCGCCACTGATATATCCGCCATTGCCGTTATTTATAAAAGACTTGTTATTTATCATCTTTCCCGTGCTATCCGTGTCATCGCTGGAAAACAAATCAAGCAAACCATCACCGGTTACGTCGGCAATCCGTTGTCCTTTGTCTTGATACCCCACCCAAGACCCCCAATCCGGCGCGTAATAACCGTCAAATTTCCAACCCTTTTCTTTTTGTTGGTAGGTGAATGTCGTCGGCGGCAATGTGATGATATTCCCGTTCTTATTTCCGGATTCAATTATGCCGCCAAGCAAGGATCGCTTATTATTATCACCGATCACGTAACTGAAATCATATTTCCTCACCCATTCTCCATTAGCCTTTACCGTAATATTTGAAATTCTATATTGCGTGCGGATTTTAAAACCGGCATTATACATAACCGCGGTGTCCGCGCGCGCCTCGCGATTGAAAATCACTTCAAAAATGCCGTCTTCCGTGTTATGCCCGGTATAGACAATCCGCTCCGGATATATTTGTCCGCTGTCTTTAAAATATTCGTATTTAACAAAATTGTCATTAGTGTCGCGAATTTCCTGCAACAGCCATTTATACGCGTGGCTGGCGTTGTTCGCGTCGTCTTGACGCGCGGCCGCGTCATTGCCGAAAGTATAAACCGCGCCGGTTTTATCCGTAACCACCCATTTATTATTAATCAACGCGTAATTTAAAAAGTCGCCGGTTTCCACCTTGGCGCCGTATTGCCCGTTGGCGCCATCCGTCAAATTTATTGGAATGATTTCTCCGGACAAACTGGAATAAAAATAATTTTCCGTATAAAGTTTATCAACTCCTTTTTTGGGTAATCTTTGGATATACGGAATGGAAAAAGACCAGCCATACCCAGCGATATTTGACTGGTCTTCGTCTTGGTTGTTATATTGCAGTTTCAAATCCGGCTGCAGCCCGTTTCTGCCGGGCGGAATAACGATATCTTGATCAAAAATAAAAGCGCCCGATTGAGCGCCTGCGGTTATCTCCGGCAGTTCTGATTTTATTTCGGTGGAAGCGCGATAAACATACCCGCCATCAGCCGCTTGAACCATGTTTAAGGGCAAAAATACCAATAGCAAAAATAAAATAATCGGATACGATTTTTTATTCTTCCACATAGATTTAGAATCAACAAATCAGCCGTGAAGTTATTATACAGGTTTTAGAAAAAACGTCAAGTGGCTGGCAGGTTTTGTCGGCTGATTGCCGAATTTGGGGCCGACGGCGGACAGGATACGGAATACGGATAACATTGCTCATGTGAAAACGAAAAACAAAATAATCCTTCATTTTAATTTCACGCCTGTCTTTTTGATTTCATAAACCAAGGGATCCTCTTCGCTGGCAAAATCCTTGACGCTGAAAAAGTGTGGTTCTATCCCGCGTTCAACATCAACAATTCTGCGTTTTTTCCACAAAAATCCCCAATCGGCATTCCCGTTGTTTTTTTTTGAAATTATGCAAACATCAATATCGCTCCATGCTCGAGCGTGATTTTTCGCGTAAGAACCAAAGAGGTAAGCTTTCTCCACTTTTAAACCCTTATCTTCCAAATGTCGCACAAAATCCTTGGCAAATTTTTTTACTTGTCTGACGGGGTATTTTTTTTTAACCATAGCATTATCTCGCGTGTTAAACGAAAATATTTTTGCGTAAATTTCTTGGTTGCTTTTTTGTAAAAAGAAAATTTAAAATCATCATACCGCGCGGCGATATTAAATGTATTAATTACGGCTAAATGCTTGGCGTATTTACCGGGTAATTTTATATTTGAGAGAATGGCTAATCTTTCTAAATCATGAGTAATTGGAAAGATTTTTTCCCTGCTTTCTAAATATTTTCCTTTGAGTAAAAGTTCTAGAACCAAATGGGAGTAAAATAAACAATCAGAATATTTGCCGCTTCCAAACAAAGACTTTGCCGTCTCCCATTTCCTCGTTGAATTAGTGGCACAATAGTTTTTTAAAGATTCAATATTCATACGGGGATATTATACCAAAAAGAAGTAAAAAGTCAATGCTGGGCAAGTCTTGCGTGATTGGTTGCCGAATTTGGGACCGACATCAACGCAATTAGGATATGTTGTTGGACACTCGGTATTGTTTTAAACAATTTTTATCCCACTCTTTCTTGCCTCGCAAGCCATCTGAGTGCCGCGGGTTTTAAAATCATTTTCATCAATCAGAGTCGGTTCGATTCTGGAATCGGCTCTTGCGGCGAGTTTCCATAGCAACATTTTTGCGTTTAAATAATCCTTTGTTTTCTTTGAAATAATTGCCACATCAATATCGCTGTTTTTGTCCGCCTTGCCAGACGCATAAGAGCCAAACAAATAAATATTTGAAAACAAAAAACCACTATCTCTTAAAACTTGAGCATAATTCTTAATAATTTTTTTTACTTCATTAACAGACATAATCTTTTGTGCATTTTTTTAATTTTTGGTAAAAATTTATCCGCGTATGTTTTGTTGCACAGCTTATAAAAATCGAATTTTTCTTCTGGGTACCGGCCGGCCATATTAAATTCATTGACTATGGATAAAAAATCTAATTCGTCCGGACTAAGCGTAATTCTAGCCAGCTCGGCAAGCCGGCGCAAGTTATGAATTCTCGGAGCGTAATCCTTAGTTTTTTCAATAACTAACGCTTTGAGCGCTTTTTCCAAGACAAGATACCCAAAAAACAGACACGCCGAATATCGTTTGCTTTTACACAAACTTAACATTGTCTTGTAATCATATGCCATTCCGTTTTTCCAGAAGACGATGGATTTCCTAACTGAAGATTGATTAATCATAGTCGCAATATATTAAATATACCCTGATTCCCTCTAAAAGTCAAATCAATGTATCAATCAATGTTTTATCTTTGAATTTCTCAACTTTCACTGCCGAACCATTGTCAACGTCGCAAGTATAATTAAATATGCGAACGACCGGAGTGTCTTTGCCCGTCCGCCATCCGGCTTGAGCCGTCAGGCGATTGCCGTGCGGACAGGTTTTGTTGGGCTGGTTGCCGAATTTGGGACCGACGGCGAACAGAATGCAGGATACAGATAACAGGATACATTTTGGAGAAATAAAAAACAAAAAACTACTTATTGATAGTAGTTTTTTGTCTTAAAGAATTTTGTCCTATCCGATCTCTTCCAGCACTTTCGTAATCTGTTTTTTTAATTGCGGAATATCTTTTCGCACCACTTCCCAGACTAAATGCAAATCCACGATAAAATATTCATAAATCAATTTATTCCTCATGCCGGAGATTTCCTGCCAAGAAACTTTAGGAAAAGCGCGGCGCACATCATCAGGAATTTGACTTACCGCTTCGCCGATTACCTCCAATCTGCGAATAAAAGCGTCCTGCAGAAGCTCTGACTCCAAAAAATCTTTTTTTGTTTTGCCGGCCAAATAGTCTTCAACATTGGCAATGGATTCCAAAATGTGCAATAAAAAAATTTTAGGATCTTTCTTCATAAAATACGAACCTGATCTTTTTCAACATAAGATTTTAAAAGCGGATGAACGGAACGGAATGTCACCACATCAACATCAATGCCGAGCTTGCTTCTTAAATCTTCCTCCAGTCCGACCAAACCTAACAAAGACATACCTTTGGGCGGTTTTATTAATAAATCCAAATCGCTCCCATGCTTCTGTTCATTGCGAGCGTAAGAACCAAAAATCGCCGCTTTTTGTATCTTGTGCTGTTTTAACACAGGTTTAATCTTTCTTGTGATTGCGGTTAGTGTCATATAAATAGACTATACCAACAAACAACCGTTGTGTCAAAAAATCCCTCCTCATATAGTTGAATAAATTTTTTTATTTCCGAGACGGCTAACTCGCTAAAACGGATTTCAAACATAAGATGGTTTTTTTGACGCGGTGTATTGTTTTTTCCACGCAATCAAAAATTTTTTCTGGAGCTGCTCAGTGGATTCATCAATATATTTATCAAGAACATCTTTTGCCTCCGCGATTGAATACCCGTTTTTTATTGATTTTTTTTGTTTCCTTGTAGCCATATAATTTGTGATTAATTCTAATAATATTGTACATAATTGAAAACGAAAAGTCAAACCAACCAAACATCTCGCATATGTTATATTATCCGTGTCCTGTATTCTGTCGCGAACTTATCCACACCCCACCCTTGACAAAACCAGTCAAGTTAGCATAAATCACAAAACCCGCTTGACAATCATCATTTTTTATGGTCTAATTAAATTGGATAAGTGTGTTTGTTCTTTAAATCGTTTCCCTCGTTCGCGGCTAAATGCCTTGAGCTGGGGAACAAATATTGGTTGGCTTAAAACAATCCGCATGTCTGCGGTGAGGAGTGTAGTTTTTCTTTCGTCCCTCCCCCTCGTAGGGGGAGGCAGGAGGGGGTCTCAACGAGTGTTATCACACTAAAAGAAAAAACTCTACTCCCCGCCGCAGACTAAGTTAGTCCGCACGCGGGTCGCGTCCCATTTCGGGACAAAGGAGGTGCGCCATGGTGCGTTTCAACTGGCTGCTCGCCGCTCTTGCGTGCGCCATTCTCGGCGCAACTCTCCTCGCGTCCTGCGATTCCGAGGGCGTTATCGCGCCCGACCCCACCTGTCAGGACCCGGCGTCCTGTCCTTACTCGCTCAACTCGAGCAAGGATATCGTGTCCTCCACGGACACGGAACAGGAGGGCTCCCAGCCCGACATCGAGCAACCCGCTCCCCCGCCCGCCCCGGACTACACAGGGGAACCTTGTCCCAACATTGGGTGTGTACTCACCAAGGCACCCCCAGACGAACCTAACGAATGGGACTGTGGCGAACCGCCTGACTTCCCGCCTGACTCCATGATCATCACAGGCATTCCCACCGCCTGGGTGCCGGCCAAATGCGGCATCCCCGAGCCAACCAACGAGTAGCCTGCGCTCCATCTTCCAGCAGGCATCTCAAAAGAATTTTGTAAAAACAAAATTCTTTAAGACAAAAAACTACCATTTATTGAGGTAGTTTTTTGTTTTTTATCCCCCATTTCCATTTATCTCTCAATCTCCTGGTGCCACCACAATAATATTATCAAAATTTACCCATTGATAAATTCCTACTTGTTTATTTTCCAAAGCACACTGATCATTTGTTTCTGATAAATCTGTTGTATTCCACGGATACTCATTATAACACCCAGTGGACTTTTTGCTTACAGACGGTAACTGCAAATCCTTATACGTCTTATCACACTCTCCCGTACACCACCCCCAATTATCCAACACCTGAACACGAGGCTGAAAGACGCAGACCAAATCATCATTTTCGTAGCCTTTGTCAATTAAGAAGTTGTACCATTTCTTACCTAAACTTTCGTCTATGGATATGCCGGCAAGGTTTATGGAGTTATTAGTGACTGTTTTGAAATCTTTAACTGCCACTGCCTGGCCATTGTCAACATCGCAAGTATAATTAAATATGCGAATGACCGGAGAATCTTTGCAGGTTTTGTTGGGTTGGTTGCCGAATTTGGGGCCGACGTCTTCACATTCGTACCATTCAACAAAATTGTCTAAATTAATTTTTGATGACGGACATTCATTCTCATTATTACATGTTTGACCTGGATAAATCTCCAAAGCCGTGCCATCTTTATAGTAATTCACACACTCTTTTGCCTTTCCACTATTGTCACCGCAATACGGTTTGTAATTTGTGTAATAACCCTGCGAAATGCCGGAGATTGTGTTATCCGGCTTGCCGTAGCCTTTCTCTTGCCAATCAACCATAATCCGGCGCAAAGGCATTTGGTTGTGGTCGGCCCAGGCGAAGAATTGGACTTGCGCCATTTTTGTCTTAATGCCGAATAGTTTGTCATCAACTTTGTTCTTGATGATGCCATTTACGGAAAATCCCTGTTCTTTGCTATCTAATTTACATTTTTGTCCAACACAATCAACCGCCGGATAAATTTTGGGTGGGGTGCCATTGACTGAAGCATAATCGCCAAATAACATTTGATTTTCAGCGTTCTTGGTAAACGGCTCTTGAGCAATACCCCACCCATAAGGATTATACGTTTTAGCGCTGGTGAGCATCCTGTATGCCCGTTCGTATATAGTAGCAAACAGCCAATTCAAGATATCATGTTTGGGTTCAATAATTTCAGGCGAATTATCTTCAGTCCAATCGTCCTGTACTTCTTCATCTCGATTATAACCGGAACTTTTACCTAACCAATCCTCACTTAAGGTACACCAACCATTAAACTTGACTTTGGCTGTTGACTCAAATGATTGCAAGCACTGCCATGGCGTGCCGGCATGCAAAATGTCGTTGGTTGGATTGGGATATAAATAACACCATGGATTGTCCGCATCGCAATTGTCAAGATTATTAAATCGTGCAGAGCCAAACGGAGCGGCATCGGCGCCATAATCAACATTATTCACTTTTTGTTTTGCCGCGAATTTTCCGTACGGCCAGACATTATCCGTGTAAGCTTTATTTTTACCATCCAAATCAACAACTTTTACCGCTTCCACGCACATCGGCTTAAGAGTGAAAATAACCGCCATTGCATAACCGAACTCATCGCCATCATCAGCATCCAGCTCTTCGCAATTACGTGAACGGTAACCGATAAATTTTCCCGTCTCTTTATCAAATAAAATTTCCACCGCGATAAAATGATTATCATCTTCTTTGCCTGTCTTACAATCAACATCTGATTTCCCACTCTTGCTTGCCAATGGATCAACTAAATAAGTGTTCGCGTTCACATATTCTTCTATGGCAGACGAGTCTCCGGTTGTCGGATCCTCGCCATACAACGGATCCATAGCCATCCATTGTAAGAGGTATCCTTCTACTGGGTTATTATTATTCAATTTATCGGTTTTGTGCTCCGTCTTCATCGTCCAATATTTGCAAAAACTGCAATTTCCCATTGCCGCGCTTTTTTTCATATCAAGGTTAACTGATTCGCCCAAAACATTCGGGTAATCCTTGTCTAAATAAATCGTCAGCGGCATGCCCATGCCGGGCACCACCGGATCGTCCACACCATCATCACCGTTTTCACTCAACCACAGCGGCACAAAAGAAACCGCGTAAATCATGTCTTTTGTTAAAAGTGTTTCTGCTTTGTTTGGCCCGTGACGTAAAATTCCGCTATCATGGTCCTCCACAGCCACGGTCTCAATCTTAAACCCATCGTTATTTTGATACACCACCGCTTTAGATGGCGTAAAATAATCATTGTTACCCGGCGGCCACTCCACATCAGGAAATAAAGCGGCGTATGGTTTTGTTTTTTCAGGCTCTTTCGGACTATAGCCGCCTGTCGCCATTGCGGTGGCAAAATAGATGGAATTTTTCTTTAACAATTGCCCTAAGGTGTTATCCTCATAACCGTAATTATCGTCCCATTTGCCGCCCGCCCTATCCCACATCCAATCATTTTCAGCTGAATCAGGAAGGTAACTCCAGCCGCTATTATCCGGAATAGTGCCATAGCCGTTATCCTTGGCCGGCGTTACTGCCACATCCACACGACTTATGTAATGGTATGTCCCTACGGAATTAAATCCATCGGTAGTAAAACCATTAAGACTGCCGGATAATAATCCTATCATCTGCCAGGCACTTTGTTGAATTTTTTCAAAACCAAAAGATTCTGGTGATAAATTATAAACACCGCCTCCGCTGAAATTTCCATTATCGCACAGATTGTAACCCAACTTGTCATTACTTGACCATTTCTTCGTTAAATCGCAATCAAACTCCAAATCCGGACTCAATCCTCCCACCCCCAGCATCTCGGTGCAATACGCCCGTCCCGGACTGCCCTTGCCGGTCGGCGGAACATAACCGATTGATGGATCGCTGTAATAAATATCAAACAAACCCGGAACATAATCCAGAGGCAGCCAAGTCAGACAGGCGAAAGCGTCCGGCGCGTCGTCAATCCGGCCGTTGATGTGACGGCTTAAGTCGCGCTCTAAACAGTAGCCGTTCCAGCCGATGCGCGTGTTGCGTTTTATCTGGCGAATGCAAGCGCCGCTATTCACTTCATCATCTTTATCAGCGCAATCTTTATTTGAACTGCACGACTTGCCGTCATTCGGGCCGTCTTGGCAAATGCCGCCTTTTTGCAAATCCTGATGCAATACGCCGCCAAGCTCGTAATATTTCGTTTCTTCCGCGGAATTATTACTGCCATATTCAACTTTAATATAATTGCAGTCGCAATTTTCTCCCTCGGCGCAAAAACTGGCATTGGTTAAAAATGACTGTGTGAATTGCGACACATCGTCTAATTTTCCTTTGAACGGACTGGCCTGTTCCGGATAACCGCGGCATTCTACTTTGTATAGATATTTATAAAATTCTTTTTGAGCCGCGGCCGCGGCGTTAACGCCAAACAATTCCGCGGGATATGAATCATCCGGCGAGACAACGCATTTTTTTTCATAGCAAATACCCTTGCTCCCGCCACCGCATTTTTTGCCGTTATCACCCGCGCCGGCTGAACACGCGGATACGGCGTTCTTGTTGATATAACCGACAAAAATCGCGTCCTGCTCAAGGCCGGTAACATCTTTTTTAACCGTGATAAATTCCAAATTGGCTGGCGGCGATTTTTCAAACAGCGAATAGCCGGAATACTCGCGGGCTCCGGACCAACTCACGTCGCGGGTCACATATTCTCCGTAAAGCAAACGGCTGTCGCCTTCATTAGTCAAGGTTGACGGGGCGGTGCATTCCAAACCGCTCCCGTCAGCGCAAGGCTGAAGCGCGTAACAGCTCCACCGTTCGCCGGTGCCGGATTGAGTGTCCGGAACCGGCAAAGATCCTTGGCAAGCCAGCCACTCGGCGCATTGCCGGTCGCGGATTACTTTTAATAATAAATTTGAATCTTTATTATTTGTATCTGTAACCGGTGAAACCGGCGCGAATTTTTTATCCTCGCTGTTTTTATAAGTTTTTACTGAATCATAGAGCAGATTCGGTTCATCGGTTTTGTTGAACAAAACACAGCCTTCCACTTGGCTCACTTTGCTTTCGCACTCGCCCGCTTTTCCGGTAACGCGGTTGTCAAAAATCGCGTAATACGGCTGGCCATCGGGGTTTAAGTCAGAAGTGTCGGCCGGGTCAATCAATTCGCGGCAGCCGTTTTTTTCGCTCGGGCAAACGCCGACATTTCCTTTATACTGCGTAGTGTTGTTTGACCAAATATCGTAAAATCCGCCTGCTTGCAGATAATTTTCGTAGCACGGAACATTGCCTTTGTCTTGGCAGGTTTCGGTTTCGCCGCAGTCAGAATCTTTGCCGCAAATATTTTGAGTCTTCTCGCCGGCCGAATTATAGCAAACGCCGACATCTTTCAAAAACCAGCCTTTATATTCCACACCATCGTTTTCAACCTTGGCTTTGTATTCGCAAAAACTATTGCCGGTCTTAATCGGATTCTTGAAATAGAAAATATCACTGCCGGCTTTGAAATCCTCGCACCCGACCAAATCCGTGCGGCATAATGTGCGGTTAGCGCCCACATATTGCGCCGGATCGTTGATTAAATATGTCGCGTTATGCTCATAAGAAGCTGGTGAGTCTTTATCAGGCAAAACCTGCTCTTCCGCGCCAACTTCCTGGCAGCCTTTCGCTTTTTCCAAACAGCTGAATTCCGGCCGCACGGTCAAATACACCGGCGCGTCAACTGAAGTATCAGCGGGAATTATGATTGTAGATTTGGTAACCGCGTTATCCGGCAAACTCGCGCTATCCGGCACGCTTACTTTATCAATATAACATCCGTCTTTGCCCTGCTCTATCTTGCACTCTGATTTGTTTGTCCCGAGCGTAAGCTCGCAAGACGCATCGCCAATCTTCCCCGCGCACCAAACATTAAACGCAGTCATGTCAGTTTCTTTGGTGTTGTAAGAATCAAACACCGCGCGGCAACCGACTGCCTCAACTCGGCACAATTTTTCAAAACCGGTTACATTCACCGTACTACCAGTGCTTTCTTCCGCGTAAGCGCGGCAACCCAGCGCGTCGCCCGGGAACGGATCAGTCGGATTACTGTCGCAAGCCAAAGGAACATCCGCGCTTACTGATTGTCCATTGTATGGAAATTTCTTTTTCCAAGAATCTTTGATGATCGCGTAAGTGTCAACCACCGCGCGCAATTCAATATTATCAATAAAATACAAGATTGGCTGGCTGGCCGAACTTGCTAATACTAAATAAGTATCTTTCAGCGGATCGCCGGTAAACTGAACCGGACCGAGCTTGTACTCTTTCCAATCGTCACCAATACTTAATTTAAAATCAGCGCTAGTGAAACTGCCTACAACTGCTTGATTAGTGCCATTAAGCTGGGCAAGATAAACGCCGGTCTGTTGAACCTTGCCGCGACTCCAAAACGATAATTCGTACCACCCGTCTTTTTCCAAAGTGCTGGAAGCAATCAAATAGCTGGCGCTATTTCCTTTATTATTATCTTTTATTTGCAAAGAGTGCAAACCAACCTGGATTGATTCAGACACAACGGACAACTCGCTGGTCAGCGACCACCACCCCGCCTTGGCCGCGTTCAAATCATTGTTAATCGGCTCAAAACTCAATGGGAACGGGTCAACAATTTCCACATCGCCGCCGGCATTGCCAATATATTCGCGGCAGCCGTTGTACGCGTCTTTATTGTTACTCGGCCCATTGCAGGAATTTGACTCGCCGGGCTTGGCGATCGCCCAATAAACGCAAGCGCCGTCTTTGTAAATACCGCCGTTGGTACAGCGCTGACAAACGCTGTTATTCCAATAACCGCTTCGTTCTTCGCAAGTCGTCTGTGTTTTTAACGCCGCGTCATCGTAAAAATACGCGGTAGTCTTGCGCAAAGGATGGCATTCTTCAGAAACCGTGATGGTGCTATCCAGAATGCGGTAATAAACCTTGCCGTCTTTATCATACAAAGCGCGGCAATCCAAACTCGCGGCGCCGTCAATTTCAGACACCCAGCCATTGATCAGTTTATTGTAACCGGTCGCGTTGCACTTTGCGTAAAGTTCATTTAACTCATCCGGATTATCAGTCGCGTAAGCCGGCGAACCAACCTGATAAAATTCGTCAACGCTCTCGTTTGCCAAATCCAAGACTAATGAAGTTAAATAATCATTGTCTTTCTGCGTAATTGGCCGCAGTTTGTGCAATTTCAAAACATAGCCTTCGCTCATTGAACCATACCAAGAATAAAATACTTTTTGGTTTTTTTCCGTAGGCAGTTCACAATATTTAATATCAGTATAATATTCTAAACCTTCACCGCCTTTGGCTAATTCGTCAATATTGGTAAACTCATCGCAACCCGCGAATTGCGCCGGGCAAGAATCACCGTCTGTCGGAATAAAATACAGAGGGAACTCGGCTGGCGCGAATTCAGTTTCACTTTGCTTGAAAGTGTCATAACCGACACAGCTCGCGTCGCATTTATTTTCTTCGCCGGCAATACCCGGAATCGGCGTAGAATACGAACCCTTCTTTGGCGTGTAAGAATCACAGCCCACTTCTTCCGGCAAACAAACCTGCGCGAAGTCAGCGCATTTTTTATCTTGGCTTACTTGGCCTAATTCCGGTTTGGTCTGCGGCCAATTAATCTCCGGTGAATCCGGATTCTTGTTTATATCATAACAACCCAAATAGTCCGGCGCTTTTTTGATAAATGTTGGCTTGTCATAATTATTTATATACTCGTCCGTCGTTTCGCTTTTCAATGTGCCGAGGTAAAATCCGCTGCAACCGTTATCCGACGCGGAACAGCTGTAATTTTTTATTCTCTCGTTAAAATACAGCGCCTGATTGCGACCGTATTTTTTGTAATCAATATCTTTCGCGTCAATGCTGGCTATCCAATCGTCCCCATCTTTTTCAGCGCTGTAAGACAAGCAACCGACGCTGTCAAAATTACACTCGCCATAATCCACGGTTTTCGCCAAATAGGAAACAAACGCCCCGTCGCCGGAAGTGTAGGTGGTGCAAGTATTATAATATGATTCGCAAGCCTCGCCCGGCAAACGCCAAACTTTTTTCTCCCGCGCGCAATAGCCGAAGAAGTCGCAACTGCCGTCGGCTTTTTCTTTGATGCAGGTTTGCGCGTCAACGCACTCCTGCGCGCGCAAACCGCTGGTCTGGTCAATTAAATTTGAACTGTAAACCATGCCGTTGCATCGCGTATCCGGCGACTTAATCACCCAATTCGGATCAATCAAATGACAATACGGATATTCAGTCTGGTCCGGCTCTATCGCGCCGTCTTTGTTATCATCCCGGCAATCATCAAAATGATTCACGACATATTCAAGCGTCCACTTTTCCTGCGGATGGTCCGGGTCGGCCAGCAAGGCCGCGATTTCAAAACCTAACGGTAAAATCCTGCTCCGGCGCAATTTCTGAATATTGGAATAACAATAAGCGTTTTTGTAACAGCCGTAACTGGTGTTGTCTGCCACGCGGCGCGGGGAAGCCAAAATCCAATCGCCTTTCAATAATCCTTCTTTCAGCGCTTCCCTGATAGTCATCGGCTCGCCGGTGTCGGCCCGGCGCACTGCCTCGCGCAAGCCATCATCCATAACGCAGTTATTCAATCCCGGAATCGTCGGCGCCGTGTCCGGACAAGTGGTGAACTCGGTCAGCAAATCATAATTTTCTCTTTGCTCAATCTTGACCGCCAAAAAGCTGGAAAAAATTTCTTTGGCTTTTTTCAAATTCATTTGAAAACCGGCTGATTCAAAACTCATCGCGCTTGACGCGTCATCACTGCCGCCGCTATCGTCAAATAAAGAAAGAAAATATTTTTGCAAATTTTTTATGCCTTCGGTCGCCAAAGTATTAAGAAAAACCGACCCGGCCAAAGGAATCACTTGCAAAGCGCCGCTGCCGTAAATGCCACCCACTTGGCTCGCGGTCAAGGTTGACTGATGTTTGTTAGTTGCTGAATAGGTTTCTTCTTTTATAATCTGCGCCGGAGTTTTAACATTGCCGGTGATCAAGTCTGTCGCCGCCTTAAATCCTTCGCCCTCCGCTCTTTGAGCCGACGCTCCGGCCACTTGTTTGGATTGAATGCGATCAACTCGTTCCACCGCTCCCACCGCGACGCCGAAGTCGGTATTTTCAAAACGCAAAGCATTGCTAAACATTTTTTCCGACGTAAGTTGGCCATTTTCGCCAAAATATTGCTCATCAACATTTTCCCACGCGCCTTTCATGTCTTGCCATTTACAATTCGGTTGGGGTCCGCCGGCCGCGTCGCCAAAATACAGTCCACGCAAACCAATTTGCAAAAATACTTGAAAATTCAAATCCGGCGGCTTGCAAAGATTAAGGCCGAACGGCTTGCCAAGCTCGCCGATAGCGTCAGCCGCGGAATCTAATGCGACTGTTTCCAAATACGCGCCAAACCCCTGTTTAAAAGCCAGCGCGCCCTGCCCTTTGCCGCCATTCGCCACATACATGGCTGAATCGTAGGCAAGTTTGCGCATAAAATACGAAAAACCGTGCACCAGCGCTCCGAGCGCGCTCCCCAACAACTGCGCGCCGACTGTCTGCTTTACTTCCGCTTTGTCCCTAGGCAAGTCTGCTGTCACTACAGTTGTCACCGGACCTCCCGTGACAGGAACTGCTGCGTTAGCTGGTGCTGGTAATAATGCCAAACCAAAAAATTCAATAAAGATCAAAATTGAAATTAATACTACCAATAATTTTTTTCCAGCCTTACTCATAAATACCAATATACGAATAGAGTACTAATGATACTAATGTATACTAATTTTTGCGCTGAAAGTTGCGTTGATTTTGCGTGTCTATTTTAACTATTCTGATTGGTTTGATGTATTGATTCCTGAAATTTACGAGTA
>MFQN01000004.1 GCA_001783065.1 Candidatus Magasanikbacteria bacterium RIFCSPLOWO2_12_FULL_43_12
CACAATGTTCGGCGTGTCAACTTCAGTAAAACCTTGCGACCAAAAAAATTCGCGGATTAATTTCAAAATCGCGAACCGCAGTTCTAATGTTTGTTTGTTTTTACTAATATGATTAACGTGTTCCATAGCGCGGATATTTTGACGGAAAAAGACCGTTGTGTCAAGCCTATTTTTATTATACACACACCACCATTGAATAAATTAAGCATAAGTGCTAACTTTAATTCAGACCGACGTTCGTTTTCAAGCATGGGCAAAAAACGGCCGGTAGGTTCCGGTCATTTCAAGCTCGTGCCAGAAGTTTAAGGAGGGACAAATGGGTTCTGTTCATTCCACAACAACCGCGGAAGTCCCGCGGCACTCGAAGGAATTTCGGGTAAGAAGGTTCTTCAACTGGTTTCCGTTGGGCCTCACCTACGCGCTCCTTTACATGGGGCGCTACAACCTCACGGTCAGTCAGACCGCACTGGGCGACCTCATGCCCAAGGACGACTTCGGCGCCATCTTCGGCGTCGGCGCCTGGGTGTACGCGCTCGCCTTCCTCATCAATGGGCCGCTCACCGACAAGATCGGCGGCAAACGCGCTATGCTCATCGGCACGCTCGGCGCCTGCCTCGCCAACCTGGGTATGGGGCTCTATCTCCAACACGTGCTGGCCATGCCAGATCCCAAGAGTGCGCCGCTCAAGCTCGTATTCATGATCCTCTACGGCATAAACATGTACTTCCAGTCCTATGGTGCCGTGGCGATTGTCAAGGTCAACGCGAGCTGGTTCCATGTGCGCGAACGAGGTTGGTTCTCGGGCATCTTCGGCATCATGATCTCAACGGGACTCTTCCTGGCCTTTGACATCAACGAACGCATCATGCAATTCGCTCAAGCCCACGGACTGCCTGGTGTCGAGGCCACGCGTTGGGTCTTCCTGGGCCCGGCCGTACTGCTCGCTACTTTCTTCCTGCTGGAACTTCTGTTCCTGCGTGACACACCATTAGAGGCCGGCTTCCAGAACTTTGACACAGCCGATGCGTCCAGCGGCGAGGATGACACTCGACCACCCGTTCTCCAGGTGTTAAGAAAGGTATTGACCAACCCCATCATCATCACGATAGCGCTGGTGGAATTCTGCACCGGCGTACTCCGCAACGGAGTGATGCATTGGTTCAAGATCTTCGCCAAGGAACACATCAAGGCCGGAACACTGGAAGGATGGCAGTATGTCAATGACAACTGGGGATTGATTCTCATGGTCGCTGGCATTATCGGCGGTATGACGGCGGGCTACGTGAGCGACAAGTTCTTCCAGTCGCGCCGCGCTCCAGCCGCCGGTTTCCTCTACGGGATATGCTTCGTGGCGGCGTTACTCATGATCCCCTTCCTGCAAAGCGGCTGGGGGCTGGGAGCGCTCGTGTTTCTCATGTCCATCTGTGTCATTGGCACGCACGGCCTGCTCTCAGGCACAGCCACCATGGACTTCGGCGGACGCAAGGGGGCCGGCACTGCCGTCGGTATCATTGACGGCTTCGTCTACCTTGGCACTGGCGTGCAATCGCTCGCGCTCGGCTACATTACCATGCGCGATTGGCGGTTCTGGCCGGTGTTCCTGGCGCCATTCGCGCTCATCGGCTTCTACCTGCTGACCCGCATCTGGTACGCCTTGCCTACACGCGCTCGCGCCGCAACCACCCCCAAAACTGCGACGCCATAACTGCTCCTTCCACATAACATCCTGCCACTCGTTGGATGCGCCGCAAGTCCATCCAACTCCCCTAAGTGATACAAAAATGATTTGTCATTTGAGGGAGATGGACTTGTTGAATATATCAAGCATAACAAAACCCCCACCCGGGGGTTTGTTAATTATTTTAATCGTTTGCTAATTGTTAATTGTTAGTTGGTTGCGGCATTGGTGCTGATTCAAAAGACGGTGAAGGAGTCGGTGATGGTTCTGAATTTGGAAAGGAAATCGGTTGTTCTATCTTCTGCATCGGCTGTATTGGTTGCGGTGAAAATATTTCTTTCTGTTCAAATCCGCCATTCATATTATTACTAATGGGTTGAGCCGTTGTTGGTTCCTTAACTTGATTGATTTGAAACTCGGGTCTAAATTCATTCGCTGGCTGCGGCTTGAATCCGGAATTTTGAGAAGCGGAAGCGGGGGACGGCTGTTGCATCATTGGTTTTGGCGCGAAACCGTTTTGTTGCGGTTGCTCTTGAAAATTTTCTTTTGCCTCAAAATTATCCGTTCCTTTTCTATCATCAAACCTCTCATCAAATTCAAATCTCTCAAAATTTTCACGTGGTTCGCCTTCTTTCATCATTCTTTCGTTGGGAGAAAAATTGTTGACAGGCTCTTTAATATTCATCCTTTCACCCGCCTCAAAATTACCTGGCTGATTATTGCCCGGCTCAAATGGTTTTTGTTCCATCCGACGCTCCTGAAATTCCTGTTGTAATCTGTTGTCAACTTGCAGTCGCTCATTGCCTTGGCAAGATTCATCACAAAAAGGGTCAAACTCAATATGTTTATTAAAAATTTCTTTTTTCTCCCGCATGGCTTCTTCCAAACGTTCCGGCTCATTGCCCATGAAACCTTGCGTTTGTTCTTCCCAATTTCTCAATTCCACTTTTTGGATAAAATCCTGCTTGCGCTCAAAAGTTCTTCTAAAATCTTGAGAGTTACGATTGATAGTGTCCATTATTTCGGGCCGCATTCCATAAAGTTTTTTGCCGAACTGTTCAAATTCTTCCGGGTCTTGTATTTCTCCAAGACGTTCGGTGATAACTTCCGATTGTTTTTGAATGGCTCGGTCAAAAAATCCATTAAACGACGTTGGTTGGAACCCGTTCATTTCATCCGGACCGAATTCCGGAGGAATAAATTTACCGGCGCCGGGTTTAAAACCGTTAACTTCAAATGGCTCCGCGAAAAACTGCTCCGGATTATTTCTAAACTCTTCTTTAAGCCCGTTAAACACTTCTATATCTTCCGGATTATTGGAAACAATGCGGTTCAAAAATCTATCCGGCTCCTTCCGCGCCTGCTCCATGAATTCAGCCTTAACCGCTCGCTCCATTTGCTCCAAAAATTCCCGTTTTTGCGGGTCAGCTTTCACCTTTTCCTCAAGCGCTGATATCAGCTGAAAAGTAGTTGGGTCAGGTCTTTCGGCCATCTGTTTGCTCAAACGCCCAAATTCGTCAGCCAACGCCTGATCGTCCGGCTGATTGAATCTTTCTTTAAATTTTTCAATCCCTTTTTCACGTTGTTTTTCAATTTCTTGATTTAAACCAACATCATCAAACTTAACTCGTTTGCGGATTTCCTCCATAACCCGAAGCTGTCCGACATCCACCTCTCCCTCGTTAAAACTTGGCAAATAACGTCCGCGCGCTCGCTGGCCGAATTCCGCGCCGCCGAACTTTTCATCAACCCGCTCAATTTTTTCTTGCCATCGACGCGCCGCGATGTCTTTAGCCGCCTCAATTTTTTCTATAATTTCCGGCGGCAAATCCGAAGCATTTTCCAACTGGTCAAAAATTTCCATGTGACGTAATTCATCGCCGTTAATTCCATCAACATAATTTTCAAATTTTCCGCCTCGTTTGCCTTCCGGTATTTTCGCCATCCGCTCGCCAAAACGTTTAAACGCGTTGTCTTGCGCCTGACGAATCGCGTCTTTGGCGAATTCCGGCACAAATCGCTCCACCCGTTTTAACGCTTCAAGATTTTTTATGTCTTTAAACTCACTGCCGCGCTGATTGCGCATGGCGGCGTCAAAATGCTTCGCCAAAGAATCGGCGTCCTGCACCACGTCGGTAACCATTCCCGCCGCGTTTTCCGCCGCGGCCTCGCGCGCGTCATCAATTCTTTCAAACATCCTCTCGGCAAATTGCGGCGGCATTTTATCCATCATTCCGCTCTCAATGCGCTCAAACATTTTTTGTTGTTTAATTTGCTGATCCAAAACATCGGTCATGAACTCGCCGACTTTTTCATCTCCGCCCGCTTGTTCGTCCCGCAAATCCTCCGCCGATTCGCGCAAATCAATAATTTTATCTTGAAATTTTTCCAATGATTCGGCCGCCGCCTCCAATGCTTCTTTGTCATCAAACTTTTGCTCAATCAGTTTGGCGGCATCGGCAAGCTCTTGATTGGCGTGTTCCAGTTTTAACTCGGCTTTTTCCACCGGGTCAAAAGTAAAGGCCTCGCCGACCGCCCGTCCAAATCTTTTAAAACCATAAAAAATACTGTCCGGCAAAATTCGCGCGTCATTCGCGCCAAGATCTTCCGCGGTAACGGCCGCGTCCATTTGCGCTTCTACTGAAATCGGCCGGTCTTCGGGCGCGTCGTCTGATCCGCCGCTCGCAGACTCTGGAACATTTAAAGGTAGTTCAACTGGAGCAGGTTCCACCAGAACTGGCCGGTCTTCGGGCGCGACAACAGCCGGCGGCTCTGGCGATACCGAGGCCGATTCTGGTGAAATTTCAACGAGTGGCTCGGAAACCACTGCCGGAGCCGGCGCTTCAACCGTCGGGACTTCAACAGACACCTCCGACTGCGCTAAGGCCGGTTTGATAATAAAAAAAACAGCTGTCAAAAGGATGACACCTGCTAAAACGTAAAAAAATATATTTAAAATCGCGACACTTTTTAGGACGGCCGCCGGTCCTCTAGTTTGGAAGATCATATTTTTGTTTTATTTTTAAACATTGATTATGCAGATTATAACGATGATTGCACTAATTCGAAAACTTATACAATTTGTTTTGTTCCCGTCAATCGATGTAATCAATACTATATCTGTTTAAATCAATGTTTATAGTATAGCACAAAAAATGGGTTTTGTCAAGTTTTGTGTCTAAACCGCCAGTGTTTGACTAATGCTCAAGTATTTGTTATAATTTTCGCACAAATCAAGGCGGGCCGTTAGCTTAGCTGGTATAGCGCCGCCTTTGCATGGCGGAGGTCGCCGGTTCGAATCCGGCACGGTCCACCAGCCGAGGTAGCTCAGTGGTAGAGCAGAGGACTGAAAATCCTTGTGTCGCGAGTTCGATCCTCGCCCTCGGCACTGAAAAGACTGGCATCTTGTCATATACCAGAGGAGTGATAGCGGTATTGATGAGGAAAGATTAAAGGTTCAAATACAAATCCATGAGGACAATAATTTAGAAGAGTGTATTGGTTTTTGGTCAAAAATAACTAACGTTAAAAAAGAAAAGTTTAACAAGACAATCATCCGTCCATTAGGCAAGAAGGTGGGAAAGACAAAAGGCACTTGTAAAATTCGCTATACCAACAAAGCAACTTATTTAAAACTGGAATCTTTATTACAAGAAATTTTAAACGGGGATTAGCGCAGTTGGCTAGCGCGTCTGGTTTGGGACCAGAAGGTCGTGAGTTCAAGTCTCACATCCCCGACCAATTCAGACATTTTGAAAAACAAAAAACTCCGGCGCTTTGCTGGAGTTTTTTGCCATACAGTATAGGGCTCGGGTTTGTGTTTTAAAGCCCTAGAGCGGCAGACCGGATTCGAACCGGCGACCTTCTCCTTGGCAAGGAGACGTTCTACCAACTGAACTACTACCGCACGGCTTCGCTTCACTAAGTTGCGGGGGTGGGATTTGAACCCACGACCTCGGGGTTATGGGCCCCGCGAGCTGCCGGACTGCTCTACCCCGCGGCATTGTTGATTTTGGTGTCTACAATTATACCTTGACAAAACCAGACTGTCAAGTATTTTTATACAGTACACCTTCAAGGGTTACACTTTTGCTTCTGTTAAACTAAGGTATTTTTGTCTTTTGTAAAATCAAA
Organism: Candidatus Magasanikbacteria bacterium RIFCSPLOWO2_12_FULL_43_12; assembly: GCA_001783065.1. Lineage (GTDB taxonomy): Bacteria > Patescibacteriota > Patescibacteriia > Magasanikbacterales > UBA922 > 2-12-FULL-43-12. Next base: position 5,813 of record MFQN01000004.1, read on the forward strand.
TTAAAGTTCCCTTTTAATTTCTTCCCACTTAACGCCGCTATATTGTTCAATTTCTTTCAATAGATAATACAAAACATCTTTCCGTAATTTTGCTTGAATGGATATTGATTTTTGTGTTTTCGACCACGTGGCTTTATAGTGACTGCCGTCTCCGCCGGCCTTATCTACAATAAATCCGAGCCGTTGAAGAGCTCGGATAAATTTCTTGCGTTTTATTTCACCTGGCAACTCACTAAGCGATGGCATACTCTCCTTGTTTATCGCCAACCCTACAAACACCCGCCTCTTTGGCAAAAGAAGATGGAATGCTAAAAGAGGTTAAAATCGCGTCTTTAATATTTTTTTCCAACTCTTCCGCTGTCATTCCGGATGTTACTATGGAACCAAATCTATAATTAGTGCTGATAGCGATTGTGTTGCCGCCATCTCCCCTTTCATGCTTAAAATTTATTGGCCCATAAAGCCGAAAATACTGATTTAACTCAAATAAGCCGCGTGGCACTGAAGCCTTTCCCAGAAGTGCTTTTATCAGTTGGTCCTTAACTTTTTTAGTCAGGGTCATATGATTAAGAGATTATATTCTGTTTCTACTCACGAGTCAAGTATAACATACCTACACATTTTTTACAGCATCGGTCGTTGTCCTGTTACATAACTGTCCGCAGGCCGCGGCAATATCTTGACCTTGGGAGTGACGAATGGTGCAGACAAAACCGGCTTTCATTAAATAATCATGCCAATCATCAATTACCGTTTGGGAGGTTTTGCTTAATCCCGGGCTATTGGTATCATTGTAAGGAATCAAATTGATTTTAACCCGCGGAATTTTGTTCGCCAATTTTTCCAAGGCCTTCCGATGTTTTTCATCATCATTCACACCCGCCAACATTAAATATTCCAAACCGATAAAATGCGTACGGCTGGGGATTAATTCGTGGTATCTTCGCGACCAATCAACTAAAAATTTTACAAAATCTTTCCGATGCGCTGGCATTATTTTTTTCCGTGTTTCCTCAATCGCGCTGTGCAAAGATATTGCCCAGCATACTTGTGGAAAATCTTTGTCAGCCAACAATTTTTCCATTTGTTCCGGTATCCCGCAAGTGGAAACGGTAATTTTCGTCGGACCGATTTCAGTATTGTTTAAAATAATATTCAAAGCATTTTTCAAATTATCATAATTTAATAATGGTTCGCCTTGTCCCATGACGACGATGTTGGAAATGTGTCCGGTCAACCGCCTCTGCCAAAAACGATACTGATCAACTATTTCTTCGGTTGTTAAATTTCTCTTAAACCCGGCTTTGCCCGTGGCGCAAAAAAAGCAATTCATCGCGCAGCCAACTTGAGAAGAAATACAAATCGTGTGTCTTTCCTCAACCGGCCACTTTGACGCTTCTTTATTTTCTTTCAAACTTTCCCGAACCATCAGAACAGTCTCAATTAACTCCCCATCGCTTAATTCCAACAAAGCCTTTTCCGTGCCGTCTATTTTGCTTTTCAAAATCGTGTGTAATTTTACCGAGAGCCACGGCAAATTTTTTAATTTCTCCCGCAGTTCAACCGGCAGTGTGGTTATTTCTTCATAGCTGTTTAAAGACAAATCAAACCACGCCTTTTGGATTTGTTTAAGACGGTATTTTGGCTCATTAGTTAGAAGTTCCGCTAAAGTGTTCATTTTGAGCGGGCAAGGAGAATCGAACTCCTGTCACCAGTTTGGAAAACTGGGATAATAACCATTATATGATGCCCGCGCAGAACGACATAATTCTATGACATCCGCCGTCTTGTGTCAACATCTCTAATGCGCGCCAACAGTGTACCTCAATTTCAACTCTTCACGCTGTTCTTGCCGCAACTTTTTGAAAGTTTCTTTGCTGACCGGCCTGCCGCGCAAAACTTCCGACATCCATTGTCCGCCCAAGAGATGCGGCATCATTACATAGTTGGCGCCGGCTTCATATAAATCTTCCAAATAAAAATTATGAAATAAATTGGCGATAATAATCGGTTTGCCGCTCAATTTTCTGACATATTTAATCATGGCTTTTTGATCATCCGCTTCCGGAATAGTGGAAATAATCAATCGCGCTTTTTCCAACGACAGGCCGGATAAAAATTCCACATCCGCCGCGTCACCGAAATAAGCGTGAATGCCGCGGTGTTTAAGTTTGGCAATCGCGATCGGGTTGTAATCCACCACCGCGTATTTTGTCTTTTTGGCCGCCAGCGCCTCGCAAACCTTCCAACCCATGCGGTGATAACCAAAAACCCAAACATCATAAATTTCTTTAGCCTCATTTTCCGTTTGAATTTTATCTTTGCCGAATTTATTTAATAATGGTAAACACCAAGAATAAATTTGATCACTGTAAGTAATTAAATAAGAAGAAACCACAATTGTCATTAGGGCCGTGAGAGTCAGAATCGCCAGTTCCACTCCTTGCAGATAGCCGAGGTTAATCGCGGTAAAAATCAAAATGAAACCGAATTCGCTTACCTGCGCCGAAGTGATGCCGGCCAAAAGCGAACTACGCCTTGTGTGTTTCAAATGACGCATTACGAAATACAAAGTAATCGGATCAAAGACAAGCACAAACAGCGATAAAATCAGGGCAGGAAGAAATGCTTCCCCAACCTCGCCGACTTGCAATTCACTGCCGAGAACAATAAAAAATAAGACGATAAAAAAATCGCGCAACGGACGCATCCGGCTGCTGATTTCCGGCTGATACGGCGAAGCGCCCAAAGAGATGCCGGCGATAATCGCGCCGATTTCAATGCTAAATCCCGCCCAATACACCACGCTCGCGATGCCAAAACACCATGCGACGGTAAAAATAAATAATAACTCGCCGCTTTGCGCCACTTTGTCCATGAACTTTGGCAAAAGATAGCGCGCGAGAAGAAAAACCAAACCCAACAACAACAAACCGCGGCCGCCAACCGTGGCTAAAATCTCATACCATGGCCTGCCCGCGTCTGACCAGGTATTCAAAAAAATCATTATTAAAACCGCGATTACATCTTGAACCAAAAGAATACCGATGATAAATCTGCCGTAAACAGTCTCCGAATCTTTTTTATCCGCTAATAGTTTGGTAACGATTATTGTGCTGGAAAAAGAAACGGCGATTGATAAAAATAAAGCGGGCACCGCGCTAAACCCAAACCAATACATTAAGACAAAACCGAGCGATACTGTCGTTAAAAACTGCAAGACTGTGCCAATCACCACCGCGCGCCCCAGTCGTTTGATGTATTCAAAATTTAGACTCAATCCGACGATAAATAACAACAACACGATCCCGAACTGCGCGAAGGTGGAAAAAAACGCGGCGCTGTCATTCACCAAATTAAAAAACAACGGCCCCGCCGCCAACCCGGCGATAATGTACGCCACAATCAACGGCTGACGCAAAAGCCGCATCACAAAAGCGATGCTCACGGTGATGCCGAAAATAATGCTGATTTGAAAAAAAATGTTTTCCGCCATACGGTTTCAAAATACAGAATGCAGATAACAGGATACATTATAAATTTTCAATTTTCAATTCCTGATTCATGATTCATGATTCATGATTCCTAATTCATCACTTCATATTATACCAAATTCCCCAACTAATTTAAACTCTTGGCGTACGTCTAATGATAATTGAAGCGATTTTTCCCATTCTCTTCAACAACCCCAGCGCCATCGCTCCTCTCGCCCGAGCGAACAAACCAATCAAAATAGAAGTCAACCCGCCGGCCGTCACAGTCAAATATGTTTCCGCCATATTTTCCGGACCGCCGGTTCCGGCTGACAATATTTCTTCTTTGTCTTCCGCCAACACGCTGACTATATCTATATCCTCCTGCCCGCGTGGAAGTAATTGATAGCCATTGCGGGTTGAACCGAGCAGACCAACGGCCTCAACCGTATCGCCAACGCGAAAGACTTTTCTATCAATCTTCGCGCCTTTTTTAAAATAAACTTTCAATTCTTCGGTGCCGTCATCAACATACATATACGATGATTTCAAATCAGTAATTTCACCTTTAATTTTAATCAGTCCTCCTTCAAATTCTTCGCTGATGCTGGCGATTTCTATTTCCTGCGGCGCAGGCAAATCTGACTGCTTCAATAATTTAATATTATCGCGAGCGCTGGTTTTAACTCGCGTTTCGCCATATGCTAAAGATATTTCGCCAATCACTTCAATCAGATCTCCGATAGCCAACAGTGGAAAATCTTTTTTATTCATGTAAACCTGCGCGCCGGACGCGCCATCATCGCTTATCGCGTAAAAATATTGCGAGCTCAAAATCCCCGGCCGCACTGCAACGATTCCGGTAAATTTAACTCTATCGCCAACATCATTATCTCTTATTTTATCCAACGCGACATCAATTATCTTTTTCTCTTTCCTCACCGCATAATTCGCCGCCTCCGCCCCATTCGTAGTTCGTAATTTCGTATTCTTTTCGTATGTTCGCACATCTATTATGTTTTCGCTCCCTGGTGTTATCTCCCCAGTCCACATCCAATCTCCTGATAACATATCATATGCGTAGCTCGCGCCTTCAACCACGTCATCATAATCAATCTCAACAATCACATTATTATCTTGGTCCAAAATTCTAACCGCGTCTGATGTATTATTCAAAGCCAAACCGGTCTTATCTCTCTCTAATAACAAAAAACCCAATGGCTCAATTATTGTTCCGGCTGACAAAACATACGACCGTGAACCGCCGTCTTCATCATCTATTTTGTAATTTGATAAATCAATCGTTTCATTCGTTGGATTATAAAGTTCAATAAATTCCGCGGAATCCGAGCCGGCCGGATTGGGTAAAATCTCGGAGATAATAATTTGACTCGTTAAGTCTATCCAGCCACCAACACCTCCCTCGCCCTCCTCTGAGGAGGGAAATCGTAAACTCCCCTCTCGGAGAGGGGCTGGGGGTGTGTTCGCCATCGCCAACACCGCGACTTTAACAATCTTCTCCGCCGCGTTGCCAGCGCTGTCAATCGCTCTTAATTTCACTGAATAATCGCCAACTTTGTTATACGCGTGTTTCACAACATCGCCTCCGCCTTTTTTGCCATCGCCAAAATCCCACTCAAACTTAATCGCGTCTCCATCCGGATCAGTGGTGTCTGACGCGTCAAAAGTTATTTCCTCGTTTAACGAGGCCTCGGGATTAAATTCCAAAACAATAACCGGCGCCGCGCTCTTTCCTTCAATAATATTTTCTTTGCCAGACGTGGTTTTGATAGTCCATTTCCACACACCGTCATCGCGCCGCGCGTAGCTTTGGTCTTCCACAGCCGCGCCTTCATACTTTATTTTATCAACCAGCGCGCCGGTTTGATTGTATAATTTAACTTCTTCTTGTCCGGAATTATTTAAAGCGATTCCGGTCAACGCCCGTTTGAACGCGATATAACCGCCGGCCGGAATAACCCCTTGATTCAATTTATATTTTTTCTCTCCCGCGTCGCCCAACTGCCAGCCGGCCAAATCAGTTTGACTGTCGCCTAAATTGCGCAATTCAATAAACTCTTCCGCCGTATCCGAACCTTTGGGATTGGGGAAAACTTCGTTGAGAATAATCGGCGATGAAATCATTATCGCTTCTGATATTTTTTCTCCTTGCTGATTTATACTGATGATTTTATTCCCACTGCCTTTTGTAATCTGGCCGGTCAGCGCGAAATCATAATAATCATTATCCGTGTCGCGGCCGTCACTCTTTCTCGCCAGAGACAGCGGGTCCCCGGCCGCGGGCGCGTTATCGCTCAAATTACCGTCGTTCCAGTTGCCGTAGGTGAGCTGGTCAATTGTTTTTCCGCTCGGATCAAACAACGCGATTAAATCTCCGCTATTATTCAAATTGCCGTTCGGATTGTCAACGACAAAAAACGCGCGCGGCAACATCACACCCTCTATTTTTGTCCGCGTTTCTCCGCCGTCTTCCAACCACCAGCCATCCAGATCAACAACCGCGTTGGTGTGATTATACAGCTCAACAAATTCATTAGCCTCATCAGCCTGGTCGGAAACTATTTCGTTAATTACAATTGTACCAACATGGAATGACGCTGGCGCGGAATAACCTCCACCGCCCTGTCCTGAACTTGCCTGCGGTGAGCTTGCCGAATCCGCCGACTGAACCGGCGCGGTGATTTGATTGGCGGCATTTTTTGTCAATGTGGTTGTTTCCGCGAAACTGCCAGCGCCGTCAACACTTCTGGCGATAGAATTGCCTTTTGCCGCTTCACCATAAGACACACTATCTATTGTTGTGTCTGTTGTATCTTTAAGAATCACTGAATCGCCCCCTGTATTATTCAGTTTGCTGGAAAACAATTCAACCACAAAAAAACCACCGGCCTCAATCGTGCCTGTCGGAGCGGCAATTGCTCCAACCGCGTCAAACAATTTCCAACCGATTAAATCAGCGGTTGACGCGCCGGAATTATAAATTTCAATCCATTCCTCTCCAGAGTTTGGATTTGGAATAAATTCATTAATTTTTAGCTGCGGGGTCGTTGTTGGCGTCAAACTGCCGGTGTCAGAAGTTGGAAACGATATTTCTGAAATTAGAGCGGGACAAACATTCGCCGCGCCAATCGTATTACCGCTTTCATGCTCGCACCAATTATCAACATCACTCGCGGAAACAGCCGAATCTTTGCGTTCTAATGAATTACTTGCAACCGCCGAATAAACAAACTCCTCTACCAAATTTCCATCAGCGCCTTTTAATCCGATTATTTCGCCACCCTTATTTAGCGTACCCCACGAACTGTCAAAAACAGCAACGCTAACGCCAACGCGTTCAGAAAAAAATTTTAAATCATCCTGCGTTATTATCGCGTACTCGCCAGCGTCAATTAAATAATCTTGTTGAGTTGATGAAGTAGACAATTCCAAACCATGATTCGTTTCACCCTCCCAAAACTTCCAGCCGAACAAATCAATCGTCGTGCTGCTGTTATTATATATTTCAACCCACTGATAACCGCTGGACGCGCAACCGGTTGGACAAATTTCGTTGATAATTATACCGCCGTCAGCTTTGACCGGTGTTAAAAATAAAAAAAATCCCACCAAAAAAATAGTGAGAAACAATTTGACAGACATTTTAATTGTCATACCTCCTTAATTAAAAATTTGGTGCCCAAGGTGGGACTCGAACCCACACGGCCTTACGGCCACGACATTTTAAGTGTCGCGTGTATACCATTTCACCACTCGGGCGTGTTTTCGTGAAACAATTATATCACCGCTCCAAAAAAAATCAACTCCCTTCGCCACGCCGTAGCTTTCGCGAAGGCAGGCCAACCTCTTGCCAGCAATCAAAGTAATGTTATAATACAAGCACAATCTTAATATCAAAATACCTAATATTTAATATCCAATCCTATGTTAGTCAAAGACGTAATGTACACCGATGTCGTCTGCCTCAAAACAAACATGAATTTTCTGGAAGCGGCGGCGTTGTTCTTGCAAAACAAAATCAGCGGCGCGCCGGTTTTGGACGAGGCCGGCAATCTGGTTGGTGTTCTTTCGGAAAAAGATTTGTTCCGCGCTCTTTACCCCAGCTACCAAAGTTTTTATCAAAATCCAACGCCGTTTCTAAATGAAAAAGAGCTGGAAGAAACCGCTGGTGAAGCTAAAGAAAAAACAATCGGCGAGATTATGACCCGCCGTGTTGTTACCACCACGCCAAACACCCATGTTTTAAAAATTGGCGGCCTGATGATCGCCTCCGGCATTCACCGCGTGCCGGTGGTGGAGAATGGAAAAATCGTCGGCATGGTCTCGCGCGGCACTATTTACCGCGCCGTGATGAGATACACGTTTCCGGAGATTAAGGATTAGTTTTTTTGTTAAACCACCTCCCCAAAACAAACAATAAATCGCTCAAACGGTTAAGATATTGTTTTATCACCGGGTCTACCGGATATTTTTTTGATAATCCAATCATCTGCCTTTCCGCGCGGCGGCAGACGGCTCGGACATAAAAACTCAACGCCGCTTCCTCGCATCCGCCGGGGATAATAAAATTCTTAAGCGCCGGCAAGTCTTTTTCCATCGCGTCAATCCATTTTTCCAGCTTAATGACTTCGCTCTTTTTCAAAGTCGGAACGTTTTTTAATTTAGCCTGCGCCGCTGCCAATCGCGAACCAACAACAAACAGCTGCCACTGAATCGCCAGCAGTTTTTTTGCTTCTTGAGGAAAATTTTCCGCAACCTCTTCAATCAACATCCCGAGCAAAGAATTTAGTTCATCAACCTCGCCAATCGCTTCCATTTCCAAACAACACTTCTTCACCCTCTTCGCGCCCAAAAGCGCTGTTTCTCCTTTGTCGCCGGTTTTGGTATAAATTTTCATAACGTTCGCCTTAAGTCCTACACCCTACGCCCAATTAACTGCATCCCAAACTGTCCCCGCAATTCAAACATTTATAACAGCTGCCGTTTCTAACCGTGATATGTCCGCAGGTGGGGCAAGCCGGCGCGTCGCCCATCATCTTTCCCAATGACTGGCTCATGCTGTCTTTCGGCGTCCCAATGTTTGGCAAAGTGGCCTGCGTTTCGCCAACTGCGCTGTCGGCAGCCGCAAATGATGATTGAGGCTGATCAAAATCAATCGTTTCTTGCAGAACGCCCGCGCGCGCGAGCTTTGCCAGATTTTCAAATTTATTTTTTTGGATGCCTTGTGTTGGCACTTGCACGAAATCCATGCGGCCGAGATATTCCATGCCCAAAACCCTAAACACAAAATCAATTACCGACGTGCACATTTTAATATTTGGGTGATCGGTCATTCCCGATGGTTCAAACCGGGTGAAAGTAAAATTCTCCACATATTTTTCCAATGGCACGCCGTACTGCAAACCCATGGAAACATTAATCGCGAACATATTCAACATACTGCTGAAAGCCGAACCTTCTTTATACATATCAATAAAAATCTCGGCCAGCTTCCCATCCGGATATTCGCCGGTCCTCAACCAAATTTGCGATTTGCCGCCGATCGTGGCGGAGATAGTAATGCCGCCGCGTTTCGCCGGCAACCTCCTTTTTTCGCCATGCAAATACACTCGCCGTTCCGCGACTTGGCCATCGCGATGATAAGACATGGTCGGAGTTTGAATGCCTGACAAACTAACATGCTGGCTCAAAATCTCGCTTGCTTGCTGTAAAGCTTCGTCTAAATCATCTGATGGAACCATTTTCACTATCTCTTTAATTTCTTCCTCTTTAATCAATGCCTGCGGCGCGACAATTTTTTCTTTAACCGATTCTTCTTTGGTCAAATCACTGCGTTTGTCATTATTTTTTGAACTGGTAGACAGCGGCTGGCTCAATTTACAGCCATCGCGATAAAGCGCCACTGACTTTAAACCCATTTGCCATGATTGGTCGTAAGCGTATTTCACGTCATCAACCGTCGCCTCATTCGACATATTTATAGTTTTGGAAATCGCTCCTGACAAAAACGGCTGGGTCGCCGCCATCATTTTAATGTGGCCCATATATGGAATAAATCGCTTGCCTTTCTTGCCGTTGCGATTTGCCGTGTCAAACACCATGTAATGCTCCAATTTTAAATGCGGCGCGCCTTCAATCGTCATTGTTCCGCAAACAAATTCATTCGCCGCCTCAATCTCTTCATCAGTAAAGCCAAACGCGCGCAACATGTTAAAATTCGGATCATTATATTGCGCCGAGATAAACCCGGCGCGTTTCAGGCAATCCTCTCCCAGCATCCAAACATTAAAAACAAATTTAACATCAAACGCGCCGGTCAAAGCTTTGTTCACGCTCTCAATATCTTGATCGTTGAGCCCTTTGGATTGTAAAGTTTTTTTATTGATATGCGGAGCAGAATCGATTTTTGCCGTACCCCTGACATAATTTAAAATTTCCTCAATCTGCTTGTCGGCGTAACCCAAGTTCTTCAAAGCCAGCGGCATCGCTTCGTTGGCGATGCGAAAATAGCCGCCGCCGGCCAATTTTTTAAATTTAACTAAAGCGAAATCCGGCTCCACTCCGGTCGTTGAACAATCCATCAACAAACCGATGGTTCCGGTTGGCGCCAGACAAGTCACTTGAGCGTTGCGGTAACCATAACGCTCGCCCATCATTAACGCGTCATTCCAGCTCTCTCTGGCCGCGGCCAACATATACGCTGGGGCGTATTGTGGATCAATGCCTTTTGGCGTGATTGTTAATTTTTCATACTCGTCTTTTTCCGCGTTGAAAGCGGCTCGACGATGATTTCTTATCACCCTCAACATTTCATCGCGGTTGTATTCAAATTTTGGGAATGGTCCTAAAATTTTAGCCATCTCCGCGCTGGTTTTATATGCCTTGGCTGTCATGATAGAGGTAACGCAAGCGGCAAAAGCATAAGCATCTTCTGATTCATAGGGCACGCCGGCCATCATCAATACCGAGCCCAAATTAGCGTAACCCAAACCTAATGTGCGGAAATCATAACTGCCTTGAGCGATTTCTTTGCTTGGAAATTGCGCCATCAAAACACTAGTCTCCAAAACCAAAGTCAGGATACGCGCCGCGTGCTTAAATTCAGCCACTTGAAAATACCGTTTCTCAATATCGTAAAATTTAAGCAAATTGATTGACGCCAAATTGCAGGCGGTGTCATCAATAAACATGTATTCACTGCATGGATTGGAGGCGTTAATCCGGCCGGATTGCGGGCAAGTGTGCCATTCGTTAATCGTGCCGTCATATTGAACGCCCGGATCAGCGCAAGACCACGCGGCATTGGAAATTTGATCCCATAATGAACGGGCTTTTATTGTCTTGGCCACACTGCCATCAGTACGCCAAGTTAAATTCCACGAACCATCATTTTTAACCGCTTCCATAAACCGATGCGGAATCCTCACTGAATTATTTGAATTTTGTCCGGAAACAGTTTGATAGGCCTCGCCTTCATAATCAGAAGGATAGCCGGCGGCGATTAAAATCGCCACCTTTTTTTCTTCATTCACTTTCCAATTGGTAAATTCTTCAATATCCGGGTGATCCGCGTCTAAAACCACCATTTTTGCCGCTCGCCTGGTGGTACCGCCGGATTTAATCGCGCCGGCCGCGCGATCGCCGATTTTTAACCAACTCATCAGTCCGCTGGATTTCCCTCCGCCGGACAATGCTTCGTTCTTACCGCGCAAAACGGAAAAGTTTGTGCCGGTGCCTGAACCGTATTTAAATAAACGAGCTTCGCGCACCCATAAATCCATAATCCCGCCTTCATTAACTAAATCATCTTTGATTGACTGTATGAAACAATTGTGAACAACCACGCCATTCGCGCAAAACTGACCTGACTCTGTCTGAATATCATAAACTTCTTCTTCTCCAATATATTCAATTGATTCCACCGTCTCCTCTGAACGAGACTCTTTAGTCTTACCCAATATTTGTTTATTAAGTTTTGATAAGCCGAATTGTTTATCTTTTGAAATAAAACCAATCAAGTCAGCGAATTTATTCCGCTCTGAATCATAAGAAATCGTGAGTTGAAAACACAGGTGCCGATCCGGACGACTGTCACGGTACCAAGAAACATTGGAATACATGCCTAATTCCAACAACAGGATTTGAACCGAATGAATCAAATCTTCAGAAATCGATGTCAAAACCACATCCCCGCTGTTCCTGCCGCCGTCTTTCCTAATTCTGACTGATCCATCCGCTTGAAACAACGACGCAAGGAATACCGACTTCTCTTCTTTTGTCCCAGCCATAATTTTCTTTGGCACATCGACGGTCAAAGCGGTTTTCTCTAAATCATAGTTAAGCACAAATTCGTCGACCTCTTTAGAATCAAAACAAATGGTTCGATACAGCGGGCTGATATTTTTTCTAGTCCGCACCGTATGGCGGCCAAATATCCTTTTAAACAACCCCGTAACAAAATTAAATTCATCATCATTCACCGTAATGGCGCCAAACATTGTTGTCTTTTTGTTCCTTCCATACTTACCATAATAACCATCACCCACAATCCATCCTGCCAAAGCAGCCCGATCAAGCGACGACTCATCCGGTTTTTTATTTGAAATGCCACCATTGGTCGGAGCGACTTGAACCACTTTCTTGCCTAAAATTTTATTCAATTCCAGCCACTCATATTTACCCCCATCTTTCTTTCTGCTACCGGCAGTCCACACATGGTGATCATCGGTAAATTCAATAAAATTGCCATTTTTAAGCGTCGCCCGGTACAGCTTTCGTACGCCGTTATTTTTTACTGCTAAAATCTTTACCATTGACTCGCCATCAAAAACTTTTAGCCCTGTCCGGCATCTTTCCACCAACGCGCCCAATTCCAGAATTCCACGTTCAGTAAAAACTTTTGTATTATAACGTCCGCACGCGTGCGGTTGAGGATGCGTATAAGAATCGGTTGAACGAGTCATCGCGCCGGTGTCCGGATCAACAAAATAATGCCCTTGCGCCGGGCCATTGATGCCATACGCCCAAAACAAGCCGGTATTAAACCACTGCGGTGAATTTGGCGCGGCCATTTGTTTCAACAGCATTGCCACCAACTCATCATAAAAAATTTCCGCGTCTTGCGGCGAGGCGAAGTAGCCATATTTTTCCGCCCAATAACGCCAGGTTCCTGCCAAACGATGAATGATTTGTTTGACGCTGGTTTCCGGACCAAACATTGGCTTTCCGTCGGAATTAAGTTTTGACGTTCCATCTTTATAATATTGCGGCACGCCGGTTTTGCGAAAATATTTTTGCGCCACAATATCCGTCGCCACCTGCGACCAATCTTTGGGAATCTCAATATCTTTCATTTCAAAAACAACGGTTCCGTCCGGCTCGCGAATAATTGACGAACGCCGTTCATATTCAACCAAATCAAATGGATCCTGTCCGTCTTGGCTAAACACACGCTTGAAGTGCAAGCCATTTTCTATGTCGTATTTAAAATTGACGCTGTTTTCTTGTCCAAGGTGAACATTTTGAATAACGCGGAAATCAGTTGAGCTCATATATTTTGTACTATTAGACAAATCCAAACCACTAAAAGTTGTGGTTTGGGGATAAATCAAAGCTATTATAACACAGTTGTAAAAGCCGCTCCAAATAATTTTACGACATGATTATTTCGGCTTAAACCACAAGCGAAGTTGGATTTGGACCAAAAAAGTATCAACTTAATTTAACATTTATCCACAGGGGGTATAATATCAAACATGTCTAAAGCCACCCAAAACAAACTCATCTTCTGCTACTATATTTGTTGAAAAAGATTACACTGCCGGCAGAAAACTAGCCGGCAGGCTGAAAATGTGACGATTTTTTATACAAAAACCCCATAAGACAAAAGAATGCGCTTGTGGTATAATTATAACATAAAATTAAACCCTTATGTTCCTAGAATCTTTCATCCCCCAACTGCCGACAACCATGCTGCAAACGATAATTTATGTGGTAGCCGGGTTGGGCGCGATTTTACTGATTTACGGCGTGTTTTTGGAAACTGAACGCCGTCAAGACGCTGTGTTTTTAATCGGCGCCGGCTGTCTCTTGGTTTACGCGCTGTCCATCGGTAATTTAATTTTCACCATTGCCATGGCCGGATTTTCCCTTGCCGCATTGACTGAATTTATAGAAATCCTGCTCGGCATCCACAAGTGCGCCTGCCATGACGTTGAATGCAAATGCAGTCTGCACAAAGCGATTAATAAACGCCGTTGATATGAAAAAATTTGACATTATCGTCATTGGTGACAGCACGATGGATATGATTTTAATGATTGACGACGCGCAAGTGCAGTGTGATTTAAAAAAAGAGCATTGCCAAATTTGTTTGAATTACGCGGATAAAATCCCCATCAGCCAAACCGTTCAATCATTGGGTGGCAACGCGGCAAACATCGCCGTTGGCTGCCGCAAGTTGGGATTGAAAACCGCGATTGTCACCGAGCTCGGCGATGACCTTAACGGCGCGCTAATCAAGCAAGAATTCGTCAAAACCGGCATTGATACAAATTTTGTCAAATTAAATCCTAAAAATGAAACTCGCTATTCAGTGGTTTTGAGTTACTTGGGAGAACGCACCATACTTTCCTACCACGCCAAACGCAAATATTCTCTGCCGATATTGCCGTCAACCAAATGGTTGTATTACACCTCTGTCGGAGATGACTTTCGTGTCCTGCAAAAACAGATTCTTGCTTATTTAAAAAAACATCCGGATTGCCGTTTCGCCTGCAACCCGGGTTCGTATCACCTAAAAAAAGATTTGGCCGGATTCAAACCTATTTTATCAATGGTTGACTTGCTCTTTGTGAACAAAGAAGAAGCGGAAAAGCTGGTTGGCGCCGGGCTGTCATTGCGAGCCAAGCGAAGCAATCCAGTCGCGGAACTTTTATCCTCTTTATTAAAAATGGGAATAAAAACCGTAGTAATAACTGATGGTGAAAACGGCTCCTACGCCGCTAATTCGGCTGAACGCTACCGCTTGCCCGCTTTTGATGTAAAAATCATTTCCAAAACCGGCGCCGGCGATGCCTATGCCAGCGGATTTTTATCAGCTATAGCCAATAAAAAATCATTAGTTGAAGCGATGCAATGGGGCACTGCCAATTCCTCCGGCGTCATCCGACAAATCGGCGCGCAGACGGGGTTGTTGAATAAAAATAAGATTGAGAAGATGATTAGTAAATTTGTTAAAGTCAAAGTAAAAGCATTATAGATGATAAGATAATAAAAAATATTTTTTGGTCTCTCAAGTTGATTTCGTGACTCATAAAAACTAAAACCGCCCTTTACCGAGCGGTTTTAGTGTGGAGCCAAGGGGTATTGAACCCCTCTATCCGAGTGCTAATCACGGATTCCTCACCAAGAGGTGGCCCATTCAACTCCACGAGAAACATTATAACAAATTTTTAGACAACAAAAAAGCCCGAGAAATTCTCGGACTTTCAGGGTTCTTGATAGAATCCGTGATTAGCATTATTATGCTATCAAATCTGAAGCTGACTGTCAAGTTATTATCCACACCCATTATCATTAAAATCTCGTTAATATTTTTGCAATATTTCGTCTATTTTCTCCCCCCACTCTCTCGCCGCGCTCGGCCCATTTGCCGTTACTGCGTTTCCATCAACAACAACCGGCTGGCGAATATATTCAACGCCATTATCAAGAAAAATCTTTGCCAGCTCTCCATCGCCATCCCAGCCGGTGGCTTTTTTATTTTTCAAAACTCCGGCTTTCGCTAAAATCCGCGGCGAAATGCAAATCGCCCCATACGACTTGTCTGTCTTCTCCCACTCGCGCAATAATTTATAACTATCTTCATTATCCAAATGCTCCAATGCCCCCGACCCGCCAATAAAAAATAGGGCGTCGCCACTTGTCGTATCACAATTTGACAAAATTTTATCAATATTAACATTTGAACCATCCTTTGCAATCGCAATTGTACCCCTATCAGAAACAGTAACAACCTGATGCCCAGCCGCTTCCAAAACTTTTTTCGCGTCGCCGTACTCAATCGGCTGATAACCATCGCTCGCGATGACGAATAAGAGTGTTTTAGACATAAAATTGTGGAGATAGGAGATAGGAGATAGGAGATAAATGATGAAACACTCTCTATCTCTTATCTTCCTATCTCAATTATCTCAATCTGGTCGTTCAAACCCGCAGTCCTCTCCTCGCCCCTCTTCTTTCCACAAAATGATCATCAATGTTCAAAAGCTCGTGATGTTTCGTGTTCGGCCCGAGCAAACACAAGCCGAGTTCAAAAGTTTTTATTTTATCGCGGATTTCCTCCGCCAGTTCCGGATGCTCTTCTTCATCCTCCGCCATCAAACGCAAACTGTCTAATCGCTTTTCAATATCATCCAAAATATTCTGAAAATCAATTACTAAATCTTGATATTTTTTCTCGTCAACGCTCAATACGGCCTGTTTCACGTGTTCTTTTATTTCTTGATCCACCATTATCAAAACTCCGGTTATCTCCTGCCTCTCATCCAAAGAAAAGTAATTCGCGCCGCCGCCGGAACGCAAATCATGATAATCAGCGCCGTGTTCTTTAAACTCCGCGTATTTCTGTTTTAAGTTAACCGGCAAGCGCCCCAACAAAAACTTTTCGCCCAGTCTGCCTTGACTCATACTGCAAAGCTCGTCAAAGGCCTTCCAGTATGGCCAGATTTTCTTGCCCAAAGAAATAGCGATGTTTTCCGCTTCGTTAATGCCAACATCAACATCGTCGCGCAAATGCTCCAGAGCGTGCTTCATTTCTCTCACTGTCAGCTCCGGAACCAAAGGCGGCAGATTCTGATACATCCGTTCAAAAATATCTATGGTATGTTTGACTTGCGGGTGATGCATATATTGTATTATATCACATCTGAATGTATTCTTTCCATCGCAAATACAATTGCCGCGTGGCAAAGAGATCGCCGGCGCAATAACGCGCGATTTTCTCTCGCTCGCCGGCCGCGAACAGTGTCCCGACATCCTGGCCGGTAACACCCTGCGCTTTAGGTGATTCAATGCCGAAAGATTTGCAGAAAAAATCTAAATTAAATTTACGAACGGAATTATAAAAAGTCAGTTGTTCCAACAAATCAATGTGCGCCTCAGCGCTGTAGCGATATGGCATTAAATTTTTTGTCGGCTTAACTTTCTGCATCGCGGAACGCAGCATCAATACCGGGCAATCAAAACCTCGGCCGTTAAAAGTAACAAATCTGTCCGCGCGCGAAATTGCCTGCCAAAACTTTTCCAAAATTTCTTTTTCGCTTCCCGCCCAATATTTAATATTATTTTCCTCAAATTCTTTCCCGGATTCGCCATTAAAATATACCGCGCCTTTTTGAGTCTCAACCGAAAGCATGCCGATTGCCACAATCTGATTTGTCAGCGCCCACAACGCCATCTGGTCAATCGCTTTATTTTTGTCTTCTTCAGTCTCCGCTCCTTTTAATAAATAAACTTTCCGCGCTTCATCAAGTTGATTAAAATCCTGCGCCACGGTTTCAATGTCAAAAACAACTGTGTTCATATTATTCTGTTCTTATTTAATTAATCTAATATAACAAACTAACCGACAAAAAACAATAAAAAAACCGCGTTAGTGGATTTTTTTAATGGAGAATTTTATAATTATTTTTTTTCTTCTTTCCTCACATATCCTTTTCCAGGCACCTCTTTCATTCCTTTTACATCAATAACCCTTGCTATTTCCGGATCCCAATCCTTTTTAGTTTCACCTTCCGCAACGGAAGCGCCGCCCAGTGCCGCTTCCAATGCGCCGAGGTCATAACTGCCGGTTGGGTCCGGATCAACTGCTGAACTAACGCTTTTGGATACCCCGTCCGGTTCCTTAATTATAACCTTTCTATTTTGTGCGGGTAACATTTCTGTCTTTTTTCTAAGTTTGACTCCGCAAGACTGACAAAAATTGCCCGGAGCTTTTCCTTCTTCCGCGGCAGACTCGCCACAACTGGAACATAAACCGCCGCTTTTAATTTCGGCTGAATGTCTCCTTGGTGCTTCTCCGCTCATATTTTTAAATTATCTGATTTATAACTGACTATTAACGGTTGTATCCACAGCCCCGCCAACTGGCGCTGGCTGGTTCTGAAGTACTGGCTTGATTATCTCTGGTTTTATTTTTTTAACCCCCTCGTTCTCATTTTCACCATCGTCTTTGATCTCTTTTTTAATTCCAGCGCTTTCTTCTTTAAATTCGTTTTTCAATTCTTGTTTTAACGCTTTAAGTTTAATAACCGCGCCCGGCTTATTTACCGGCAACGGCTTGACCGCCTCGCCATTTTTAATTTTTTCTAATTTGTTTTCTAATTTTTCTTGTTTAATTTCTTGTTTAAGTCCTTGTTTGTTTTCCAAACGCTCCTCGCGTCTGTCTCCAAGCATCTCAACGCGATCCTGCCGCAATTCTTTAATTTGTTCTTTCGCCTGCTCTTTCACTGTTTCATCGCCCGCTTTAAATTCCTGCATCAATTCTGCTCTGCGCTCGCGATATTGTTTAACTTCCTCCGCGTGAGCTTCAATCCGGTCTTTTACCGCTTGCAAATGTTCGCGTGTCTCGGCTGGCGCGTTTTCATTGTTAATCGCGTTTAACAAACGACGCTCTTGAGCCGCGGCTTTTTCGCGCAGTTCATCAAACTTTTCCACCGCCCCCTCGGGAAGTTTTTCCTCTATCCTGTCCATTACCGCCTCGCGCCTGATTTGGTGCGTCGCGATATTGCGCAATAAACGCTGTCCCTCTTCATTTTTTTGCTCTAAAAGCCGTTCGCGGCGAGCCTCAACTTTTTCCATCATCTTCTGCGCCTGACCGATCACGCGATGAATGCGCGCTTGCACTTTTTGGTCTTCGGATTTCTGCGCCATCAACTCCGCTAATCGCATGCGCTCTTCCGCGAATTGCAATTGCTTTTCCGCTTTTTTAACCGGATTAAAAGTTAAACCGATTGAAACTTGTTCTTTCAGACCTTTCCACCATAAACCAAAACCTGATGGCACTTCTTTTGGCTCTTCTATCTTCATTCCTTCCAACTCTTCACTGACAACCGGCGTAGTCGGATTAACCGCGGTTACCGGAGTCGTAGCATCTGTTGTCGGCTGAACCGCGTCTGGGATCACGACTGTTGTCGGCTGATCAGAAGCAGGCAAAGCTGTCTCGCCCTGCGCCATAACCGGCGCGAACCACAAAACGACTAATATTACTAAAAAAATTAACCAATATCTCATAAAATACATTTAAAAATTATCCGCCCAATCAGGCTATCTATAGTATAGGCTAAAAAGAAAAGCGGGGCAACCCGCTTGTCCACATGTCTGGTTTTCCATCATCCTGCCGCCACTCGCGGCAAGAATAAAAAAACAGACACCAACAGCGCGATGCCTGCCAACAAGTAATAATAAACCAAAAAAATCGCGGAGTTTGACTGGGGCTCCGCCCCCGTATTTTTGTTTCGCATATTTTTATTTTGATTTTTGATTAATTACATTATTTTTATGTAATCAATGTTAATAGTATAGCACAAATTTGACCTTTTGTCAATAGTGTCGTACAATATAATATGCGAACTTACGAATACTTACGAAATTACGAACTACGAAACATGGCTTCGATCAACGTTTTTTCTAAATTTTCGTAGTTCGTAATTTCGCACCCTTTTCGTATGTTCGCATATGACCAAGACTCTTAGCAAATACCTCATCGACTTCCTGGAATATTTGGAAATAGAAAAAAACCGCAGCCAGCAGACGGTGCGGAATTATGATTTTTATTTAAAAAGATTCATTGGTTGGTTTGGCGACAAAAGTCCGAAAAAACTGGAAGCGGAAAATGTGCGTCAATATCGCCTCTGGTTAAACCGGCTGGCTGACGCGCATGGGGATTCTTTGAGAAAAAACACACAAAATTATCATTTGATTGCTTTGCGTTCGTTTTTGAAATATCTAGCCAAACGCGATGTGAGGACTCTGGCGGCGGAAAAAATTGAACTGATGAAAATGCCGGACCGCGAAGTAAGTTTTTTGGAAGGAAGTGATTTGAATAGACTGTTGGAAGCACCCTTAGCGAATAAGATACAAGATACAAACAACGAGACACAAACGACCGGAGATGCGGTATTGATTAAATATAGAGACAAGGCGATATTGGAGATGTTGTTTTCCACCGGGTTGCGCGTGTCAGAGTTGGTTGGGTTAAAAAAAGATAAAGTTAATCTGGAAAAAGAAGAGTTTACCATCATGGGTAAAGGCAGAAAATCCCGCGTAGTTTTTTTGTCAGAGCAGGCGAGATATTGGCTGAAAAAATATTTGGAAACAAGGCAAGATATGAATCAATATTTATTTGTGTCGCATGATAAAAGAAGCGGCAAAACATTGGAACAGCCGCTGACGCCGAGATCGGTGCAGAGATTGGTGCAAAAATACGCGCGCGCGGCGGGAATTACTAAGCCGGTAACACCACATACTTTGCGGCATTCCTACGCGACGGATTTATTGCAAAACGGCGCGGATATCCGCAGCGTGCAGACTATGCTTGGACACTCGTCAATTACCACCACGCAAATCTACACGCATATCACTGATAAAGAGCTGAAAAATATCTATAAAAAATTTCATGGCAAACAGAGGGGCAACAGT
The DNA here is from genome assembly GCA_001783065.1 of Candidatus Magasanikbacteria bacterium RIFCSPLOWO2_12_FULL_43_12. Classification (GTDB taxonomy): domain Bacteria; phylum Patescibacteriota; class Patescibacteriia; order Magasanikbacterales; family UBA922; genus 2-12-FULL-43-12. Next base: position 26,008 of record MFQN01000004.1, read on the forward strand.
TGACAATAATGAGTTTCTGGGCTAAAATATCGGCACAATTGTAAACTGAAAATTAATCGTATGGCCCCGTAGTTCAATGGATAGAACACCCGCCTTCTAAGCAGGTAATCTTGGTTCGATTCCAAGCGGGGTCACATAGAAAAAATTTTCAATTTGTAATTTATAATTTTTAATTATTGACATTAATTTTATGTCAGAAATCCTAACTCCCGTCGCTATCGCGATTGGCATTCTCGTCATCATAAGCGTCCGGCAAGTAAATCAGTATCAGCGAGGCGTAAAATTCATGCTGGGAAAATATATCACCACCGCTGAACCGGGCTGGCGTTTGATAATTCCGATTATTCAAAGCTTGATCAAAATTGACATGCGCACCAAAGCTGTGGATGTGCCTCTGCAAGAAGCAATCACGAAAGATAATATCTCGGCTAAAATCAACGCGGTGATTTATTACAAAGTCGTTGACGCGGCCAAAGCGGTGCTGGAAGTGGAAAATTTTTGGAACGCGGTTTCCCAATTGGCGCAAACGACGATGCGAAATGTCGTCGGCGAATTAGAGCTGGATGAATTGCTGGCCAACCGCGACACCGCGGCGCAGAGAATAAAAGAAATTATTGAAAATGCCGCCAGTCAGTGGGGAATCAAAGTGGAGGCGGTTGAACTGAAAGACATTGTCTTGCCGGAAAATATGCAGAGAGTAATCGCCCAGCAAGCCGAAGCCGAACGGGAAAAAAGATCAGTGATTATCAAAGCGAGCGGAGAAGTGATTGCCGCGGAAAACATCGCCAAAGCCGCCGCCATTCTGGCGCAATCACCCGGCGCGCTTCACTTGCGGACATTGAGCACGATCAATGATTTAAGTTCAGACCAATCAAACACTGTTATCTTCGCGGTGCCGCTGGAAGTATTGCGGGCGTTTGAGCGACTGGGGAAATAAACGAATGGTGATCTTGCGTCTCCCCCCTACGAAGGGGAGAACAAGGGGGGTGTTCGCCAATCGCGGCTCACTTGTGTGGTGTTTGAAAATCGATAATATAATTTTCTATTTCTACTAATATACTTTCTAAATCCTCCCTCACCCGCTCGTCATCAAACCGCAAAACCGTTAAACCCAAATCTTCTATATAATCCACCCGTCTCCTGTCATACGCTTCTTTCCCCTCGTGGCTGATGCCGTCTATTTCAATAACTAATTTTAATTCAAAACAAAAAAAGTCGGCAATGAAGTTACCGATTGGCTTCTGTCGCATAAACTTGTAACCTTGAAGGCGTCTATTTCTTAAACAATGCCACAACATCCGTTCAGCATAAGTGCGGCCTTTGCGTCGCAATTTACTGGCATATGATTTTAACTTGGGGTTGTATTGTATTTTCATGGTAGTGGTTTTGACACGAGCGAACACCCCCTCTGTCTCCCCCTTCGTAGGGGGAGGACGCGCGCTCACTATTTATATTTTTAAATAGACTTTCAATTGACAAAAGAAAAAAAATTTAATATAATAGTCGCGTTTTATTAAGGAAGCATTTGGGTGACCATAGTTTAACGGTAAAACTGCGGATTGTGGATCCGCTATCGAGGGTTCAACTCCCTCTGGTCACCCCAATGCTTCTTTTTATTCCCTTATATCCTTATACTCCTTCGTAAACGGTCTCTTGAAGACTAAAATCCAAAAAAAATTAAGGGCGTAGCGATAGCCGGTGATGAAAGCGCCTTCTTTGGCTAAACGCCTGCCGGAGCTTAAAATCGGCAGACTGAAAGTAAATTTAACCGGACCGACCGCGCGAATCCTGCGCGCGATGTCCGTATCTTCGCCGTAAAAACTTATGCTGGTGTCAAAACCGCCTATTTTTTCCAAAGCCGTTCTCCTAACGATAAAATTTCCGCCCTGCAACATCGCGCCCTTTTTAAAAAAAATCTCATTAAAAATATAAATCAAATAACCCAAACCATAAAAAATTTTTGTCTGGATTTTTGTCCACCGCGGCAAATCATAAAATACGCATGGGCCGGATAGAGCCGCCAAGTTTGGATTACCAGCAAATTCAGTGAAAACTTTTTTTAACCAACCTCCTGGCATTATATTATCCGCGTCGATGTTGGCGATCAAATCTCCCTTAGACGCCAAAAAACCCGCTTGGCGGGCAAACACTATTCCTTTTTTATTTTCATCAACAACTTTCACGCGTGGAAACGATAGCGCGATTTCTTTTGTCTTGTCAGTGCTCGCGTTGTTGACAACAATAATTTCCGCTTCGTAAAAATTATTTTTAATCTCTTTCAAAACCGATTCCAAACACCGGCCGATATTGGCTTCTTCATTGTGGGCGGGAATGATAAACGAAATAGCAAAACCCATAACCCAGCTAACAAAACACAGAGAATTGGCGATTTGGCTCGTTGTGTTTTGTTAATTGTGTTATGAGTTCTGAAACTCACCAAATCGTCCCTTCGTTTATCGTCTCGTTCAGTGGATCGGAATTATAATATTGGCTCGTATCTTCGTCCACTGTAAATTCCGAACCGGAATAGAGCGGTGTCGTCGGCTTGTTGTATTGTTGCGCCTTCAGCAAATATTTGTTGACAAATAAAGTTATGCTGAACGCGCTGAAAGTTATCAGCAGGCCGATGACGCAATAACGAATTACTTTCTTCCCCTTTTCAACTTTTTCTTCCTCGCCGGCGGATAAAGTAATCAAAAAACCGGCGTAAACCATATAGAGTGTAAACAAAACTCCCACTGTTCCAAGCATCACCTGAACCACCAGCGCCGCCACCTCTCTCGGGTCGCGAGCGTTGCCATAGTTCGCGCCCTTTGTCCCCGCGGCGGATTGCAATTGGGTTTGCAGGTCGGTGGTGTAGTCGGCGGATGCTGGAAGAGCTGGCAACACGAAGGCAGACAGAATGATGATTGTAAAAAATAGTTTATACATGGATTTAAAACACATAACACAATTAACAAAACACAGAGAATTGACGGTGGACTATTTTCCTGCTTCTTTGCTTTTCTCTAAGCCGTTTATCAGACTCCACAGCATCGCCCCCACTTCGTCAAGGAGGCCCATTGTCTCTTGGTACTCTTTCTGGTTTATCCACTCTCTCTTTTAAACAGAAAAATATTAAATATTTACACTCCTTACAAGAACCATACGCGGTTTCAAAAAACTGTATCTTTACTCCTGTCTTAAACCGCGCATGTCCCTCAACAAAATTTAACATTATTGAAATTATTGCTCTTCTCAACTGGCTGGTGATGCCATAAATCTCTTCACGGGGAAACTTTTTTGTTAAATCATATACCAACATTATCAAATCGTGCGCTTTCCTTTTAAAAATTACGCCCATCCCGTCATTTCCCATATTTTATTTGTTGTGTGTTTTGTATTTTATCGCTCGTCGTGGTTGTGTTTTGTTAATTGTGTTTTGTGTTCTGAACAACATCACTTCGCAACATCGCCACCCTCTGTCACCAGCGCCGGCAGACGCGAGCCGATAAACAATGTAATACTGTAGGAAAATAATATTATTATCAACCCGATAATCGCCATTCTCATTATCTTTCCGCCTTTCTCGGCTTTTTCTTCCTCGCCATGAGAAGTGAAATAATTATACCCGCCGTAGAATATTAAAATTGTAAAAACAATGCCGGTTACCGCGAGTATCATCCTTACCACCCCCATTATCGCCAAACGCGGATCAATTGCTTCGGAAAACTGCGCTGTCTCTGCCCCGGCTTTCACCTGCCCCATCACATTTTCAGTAAGGTCGGCGGAAACCGGCGCCAAACCAAAAATTAAACTCAAACCCAAAGCAAATAGGGCTGTTAAAATTAATTTGTGTTTTAGGAAAAAATACATATTATTTAAGTCATTGCGAGGAACGAAGCCGAAGCGTAGTGACGAAGCAATCCAGAACGATCGCGATGGATTGCTTCGTCGTCTGCGGACTCCTCGCAATGACAGAATGCGTAATCGCTTATATTATTTAAAATCGCTCGCCGAACAAACAGCGCCCGTGGTTTTCGTAATCTCTTTTGGCGTCGCTTTACAACCCAAATAGCCTTCACATTTCGCTATACATACCTCCCAAGATTCAACAGAATAATCGCAGTCTTTACCGGTCTCCCAAGGATCGTCGCCGACTTTTTCACACACCTGGCAACAAATCACTTCCTCTCCTTCATCTTCTCCAGTAACGTCCGTCAACCTTGGCACCACAAAAGTGGTAATGCTGTATGCTCCGACTAAAATTATAAAACCGATAATTGAAGAAATAATAATTTTTTGCGCTTTTTCCACCGGCTCTTCCTCGCCGCGAGCTGTCATCCACAGCCAGCCGGCATACACCATCAGGACTAAAAAAATCACGCCGGTAAAAGATAGTATTATCGCGATAATAGAACCGACTGTTTCCGCGAACGTAGTTTCCGTTGTGTTTGGATTATACCCGGCGTCTTTTGCCGCTTTCTGCGTCGCGCCACTGCCGAAATCTAAAGCAAACGCGCTTGACGCGGCGCTAAATAGTAACACTGATATCAGACAGAAAAATAAAATTTTGCGAATCTTTGGCATAGCGGAGTTCACAGATTCCCTCCTCGGAGGAGGGCGAGGGAGGTGTTCGCCAACCTTCGCGAACACACCCCCTGCCCCTCTCCGAGAGGGGAAGTTACGAGTTCCCTCCTCGGAGGAGGGCGAGGAAGGTGTTATCCCTCTTTATGATGTTTAATCCAATCATTAATAACTTCCCACACACCTTCCATATGACACTTAACTTGGTTCTCGGTAAATCGTAAAAACTTTATATCATTGCTTTCTAAAAACTTTTGTCTTTGGTTGTCGTAATGAATTTTTCCATCATGACTTATGCCATCCACTTCAATTGCCAACATCAGTTCGGAACAAAAAAAGTCTACAATATAGCGATACAGCGGTTTTTGACGGTGAAATTTATAACCCTCCAATTGTTTGCCACTTAAGTATTTCCACAAAAGAATTTCGGCCAGTGTAGAATTTAAACGCAAATTTCTTGCCCGTTCTTTCAGTTTCGGATCGTAAGGAATAAATTTTTTTATCATATTTTTTACCCCAGCGAACACACCCCTTGCCCCTCTCCGAGAGGGGAAGTTACGAGTTCCCTCCTCGGAGGAGGGCGAGGGAGGTGTTCGCCAACCTTCGCGAACACACCCCCTGCCCCTCTCCGAGAGGGGAGTTGTTGAACTACTTACACTCGCTCGCCGGCTTCAGCCCAATATATTTATATTCCAAACTAAGACATTCTTTTTCTGTCATTGGTTTTTGGGGACATTCTGTCTTGAACCAACCGGACATCCCTGTTTTGCACAATTTGCAACACTCAACTTTCGTTCCTCCGACTTCTTCGCTCGCGCCGCTGCCGCCGGTTTTGTTCAAAATCTTCGGCACAACAAAAGTTGTAATACTGTACGCGGCGACGACAATGACCATGCCAATGACCGCGGCGATAATTATTTCATGCGCTTTGCTAATCTGCTCTTCCTCGCCGCGCGCTGTCATCCATAAATAACCGGCGTAAACCATTAAAATCAAAAACACCACGCCGAGCATTGATAACACGGCTTGAATCAAAAAACCGATGTTGCCGGAAAAGGTCGTTTCTGTCGCCGTGTCATATTTAGCTTGAGTTGCCGCGGTGTCCGCTTTTTCCCAGCCCAATAAACTTTGGGCTTTGACATTAGCGGTTGGAAAGAAAGATAAAAACAAAACCGAACAAAAAAGAACAAAATTGAACGAAATTAGATTAATTCTTTCTACTCTGTTCATAACTAAATTATATCTCACTTTATCCATTTACACACATTCTTACTACACATTTCTTCCGTATAAACAGAAGCGCAGATATCAGCCACCGTACTTACTTCAACCTCACATTCAACGTCTATGGAACTCCAATCACAGACCGCTTCCCCGTCTACCTTCTGTTGGTCGCATTGTTCCGAGTCACTCTCTTTAATTTTTCCGCAATAATCCGCCGCTTTTGTCGCATCAAATGCGCACCCAGCTTTTATTGATGTCTCATTTGTCTGTTCTGTGCTACCCCCGCCCAACTTCCCGCTGACAAAAGTCGTAATCGCGTAAGCGCTGGCGACGATGAAAAATCCGATTAGCGCCGCGGTGATTATTTTCTGCGCTTTGTCAACTTGTTCCTGTTCGCCGCGAGCCGTCATCCATAAATAACCGGCGTAAACCATTAAGACCAAAAATATCATGCCGACCAAAGTTATCGCCGCGCCGATGCCAACGCCGATAACATCTTCGGGGTTCTCATAAACATTCGCTTTGGCGCCGTCTGACCCGGCGACTTTGTCAAATTTGCTCGCCGCGTCTTTCAACCCTTGCGCGTTAACCGCGACGGTTGTTAAAACCAAACCGGCCGAGATAATGAGAATTGTGGTGAGAATGGATTTTTTCATACTCTGTTTTTTTACGCAAGCTGAACGTTAATCCGCTCGCCGAGACCTCATCCTTTGTCCTTCTCCTACGAGGAGAAGGAAACCGCCCACTTCCTCTCTCCTCGTAGGAGAGGCGGGGTGAGGTCTCAACGGGCGTGTGTTAATTCCGCTATTTTTGTGTTAATAACTTTTAAGACTGTCTCTGCGTTATAAATGCAATCTTCATTCATTACTCTCATTATATTATATCCTTGTTTTTTAAGCCACGCTTCGCGCCGATTGTCATATTCAATTTGATCGTTATGTATTCCACCGTCAACTTCAATTATTAACTTTAATCTGTGGCAGTAGAAATCAACCACAAAACCGCCGATACTTACTTGCCGTCTGAATTTGTAATTTAATTCGCGATTCCGTAGTAATTGCCACAACGCATACTCCCCATCAGTAATATCCCGACGAAGCGACCGACGGCGGCGTTTGAGATAATCGCTTGGACGATTCCTGTCCCGAGGTTCGGTGGTTTTATTAGCTGGCATGTTCTATTTATGTCAGTTCCGATGAGACCTCATCCTTTGTCCTTCTCCTACGAGGAGAAGGAAAGTGATTGGAGACCCTCTCCTACCTCCCCCTACAAGGGGGAGGGCTGCACAACTACCCCTCTCTCCCGCAATTAATTCGTCTTTTTCCCTTCCGCCAGCGCCCAGCATTCGTCCGCGTCGGTGATGTTGTCATACCACGCGCCGTTATGCGACTCGCACAACTGATCTTCTTTGGTGCAGGTCTTAATATTTGTAACGCAAGTTTCCTGATCGGTTATTTCGCTATTCCACCAATGCGTGTTGCCAACATCCCAAAAACCGCCGACCGCTTCCACCTCATTCAAACAACACCCCAACGGCCCCTTCGGTTCAGCGGCAGGACCGCTTGTTGCCAGAGGGCCACCCCCTCCGCTTATCATCCTGCTCAAAACAAAATTCGTAATCGCGTAGGAGCCCACCATAATAAACAAACCAATAATCGCTCCGATGATTATGTTTTGCGCTTTGGTTATTTGTTCTTCCTCGCCCCTTGCCATCAGCCAGGTGTAGCCACCGTAAAATATCAAGAGAAAAAATATAATGCCGCCGATACTGAACGCGGCTTTGGCGATTCTGCCTGCCAGCGGTTCAATATCAATCTCTTCAGCGCCGATTTTGGTGTTGGCGTCCGCCGCGAAGCCAGCGGCGTTTTGGGCAGTAAATTTTTCGGCAAAAACGGTTGATGCGGAAAATAAAAAAACAAAATATAACAAAATTGGACAAAATTTAACAAAATTTTTATTGGACAAAGACATATTTTTGCGTATTACTCGTTACACGAACAGTGCGGACCGATTTTGGCTTCATCCTCTTCATGAAATTGACAAGTGCCTGATTTAGTCTCTGGGGAATCTGTAAGTGCCCCCCATGTAAAAGTACATGTTGAACCAGTCTGTTTGCCACCACAATCATTTTCATCAAGACTCTCTTTAAATGGACAACAATTATTAGCTTTTGTGCATTCTACTGCGGTGTTGTTGTCGCCACCCCCCGACGATGCCGTTCCGGGACCAATACTCTTAAACACAAAATTTGTAATCGCGTAGGAGGCGAGGACAATGACAATGCCGATGATAGCGGCGGTAATAGTATCAAGCGCCTTGCTTTCCTGTTCCGAATTTCCGCGCGCGAGCATCCAAGTTAAACCGCCGTATAACATTAAGGCAAAAAACAAAACGCCTACCAGAGACAGGCCGGTGCCGAGTACACTGCCGATGAGGACCGGGAGCTGTCCGGGGGCTGTTTTGTCCAACTTGGCCGCGCCAGCGGTTTCCTCAAGACCATATCCTGCCAAAACGATGGTTGGGGCGAAGATGAAAAGACAGATGAGAAGAGAGAATAAAAATTTTTTGAAGGACATATTGTTAATTTTCAATTTTCAATTTCTAATTTTCAAACAATTTTTAATGAATTAATTTTTAATTCCGCCGTTTTTGCGTAATGATGAAGAAATCTTATTGAATATCAAGGTCAGTTGATGTGCTTCGCTCCATAGCGGTCTTAATGTGGCTTTCAATTCTGTGTTTGTCGTTGCCAGCATCTCCAGCCAATACTTTGTTTCCTGAATTTCTTTGCGGCAGATAAAAATTTTATTTGCAAAATCTTTACGTGAGCTGGCCGCGTTCGCTTCGCAATAATTAGCCGCCACACTGGTTACTGATCTCCCTAATTGAATGATAATATTTCGATTTAAATCTTTAATTTTGATGGTGGCTAACAGTGCCATGACATCTTTACTGAATTTTTTAGTTCTTCCCTCCAAATCATACTGCATAATTGATTAATTCGGTAATTGAAAATTGTTTGAAAATTGGTAACTGAAAATTGAAAATTCTCAGTACATATCTCCGGTCGTAGAATAATCATACCCGGTCGTGGCTTTGAACAACTGCGACATCACAAAGCGAGTAATGGAATAGGCGGCGAGGATAATAATCAGGCCAATAACCGCGGCGTAAAGAATCTTTTTCGCGTTGCCGGCTTTTTCCTCATCGCCTCCGGCTGTCATCCAGGTGAATCCGGCGTAAAGAACCAAAACAAGGGCGATGGTGCCGAGCAAGCCCAACGCCGCGCTGATAATCCGCGCGGTCGTGAACCGCACGTCTGTTTCGCCAAGCCCGGTTGCCTTGCCGTATTCCATACCGAGATAGGGGCCGGTTTCTTCAACTTGAGCATACGCGTTATTGCCCAAAAGGGTCAAGGCAAAAACCGCGAGAGTGATGATGGGAAAAAGTTTTTTCATAATAATTAAATATACCAATATACTAATGTACTAATGATACTAATGAATACGAATATTTAACATCAGGGGGTATTAGTATACATTAGTATCATTAGTACTCTATTTGTATATTAGTATTATAAATTAATATTGTTACCGAGAAGCAGCCATCAAAACCGCCGATGGCCGCTTTAACGCTAACAACATTCCCTCGAGGGGGTGTTGATTTTGTATGGTTAGTCTAGGGTTTCTTGAGTGGAATAATCTCCGCCTGTTGTGGCAGTATATAGCTGTTCAAGCACGAACCGAGCTATCGCGTAAGCGCTCAAAATAATCGCCAGGCCCAAAATGCCGGCAAAAATGCGTTTTTTCGCTGTGCCAACTTTCTCATCATCGCCTCCGGCTGTCATCCATTCAAAACCGCCGACCAACATTATCACGACCGCGACGATACCCAGCAAACCCAACGCTACTCTAATAATGTTTGATATGGTTGTCCTCACATCCTGCTTTCCCAAACCAGTATCTTTGACATAGTCTAAACCAACAATGAAATCGCCCTCTTCTTTACCGACATACACACATGCCTCATTCGTACAGCTGTACCCATCGCCGCAATCAGCATCTGTGGCACAAGTCTTTGCAAAGACCGTGGCTGGCGCGGACGGCAACAATATCAAACCAAACACAATAGAAGCGAGAACGGTCAGTAACACTTTATGCTTCGTAATTTTCGTTAACCAATACATATTCTCACCCCCTTTCTTGTTTAAAATGATTCAAAACACAGAACACAATTAACAGAACACATTGCGATTACGACCCGTTCAGTTTTTCCTCCCATTTGCAGTTAGCGCCGCCGGATTGATTATTTTGTTCGCAGTCTTGCTGATCAATGGCTGCTTTAACGCTTGACTGATTGTTCTCCTCGCACAAACATTGATATTCTTTCTCTTTTTCCGGAACTTCCGACATTATTGGCGCAACAGGCGAAGGCCCTCCCGTGGCTCCAATCGCTTCCAAAACTAAATTCAGTATAGCATAAGCGCCAAAAATTAAAAATAGCCCGATTGCCGCCCACATCATTGTGTCTAAACCTTTCTTCACTTTTTCCGTATTGCCGGCTGAAGTAAGCCACAAAAACCCACCGTAAACAAAGGCCATTAAAACTAATGAGCCCACAACCCCCATCGCGCCCGCGATGATATTGCCGATAAGCACCCGTATATCAGTCAATCCTTGCGGTTTTTCCGCGGTCCCACCCAAAGGATTGATTAGAGTAACGGTGGTTACGGGAGGATCGGTTGGGCCGGCGGCAACAGTGATGGGAAATAGGACTGAAAATGAAAGTAAAATAATGATTAAAAATTTTTTCATATTAAACATAGTAACCTCCCCTCTCGAAAAAGGGCGGGTTGTAAATTCCCTCCTCGGAGGAGGGCGCGGGAGGTGTTCGTCAACACTCGCGAACACACCCCCTGCCCCTCTCCGAGAGGGGAGGTTACGATTGTTGTGTTTATTTTCGTAGTTCGTAATTTCGTATTCTTTTCGTATGTTCGCACATCACTTTATCCCTCTAAACTCCGTATTCACATTCAAAATTTCCAGCATCAAATCAATCGCCGCGTAAGCGACCATGGCGACCACGAGTCCGAGCGCGGCCGCGATCATTGTTTTCTTCCCGGTCTCCACCATTTCCGCGTTGCCCATAGAGACAATCATCTTGAAACCGCCATAAACGAAAAACGCGAATGCGAATGTGCCTAAAATCGCGAACATGCCGCTGGCGAAATTTATTATTAATTCCAATAAATTATTCACACTCCGGCAAGTCCCGGAAAACGCGCAGTCAGGCAAAGCGCCAGCATAGTCCTTCGGTTTTCCGTACTGGTTTTCTATCCAAGCGTCAACGGTGGAGGTGGTCTGCACCGGCGAAACGCCGGTGACGGAAAAATATATACTTCCATCAAGAGTTTGTGATTCTACTCCAGCGACAGGAACAGATGCCTTTACTTTCAATTCATAAACTTTTGTTATCAGTTGTTCCGTTGATGTGTCCCAAACAATCTTTGCTTTTCCGCTTCCATCTTCATTTTTTAGCTCCGCGCTTAATTCCTCGCAATTAACGCATTTTATCTCAATTTCTTCTTTGGTGCCGACGGCCTCAATCTCCGCTGTGCCAATTTTCCCTTCTGTAACTGGGATCGGATTGCTTTTACTTCCTACATTTGTATTCCACTTCAAATTATACCATTTCACCCAGTCATACATTGTTGCTCCGTTAGTATCTGTGTAAGTTACCGCATGATACAACTGACATTTTGGCGTGTCAGCTGTAACGCATACTTTTTTTTGATCAACCGCAAACTGTAAAAGATTTTCACAATCCTCTGTTTTTAAAAATTTGATAGTCTCATCAACATCCTTAAACGATATCTCTTCGGCCTCGGTTTCACCCAGCCCAATCTCCAATTCCTCCTCTGTATAATAACATCCTCCATCTGAAGTCTGTTGAGAATATTTGCAATAACACTTATCACTATACGTCAAAAAAGCCGCGTTTTCTGAAGCATAAACATTTTGTACGTACACCAACACAATCGCTAAACCAGCAATGATAGTGATTAGATATTTAATCTGATTCCGCATACTATAAACCTACATCGTCTGTTGAATTAACTTCGCCGCGTTGGTTAAAAGCTGGACATCTTTTTGATTCTCGCTCTTAGTGGAGCCTGACGGCTGTAAACTGTTGTGCAGCATTTCAGTAAATACTTTCGCGGCCGCTTCTTTATTTTTGCCTCTATACCAACTCTCGGCTTGCAAGATCGTGCTGACAAACGGTTTCAGCATCTCATTAGCTTCTTGATCTTTAATCTGCGAACGCAGAGGCGTGGGCCGCTTGGTCGCGTCAGTATATTTTTTTATATTATCCGGCGTAGTCATGAATCTTACGAAATCCCACGCTTCATCCTGATGTTTAGATTTTTTTACTACTGTTTCCAGCCAATAATTCGCCACATTCGTCGGCGAGGCTTCGTTCAGTTGCAAAATCGGCATAATTTCCAAATCCATTTGCGGAGCGCGGGCTTTGATAAGCGGGTAATCGTAGGCGAAACCGAAATAAAATACACTTTTGCCGGACGAGAAGTTTTCCAGCGCGTCTTTCATTGTTTCATTCCAGCTATAAACCTCTTTTGTCGGACGGGCGAAGTCGGTATAAAAACGCAACGCGACTAATGCCGGATGATTTGGTTTGCCGGCAGTGAGCCCGTCGGCAAAACTAACGCGGTTGCCCGACGCCATTTTGGCTCCGCTTTGCGACATAAACAAAGAAAGAATATCAAACGCGCGGTCAATATTATTTCCGGTTCCTAAAGCAACGCCGGACTGAACAATGTCGCCTTTTTCATTGAACCGCGTGCTGGTCTTAACCGCGGCCATAAATTCATCCCAGGTCTTTGGCGCTTCCGCCACGCCGGATTTATCTAACAGTTCTTTATTATAATATAAAGCCATGGTATCAAACGCGAGCGGTAGACCGTAAATTTTATTATCAATCACCGCGTCATCATAAACCGCGTTGACAAAGCTGTATTTAATCGCGCTGACCGACGGCATTTTATTCTCTTCAATGGTAACGACCTGTTCTTTTGTATATTGACTCTTGATGTAAACATTCGCGACTTTCACGCTCGCGGGCATCGGCGCGAGCCAAGAAACATACCTGCGCAAATCGCGCGGACTCACAGAAATAATATCCGGCGGCACATCGTCGGCAAGAGCGCGCAATAATAATTGTTCAAGTTCCTCGCCGCGCACTTTACGGATGTTTATTTTTACATACGGCCTCTGCGCCTCGTATTCCTTCTTGAAAACGTCAAGCTGATCCAGATCATTATAAACTGTCCAATAATTTAACTTGACCGGCTTAACCGCGGCGGCTTGCTCGGCGGAAAGACCCTTGCAACCGAAACCAAGCATGGTAACGAGGGTTAACAAAGAGAAAAGGGTTAGGTATTTTTTTAGCATATTAATTATGTGCGAACTTACGAAAAGAGTACGAAATTACGAACTACGAAAACTTGCTTTTTATTCAATACTCGTTAATCACTCTTTTTATAACCACGCCGCTGTGGGTAAAACAGGCGACGATGGCCAGCTTCAAATTCAATGCCACCAAATACTGTTTTGTTTGCGCTATCACTTGCGCCGACACAAACTGACCTCTCTTTAACTCTAAAACAATTTTATCATCAATCAAAAAATCTAAATAATATTTCCCTACCATGCTATCAAAGCACTTCAACGGCACATAATATTGCTCTTCAAATTTTAACGCTTCTTTTGTCAAACCGGCAGCCACGCCTTTCTGATAATAACTTTCCCTGTGTCCGCCGCCAAGTTGTTTAAACACCTCTATCAAAACTCCATTAATTTTAAAACTCAATTCCGGATACAGCAAGTCTTTCCTGCGCACAACATATTCCCTCCCCTGATATGTCATAAATTTTCATTCTAAATTTCGTAGTTCGTAATTTCGTACTCTTTTCGTATGTTCGCACATTCCATAGTTCGCACATCCCACATTACTCTACTGCAGAAAAGATGAACGATACTATCGTATAACTCGCGAAAATAACGAACAAACCGAGCGTGGCCCAGACGACGATGTTTTTCGCCTGCGTGGATCTTTCCGCGTTTCCGCCGGCCAGCATCCAAAGCACTCCGGCGTAGGCGAATAGCGCCAAAGCGATACTACCCATCAATCCCATCGCGACTTTGATAATATTGCCCAAAACATTCTTTATATCAGTGTCCTCTAATGTATTTAGACCACTAACTGGTGGAATGTCCAATGCGGGCGCGGCATCAGAATCTTCGGCTGTATCTGTTTTTGTTATATTCCCCTCCCATTTGCAATTAAAATTCTCGCCATCTTTTTCTTGTAAAGGCAAGCAGCCAATCTCTGTTGTCTCTATGCTGAAACCTCCGCCTTTTTCACCATCACAATTACAGGCGGCTGTTTTTTCTTCTCCTGATGACCATTCACACTCATAACCAATATTACTGTCCGTCTCCGCGCAACCTTCCTCGTCAGCCGACGATTCCATGGTAGTCTTGCCGCCATCGCTGTCGGTGATTGTGCAAAAACACGTGCCATTATCCGCTAACGCTGTGTTTAATGAAAAAAACAAAAGACCTGACGCTAAAAATATAAATAACAGTGAAAATAAAAACTTATTCTTCATACTCTGTTTTTAAAAAACGACGCGGCATCCAAAAGAGCGTCCTGATTACCGGTATCTAAATATTTTCCTTCGTATTCATAAGCGAAAAAATCTTTCTGGCGCGCCAATGTGTTGGCCGCTTCCGCGAGCCAAATTTCTCCGCTCCGGCCTCTCTTCTGTTTTAATAAAATCGGCCAAATGTCCGGAGTAAAAATATAGCGCATGCCGCCGACTATCAATCCCAACGGCGACACCAAATCAATTGCCGGCTTTTCAACAAACTCTTTCACTTTATAAGTCCGCTTATCAACAGTCGGCTCGCCATACACATTGCCATATTTAGTCATCATGTTTTTGTCCGCAATTTTCTGCACTCCGATCACCGACGCGGAAGTCTGTTGATAAACTTCCAACAATTGTTTAACTGCCGGAATCTTGCCGCTGATAATACTGTCAGCGTCAGAACAAACAAACGGCTCTTTTCCAATCAACTCGCGCGCCATCAACAAGGCGTGGCCATTTCCGAACGGTCTTTCCTGATACACGAAACTAAATTTAACTTTTTTAAGCAAATCTATCAGCCCAGCTATTCTATCATACTTTCCGCATTTTTTTAATTCTTTTTCAAATCTCAAGTCGCGGGTGAAATAATGTTTGATCGCCTGCTTCTCGCGGCTGATGACAATAATAATATTTTTAATCCCGCTATCCGCCATCTCTTCCGCTATATACTGTAAAACCGGCTTATTCAAAACCGGCAGCATTTCCTTTGGGATGGATTTGGTAATCGGCAAAAAACGCGTGCCCAAACCGGCGGCGAGAATTATGCCTTTGTGTACTTTTTTCATATACCATTATTCTACCAAAAATTAAAAATTTTCACCAGCATCTAATTCATAACTCATAACACAATTAACATAACACAACGGACCCGAACGCCAATCCTCTGTGTTTTGTTAATTGTGTTTTGTGTTCTGTTTAAAGTTCTTCCCAGCTGATTAAATCATACACCGTTCCCACCGGAAAACCGGGCGGCGGGTAGTATTTCAGATTGCCGTCGTAGATGTGATAGGTGTCAACAAAACCGGAAACCACATTGCCCCAGCCATTGACATATTTCCAACCGCCGCCTTGATAAGAAATCTGCGAGCCGAATATCGTCAAACTATCTTTCAAGCCATTATAATAATATGGATGGTAAAGTTTACTAAATTGCGACAGCATGGCGGCGTTAATTTCCATGTCGTTTGGCACATCATGCGGTATAACAACATCGCCTTGCGCCAAAATGCCAACAACATCGTCGCTGGATTTTTCCGCGTAAAGTAAATTGTTGTTTATATACGCTTTTTTATACGGCTCCTGCACTGGAAACTTCCCCACTCCGACACTTACCCGGCCGTCAACCGTGCCTTCTATCCAAACGTCGTCTTCCACAAAAATCGCGCCTGTGGTCGGTATTGAGTAGGTGCCAACAAGCTGTTCATTACCGATATCATAACAATAAGTATTGCCACTCCAATACCACCCTTTCCATTTTTTATAAAGCCACTTGCCTTCGCCATAGTAACAGTCGCGGCTGGTGACTTTATATAGTTTGTAAGTCGCGCCGGTGAAGACAATGTGCCAACCTTCTTTGCCGGAAGCAGTATAATGTGTCCCCGACTGATCAGCCAAATCGCGGATATCAGATAAGTCCGCGGTTACGGAAAAAAAATCTATTTCCGGAACAGGATACTGCCAAAATGATTTCGGTCCGCCGCCGCCCCAAACACCGTTATGGGTTTGGTTTTGATATTTATATGTCTCTTTAGCGCTCTTTACCCAAGAATCTGTTGTGCCATCAAATCTTATTCCGCCATTGGAATGGGTGGTGCCGTGGACTTCCGTGGTAAAACTAAAATTCATGTTGGCGTTGGAGAGGAATGTATAGTCGGTCAACGCCGCGAATCCCAATCTGACTTGAAGCTCGCGTTTGGTCTGTGGTTCGGCGGTGGTCCAGCCGGTGGAACGGACAATCACCACGCTGCTGCCGGCCAGCGGCTCATCAATTTCCAAAGAATAATAGCCGATTACCGTCCCATTTTTATCTTCATAATCGTGCTGATATGGTCCGGGTTCGCCTCCGGTTCCGTCCCAATAATCCGTCGGCGAGTGCGCCAAATGCCAGCGGTAATAATTTATTCCGGCCTCGGCGATCTGAAACGCCAAGTCGCGATTGTGCTTGCGATTTGACGCTTTATTTTCAAAAATCGCGTAGCTCGCCACGCCGGAAATTATCATCATGCTTGCCACCGCGCCGAAAACCAAAACAAACATAAGGATGCTGCCACGATGCTTTGATGTGGATTGTTTATTTTTTTTGGATAACATAGTGTGCAGATGTGCGAACATACGAAAAGGATACGAAATTACGAACTACGAACAGCGAATTGGGGTAAAAAATAAAAATATATATATCATCATGATATTTCGTAGTTCGTAATTTCGTAATTGTTCGTAAGTTCGCACATAACTCAATTCCCTTTCAAATTCCTTATCATCGCCGCGCTTTCCACTTCCAGCGGCACCGGGCTTTCGGTTGGGTCTTCTTCAAGCTCAAGACGCACGCGAATCATTCGCGCGTCAACCTCGTCAATCGGTTGGACCAGCGCGGCTTCAGTGCCGGTGTAATCTTCGTCATAATACAAAAACACTGGTTCGCTCTCTTCAAAATTCACCACGCTGTGCGCGATTTCAACCGTTTGCTCCGCGCCGGAATAGCTTAATGGACTACCGCTCGGTTTTATCACGCCCTTTTTTAATGTTGTCCCATCCAACCAGAACCTTACCCGTTCCCGCAAACTATCGTCATCAACGTTGGCGTAAACAATCAGTTCATAATCACCCGCTTCTGCCAGCGGATAGCCGCCAATGCTGGATTCTTCCGCCTTTCTAACAACATCAACTACTTGCTGTAAAACTTTGCGGCCGTCGTTTTGGGTTTGCAATTGTCCAAAAATAATATCGCTGTAACGCAAACCATCAATAATCAACCAAACTACTGTTATGGCAATCATAGCGGAAATTCCCAAAGCCACCGATAACTCCACAATAGTAAATCCCTTGTGTTTCTTTGTGTTTTTTCTACGTATCATATTTTCGTAGTTCGTAGTTTCGTAATTGTTCGTAAGTTCGCACATAATTATTCACTCGTCATCTCCGCCCCAAAAATCATATCGCCGGAAACACTCACCGTCTGGGTATTGGTTTGATAGCCGGTCTTCGTTATTTCAACCGTGTAATCTGTCGCTGACAAACCGCCAAAATATGACTGACCGGGCGGGGTGCAGGCATTGGTATAGGTGACCATCAAATCTGAAACTGTCGGTGTAACCGCGGTTGACGCAGTGCTTAAAAATAATTTATAGCGAAAATATCTATCGCCATTGTGTGTGCTGTTGATTGCGATGTTCTCGGCATCATAATATGTCGCGGCTGTGCCATCCGGTCCCAAATAATTCCACGACGCGGGCGCTGAAACATCACTGGTGGCAATCTGCCAGCGGACAGAATCCGCGCCTGTCTCTGCCGGCTGGCCCAGCGGCTCCCAGATTAAATTAACAAAATTAACCGCGACGCCCAAATCAAACACTGATGATTCAAGCTCGCCGCTGGTAAGATAGTTTTGTCCGATTTTCGCGAGAACAATATCGCCGGCATTGTTCCCGTTAACATCAACTTTCCCATCATCGCTCCAATACTTTGTTTCGTCAACATAAGAAAGCTGGCCTGAACCGCCAGACCAGTCGGTCTGTCGCGTAAAACCGATTCCGGTGGTCTTGGTCTGGTCATAACTCCCGGCATAAGCGCGCACGCTCGCGTTGGAAATCGGCTGATTCGTGGTATTATCAACGACATTAACCAACAAAGAATTACTCGTGTTGGCGCCGACTAAAAGTTGAACAGGTTGTGTGACGCCGGCAGGCAAATCAATCGGTAAAATCGGGATTGACCCGATTAAATCATAACCGGAATTAACGCTCAAGCCATAAGAGTCCCACTCTAAATCAATTAAACTGCCAGCTCCACCGGCATCAGTGGAAAAATCGTCGTCAACCTTGAAAACATCGGGTTCAACGCCAAATAGTTTCGTTCCTAAAACATGCAGAGAAACATTCCCAACCGCGGAACAATACGCGTTGGTGGTGGAAATATCCATTTGCGAAACCCTATCTATGGAAAAACTAATCTCGGTAACATTCTGCGCCTCCACTGATGCCGGCTCTTTCACCGGGTCCGGAATTGCCTCGCTCGGCGCTATGGTTTGGTCTATGGTGTATCCGTCTTTAGACACGGTGATACTATAGACGCCGATGCCCGCGCCCAAATCAACCAATTTTAACATACCATCGTTGTCCGTCGTGTCTGTCAAATCAATGGTCGGATTAGTTTCAGTGGCGACAATATGAACATCCGCGCCGGAAACCGGATCGCCGTCAGCGTCAAACACTTCAATAAACAACGCGCCATGCGTCGGATCGCCTTCTAAAAGTTTCGGCGAAACATAGGTCGCCTCGCTCACTTTTTTTGTTTGGTTGCATTTGTCACAGATTATTTCCACCTCAACTAATTTATAGTCAGCCGGCGCGAGATCGTTGGGGTCGCCGCCGATAGTGCCATCAAATTCGTCGTCAATGTTTCTAATCGTGCGCGTAATTTCAAATTCAATTCCACTGCGGGTGGTTGTTACTGTTCTTTCTAACACGCCTGACGGACTGCCGTTGATAATGCCGACATCTTCAAACGGCAGGTTGCGAATAATTTCCAGTTGTTCGTTCAAAAGCGCGGTTTCCAAAATTTTCATCCGCGAATAATAAACCGACTTGAAAACAAACTGAATGCCGGAATAAATTCCACTCATGAATAACAAAAACACGCCGAGCGCGACGACAATCTCGATAAGGGTGAAACCGCGGTGTGTATTTTTATCTGCCATCTTACGGTTTGATTTGAATATATTATATCATAAAAGAAAGACAGAACACAGAACCCAGTTAACAAAACACAACGAATCTCATCGTTAGTTCTATGTGTCATGCTAATTGTGTTCTGTGTTTTGATGGCGACCTTGACTTTTCTCCATAAATCCACCATACTACACCAACTTAATCTTTAACACACTCTATGCCCCACACCGCCAAAAAACTGGAAAAATCGCAGATTGAATTGACGATTACCGTCGCGCCGGCTGAATACCAAAAACATCTGGAAAGAGCCGCGCAGAAAATATCAGAACGGGCAGCCATCAAAGGCTTCCGCCCGGGCAAGGCGCCGTATGAAATGATAAAAAAAGAAATCGGCGAAATGAAAATAATGCAAGAAGCGCTTGAAGCCATTGTTCAGGCAAGTTTTTATGACGCGATAAAATCTGAAGGCGTAGAAACTGTGGGAATGCCGCAAATCAGCCTGGAAAAAATGGCGCCGGACAATGACTTGACCTACAAGGCCACGGTTGCTTTGATGCCTAAAGTCAAGTTGTCTAATATAAAAAAGGTGTCTGTTAAAAAAGAAGTAAAAAAAGTTGAAGACAAAGATATAGAAAAAACGCTGGATAGTTTGCGCGAAACGCGAGCAAAAGAAGTGATAAAAACCGGCAAAGCCGAAAATAATGACATGTTACTAATAGATTTGGAAATGTTTTTAGACAAAATTCCGGTTGAAGGCGGGCAAGCCAGAGATTATCGCGTGTATTTGGGCGAGGATCATTATGTGCCCGGGTTTAATCAACAGGCGGCTGGACTGCAAAAAGGCGATGAAAAAGAATTCGCCTTGGACTTTCCACCGAATCACTATCAAAAAAATCTCGCTGGCAAAAAAGTTAATTTCAAAATTAAAGTTAAAGATGTTTTTGAGCGGCAACTTCCGCCGGCTGACGATGAATTCGCGAAAATCCTCGGGCAAGAAAGTTTTACCAAACTGCAAGAGTTGATGCGCCGCAATTTAACCGAAGAAGCGAAAAAACATGCCGAACAAAAATACGAAATTGAACTGCTGGACAACATGGTCGCCCAATCAGAATTTGAAGAAATTCCGGAAGTTCTGCTTAACGCGGAACGGCAAAAAATGTTTTATGAATTAAAATCCGATCTGGAACATCACGGCATCACGATTGAAAAATATTTGGAAGATATTAAAAAAACCAAGCAGGAAATGTTTGAGGAATTCCGCGCCCAAGCGGAAAAACGCGCCAAAGCCGCGCTGGTCTCCCGCCAAATCGCGAAAGAAAATAACATAACCGCGGGAGATGAAGAAATTGATAAAGAGATAAAAATGATGGAAGATGTTTATAAGGACAACAAAGAGCGCGTGGAACGGTTGAAATTCCCCGAGGTCCGCAATGCCATTGCAATGTTAGTGCAAAACAGAAAGACGATTGAATGGATGAAGAGAGAGACATAGGGTTTTTAAACTCACCAACGAACACCTCCCTCGCCCTCCTCCGAGGAGGGAAATTATAAACTCCCCTCTCGAAGATGGGTGAAGAAATTTACAACCTCCCCTCTCGGAGAGGGGCAGGGGGTGTGTTCGTACGATGTTAGCTTGACTTTCTTGCCATATTATAATATACTCTACCCACACTTAATTTCCTCTTAAAATACTATGCCAAACCTAAAAAACGCGAAAAAGGCGTTACGTCGGGCGAAAAAGCGGGCGCTCGGCAATGCCGTTGCCACAAAAATCTATAAAGACGCGGTGCGGATAATAAAGAAGGCGGTAGTTGCCGGAGAAACCGAACTGAAAGAAAAGCTCCGTTTAGCGCAAAAAGCGCTGGACAAGGCTGCTAAACGCGGAGTTATCAAAAAAAATACCGCCGGACGACGCTTCTCTCGCCTCATGGCGCAAATCAACAAAGTTGCAAAAAAATAAAAACGTAGTAAAATAAATCCCAGTTAAGACTGGGATTTATTATTTAATAATATGTCAGAATTAAAAGAAAATTTTCTCTCCGAAGTGGTCCGCGGCGATTACCTGCCAAACGCGGTTGGGGTTCCTCTCTCTCATATTCAAGGATGTGTGGCTGACAATGCTTTGGAAGACATTCTTCTTGAAGATTGGACGCTCCCGATGTTTTATGAACAATACAAAAACGGCGGCGCTAAGGGTTGGTTGTTAAAAGGTTGGGTTGTAAAAAATTTACCTGGACAATTTGCGAAGGTGGTGGAAGTATCACCGAAAAATACAGAGGCTGATTGCTTAAAAATTGTTGAGGGGGTCCCGGAGTTGAAAAAATGCCTTGAATACGCCGACTATTTGCGGAATCTGTTTCAGCGCAAAATTGATAATATCCGCGGCAGATTATCAACAGAAACCAACGAATTGTTGGCTAAGGAGCTTGGTGGTTTGTTAAACGATTTTAACGAACTGCGCCAGACCACCCGTTTTGATCCGGAAAAAGATCCTGAATACGAAAAACAAAAAGAGACTATTGAAGCGCCCCCAGAACCGCCAACTGACCGAAGATAAACCTACGCCGTCCCCACAAAAACATCCAACAATAACGACTGGTCGCCTTGGCCGGTCTTTGTTTTTACATCTAAATCCAACAAACGCTGATAAACGGTTTTTAATTTAGCCAAAGAATATTTTTTAACGAACACCAAAGACTTTTTTACGACAAACGGATGCAGATTGAGTTTTTTCGCCAGCTGTTCACTCGGTAGATTATCTTCGCGGTCGTATAAATCCCGCAGTTCCAACAAAATTCTAAATTGCCGCAGAAGCATCGCAAAAACAAACTGCGCGTCCTCCCCCAATCGGTACTGCTCGCGAATCATTTTATACGCCTCTTTACTTCTCCCTGCCACCACCGCGTCAACGAGGTTGAAAATGCTATCGTCGGCTTTTTCGTCAAGAAACAATTGAACATCGGCAAGCTCAATTTCGCGCCCTGTCATCGCGAGCCCCGGCACAGGGGCGTGGCGATCCAGCCCGTCGCCACTGGATTGCTTCGTCGCTCGTTCCTCGCTCCTCGCAATGACATATGCTATCAGTTGGTTTATAAGCGAATTCAGTCTCCACATATCCCCGCCAACATTCCGCGCCAAATATTGCACCGCTTGCTGGTCAATCTTTCCACCCCGTTCTTTAACTTCCTGCGTTATCCAACTATTTAATTTCACCCCAACCAACAAATCAAACTTCTGACAAAACTTTTCTTTCGCCAAACACTTGAATAAATTTTCGGCTTCTTTGCCTTTGAATTTATCAGCGCCTTCCCAAAAAACCAATACGGTCGCGTCCGACAAACTCTTCTTTTCTATTTTTTCTTGAAGTCCCGCCAACAAATCCTTATTTTTTGATAATAATAAATTTTCCAAAATAACCATTCGCTTCTCCGCCAAAAACGGCGTGGCTAAAATCTGCTCCCAAATTTTTCCATCTTCCTCTTTTTGACAATCCAAAATAGCCGCGTTATATCCACCCGGATCGCGGTCTTTCTTGAACTTTTCTATCATTTTTTTTAGTTGTTGCCGGCTCCGGAACGTATCCGCGCCGTAGAGGAATATGATCATAATAGCCCACTAATTGAGCGGCCACTAATAAAACTAATTTGCCACCCTCTTAGATTTTATTCCGTTCTACGATCGTGTTTTCAACCACAAAATCAATAAAATACCTGCCCATCCGCCTGCCATTATACATCAATACGCATTTTTGCTCTTTTTTATACAACTTTTTTCTATCTAACAGTTCCATCTCGTATGCTCTTTGATAATATTTCTCTTGATAACCAAAACCCAATCTATTACTGACATTAAAAGCTAAACCTACCAACTCATAGCTTAATTCCGGATACAAAAGATCACCCTCCTTATTCATATTGGTGGCAATTAGTGGTCGCTTAATTAGTGGGCTGTTATTTCAACTCCCCCCACCTTTTCCCCACACCGTCTTGGGGGGTATATTTCCGCAGAGATGGAAACGCTTTTAAAACCAAAACATACAAAAACACAACGACGGCCGGAATCACCAACATAAAAGAAATGGCCAGCCAAATAAACTGATAATTCTTCCTCACATAAAACAAATAGCCAACCCCAGCGCCACAACTCATTGCGGCAAACATAATTAAAAGCGCCGACGACGCAAAGCTGTCCAAGACGAGTTTGCCAAAAACAGTGCGGCCTTCTGAAAGAACAATTGAATTAAGCAGGTTGCTTAACAGGAAGAACAACAAGACAAAAAAGAAAACCTTAACAATTTTGATGGTAAACTCAAAAATCTGTAGCGGCACCGAAAAATCATCATATTTTGTCAGTACTCGAGAACGACGAACAGCGATGATAAAACCCAACAATGGCGAAATTATGACCTGAAAACTGCGAAGTATTATAATGTCCATCCACCCATCTCTGGTGTTCCCCATCCAAAATGCCCCGAGACTCCAAAATTTTGTGGCGCCAGTAGTCCGGTTGTCCGCTGCAGTAAAACTTTTATTCCAAAATAATTTTATAACTTTCATATCGGTTCAATAATAGTTAAACAAAAATTTAATTTGAATTAACTGTTGTTTCTACATAGTAAAGTCAAGCCCCGTCTTTCCGCCATACGGATCGCAGTCTACTGGAAAGCAGTCAAGCTTGTCTGATATTAAATTTAATTCTGCCTTATGACAATCCTCTGTTCTGTTTTCTTCAAATCCGGAACGTGCTGAAATGCTGATCCCACCATACGTATTAAAGTCAATACCTTCGGCGGTGTATCTATTGTCCCAATTAGCAATCTTAAGGTGTGAATCGCAACTCCTTAACAATGAAATCATTTCCACGCAATCCCTGCCCTGTTCCAGTATTCTGTGCTTTTGCGCAATCACAACCCCTGAAAAATCCTTAAACTCGGCGACATTGGTCGGTCCGGTCCGGTCTCCACCCCAAAAACCACTCCATGTCTTATGTTGGGTATCACCAAACAAATCCCCAGTTTTGCTAAACCGGTCATAAGCGGCAACGGCGTCCTTGGGAATTTTTAACAACTGGCTTCTGTAGGTGGTTTTCTTTATTGCCTCTATTAACGATTTATAATCGCTCTCTTTGACAACAACCCAATTAGCGCCGGCCCAGTTAGTAAAATTACCAACCTCATGCCTATACCAATCACCCATCCTCACGCTGTAACTTATGTGAAAACCTAAATATTTTTCACCTTTAGCTGTTGTCTGCTCCTCTTTCTCAATCCAAACCGGAATAATATGTTTCTTAAAATAGCCGTTGTCCGCATCATAAGTAGAGTAAGTAGAGCAAGTGGAGACTGCCCCATCACAAGTAAGGCCCGCCCACCTACCATCTTCATAATAAAACACCGGATCATTAAAAATGGTGGACCACAAATCAATAATCAATTTTTGTTCTTCCGTGATTATTGAATTAAGGTATTCAACTGACTTTTCTATCTTTTCTTTGTGCTCTATATTTTTCCTATCCCACTCTTCGCATACGGACACAACAGACTGTGGATCTTTTTGATACACACAGCGGCCTTCATATGGAAAATAAACGCCCCCGTCTTTTTCGCACAATTCCACTTTATTTTGAGTTATCTCAACTGCTCGCTCATTTGCTCGCTCCTCGTTGTTTCTTTCGACAAAACCCAGAATTGGCCTAATCAAAGATATGGCGGCAAAAAATAAAAACACCACAATGATTATTATACCAAAAATATAAGAGATTTTGCCGAGAATTCGTTTTTCACTCATATGATATAAAAATTAAACACGCACAAAATCTGCGTGCATTGTTTTAAATAACAAAAAGTTCTGCTCATATTCTATCATGACGCGCGCTTTTTGTGAAACTAAAAAATCAGTGGTTTGCCTTATTTATATTAGTGGCAATTAGTGGTCGTCAAATTAGTGGACTATAATTTCAAACCCCCCCACATCTTTCCCACACTTACACGCGCCTCCACCGGCACGTTTAATTTTACCACATTCTCCATCGCGTCTTTTACTAATTTTGATGCTTCTTTTTCCAAACCCTTCTTAACCTCCAATACCAATTCATCGTGCACCTGCAAAATCAATCTCACATCGCTCTCGGACTTTATAGACTTTATGACTTTATGGACTTCAATCATGGCGAGCTTCATCAAATCCGCCGCTGTGCCCTGAATCGGCATATTGATCGCCATCCGCTCGCCGGCGGAACGCAGTTGAAAATTATCGGATTTTAATTCCGGAATATATCGCCGCCGGCCAAATAGCGTTTCAACATAACCTTCTTTCTTGGCAAATTCTAAAGTTTGGTCAATGTATTTTTTCACGCTGGAGAATTTTTCAAAATATTTTTTTATAAAATCTTTCGCCTGCCACTGTGGCATTTTTGTTCGCCATGCCAACCCGTAAGAACCCATGCCGTACAACACGCCGAAATTCACGGCTTTCGCCGCGTAGCGCATTTCTTTCGTTACTTTATCTAATGGGACATCATTGATCGCCGCGGCGGTTGCTTGGTGAATATCCTCTCCGCGCTTGAACACTTCAATCATTGTTTTGTCTTTGGCCAATGACGCGACAATGCGTAATTCAATTTGAGAATAATCCGCCGCGATTAAATTGTTCCCGGCTTCGGCGACAAACGCGTTGCGAATTTCTTTGCCTAAATCAGTGCGAATCGGAATATTCTGCAAATTCGGTTCAGAGCTGGAAAGCCGTCCCGTGGTTGTTACCGCTTGATTAAAAGTCGTATGAATACGACCGGTTTTTTTGTTTACAAGCGTTGGCAAAACATCAACATAAGTATTCTGCAATTTCGCCAATTCGCGATAATCGCGAATCATGCTGATAATGGGATGTTCGTCAATCAATTTCTCCAGTTCGGCGTCAGCGGTGGAATATCCGGTCTTCCCTTTTTTAATTTGTTCGCTCGGCAATTTTAATTTATCAAACAAAATATCGCGCAGCTGCGTCGGCGACGCGATATTAAATTCTTCGCCAGCCTCTTTTTGAATTTGTTTGTCAATTTTATTTATTTCTCCGGCGACATCTTTGGATAATTTTTTTAACACAACAGTGTCAATCGCGATGCCATTCAATTCCATCTCAGCCAAAACCGGTATTAATTTCATCTCCACTTTTTCAAACAAACCAAAATCTTCCATATCCGCCAGCTTTTTCTTTTGTATTTCGTAAGCTTTTAAAATCAGCTGTAATTCTTCGGCCACTTGTTTTGGATTAGCGCCAAACAAACTGCTTTGGTCTGATCCGCCCTGAATCTCCTGCCCCAGCTCGCGCAAAATAATGCTTTTTGCGTCATGGGCGCGGGTACTGGAGTTGATCAGGTAGGATGCGATCATGGTGTCAAACAGGTGAGCGAAGTCTGTAAAGTCTATAAAGTCGTAAAGTCTATAAAGTACTTTGATGAGTTGTTTGAGGTCGTGGCCAACGAGGATCTTGTCTTTTGAATAGAACACGGATTTAACGGATTGAACGGATTTGGACGGATCAGAGAGAAAATAACCGGACGAGCCGACGACAAAAACCAATCCTAACAAGTCGCTGTTTAAAATGTCCGTCCCGCTCAAAATTTCCTTGCAGGCAAAAACATCCGCGCCATTTATCGCTTTCTCTAATTCACCAATGTTCTTCTCATCAATCTCAATCATTCTCATCTCGTTCTTTCTCGTCTTCGCTCCTACATCCTCCACCCTACGTCCTCCGCCCTCGCTCTCCCCGCCCGGCAACCTCTTAATCAACGAGAAAAACTCAAACTTCCTCAACAAATCAACCACGCTCTGTCGGTCAAAATCTTTCATCGCGCAGTCTTCCAGCTTAAAATCTAATCCAGGCACGTCTCTCACCACTGTCGCCAATTTTTTACTCATCATGGCGCTGTCTTTTCCATCTAAAAGTTTTTTAATCACGCCCTCTGTAAAAAACTTTCGGACTTCGGACTTCGGACTTCGGACTTGCGCGTATATCTCCATAATTCCGCCGATTTTCTCAATCAACTCCGTCGCCGTCTTTTCCCCAATCCCCGGCACGCCCGGAATATTATCCGACGCGTCACCGCACAAAGATTTGTAATCAACAATATGTTCGGGCCCAAAACCATATTTCTTTTGGACTTCATCAATATCATACATCACAATATCGCTCATGCCTTTTCTTAGCGCGTAAACACTGGTGTCCTCATCAACCAACTGCAGAAGGTCCATATCGCCGCTCACTACAATATTTTTCATTTTGATTTTTTCATTTTCAACTTTAGCCACGATAGTGGCGATAACGTCATCGGCTTCGAAGCCTGCTTGTTTTAAAATCGGCAGACCGAACGCCTCAACAACTTTATGAACCAATGGAATTTGATCATACAGTTCTTGATCCGCTTTCACCCGTTTGGCTTTATAACCATCATAAATTTTATCGCGAAAAGTTCCGCCGGCAACATCAAAGCTAACCGCCAAATAATCCGGTTTTAAATCTTTAATCACTTTCAACAGCATTGAAGTGAAACCATACACCGCGTTCACCATCGTGCCTTTGACCATCATCGGCGGCAGGGCGTGGTAAGCTCTGTGTATTATTGCGTTGCCATCTATAATAACAAACTTTTTGGTATCCATACCCAACAATTTTACATCTTAATGAGAGAATTGGCAATAAAAAAAGCTCCTATGTAACATCGGAGCGGAGTTTATTTTATGGGAGTTTGGGAGGGCGAAATCAGAGCAAGTCTGTTTCAACCCTCCCAGTGAAGCTTTTCCAAAGACCAGCCCCACACTGGGGCTATTCCGAGTTTTACCTCGGTAAAAAGAACAACTAGTTTTGAGACCGGACGCATGGTCCGATCACGAACCTTCCGGGGGCGACCGCTCCCGAGGATCCGCAACGGTTCAGCCGACGCTGGTGATGCCGCAGTATCCAGTGATGTTGGGAGGTGGAGGGGAGTGGATGAACGCGACGCGCAGCGCCGGCTGATCCTCGCCCATGAAGATGGCGACGTTGCGGAATATCACGCCGATGTCTCCCGCGACACTTCCGCGGTTGAGCAGGACGACGAGGGCCACGTTGTCGAAACAGATTGAAATGTCGCAGGCCGCAACCCCACCGTCGCTAGCCAGCGTGTCGCCCGAGCGGGCAGAGTTTGCCGACTGATCGGTCGGCGGGCCGGTCGTCCGCTCGTTCGCCGAAGCGGTCGCTCCGGCGAGAACGAGCACAACCGCAATGCCAAGAATTTTCTTCATGTCTTCCTCTGTTGGTTGCGCACTATTGTAATCGCTGTCCGACTCCCCAAACCAGACACTCTTGTCTCATTCCTTGGATTCACCAAAATTCGTCTGCCGTCCTCCTTTGCCGACAGCCAAGGTAGAGAAAGATTCCCCACAACAGCACCCCCATGCCGTATATGGTGTGTCTGCCTCGGTTCGCCGAGACGTGGAATTAATTATAATTATTTAGAAACAAAAAGTCAAACAAAACCAGCCGATTAGGCTGGTGTTGAGGTACCGATGGGAATTGCACCCATGCATAGAGGTTTTGCAGACCTCTGCCTTACTGCTTGGCTACGGTACCGCGATTTAATTTTCAATTTGTAAATGCCGATTTCATTGAGCGCCCCCGACAAAGTCGGAACAATTTTGTATCTAAATCTCCCCTCTCGGAGAGGGGCGGGGGGTGTGTTCGCAAAGGTTTGCGAACACCTCCCTCGCCCTCCTCCGAGGAGGGAGTTAACCTGTGATTGTTTAAAATTAAAAATTCGCTAATACTATACCACAAATAAACCCGCACTTCAAGACCACAAACCCGCCTCGTTGGCGGGTTTTTCGTGTGGGTTTTGTTAATTGTGTTTTGTGTTCTGTTTAGTAAATATCCATCTTCACCCTCTTCACTCCAAACTCTTTTGCCATTTCCCGCGTCGGCATCCAGACATCAATCCGGCCATAGCCATAACGCTCATTCATGCGGTCGCGGACCACGAAAGTTTTATCGCCGAACAATTCCGGCAGTTTTATATGCTTATTTATTGTCAAAAAATTCGCGGCAATGGTATTGCCTTCGCCGAATTGAGCATATGCCTCGCATAAGTCAAAACCTTTGGCGGCAATACATGGTGTGCTGTCGGTTTGGTCTGGTGTGCTGGAATAAGCCGTCACTACCACCAAAATTGTCCGCACCGGCTCGCGGTCGGAGGATGTCGGCAGTTCAGACGGCTCAATCGCATTGACAAAATCCAACCTAAGCAAGTCAACCAGAGACACGGCTTCAGCCAATTGCGGTTTGCCTGCAGATACAACAAAACTGATTATTGCCAACACGGCAACCGCTCTTTTTATCCAAGTTTTTTGGCTTTTGTTAAGTAAACTCATAACCGCGACATTATACCACAAATTGGCCATTTTGTCAAGGTGTGATATAATGTAAAAAGACTGATTTTACACACAAAAATAGCTTAAATAGGCCAAATATGAGTAGTGGGGATAACCGCCGCCGAGTTTACGGCTATACGACAAAAAACCACCATTCGGTGATTAGAAAGGCCGGCGGCCGGTTTTGGAGAAAGCTCGGCTGGTTGGCGCTGGTTGGGTTGGTTTTTGTATTTTTAATTGGCACGATTATGGTTGCTTGGGCCAGCCGCGACCTGCCGGACCCTGACAAACTAACAGACCGGAAGGTCGCCCAAAGCACAAAAATACTTGACCGCACCGGCGAACACCTGCTTTACGAAGTTTACGCGCAAGAAAAAAGAACTTTGGTTGAACTGGATCAGGTGCCGCAGTTTTTGATCAATGGGGTTATCGCCACCGAAGACACGGAGTTTTTCCAACACAAAGGCATCAGGCCGTTAAGCATTTTGCGCGCGGTTGTTTACGGCGTGTTCACCAACAAACGAATCGGCGGCACCTCAACCTTAACTCAACAATTGGTGAAGAACGCCGTGCTGACCAATGAAAGAAAAATCACCCGCAAAATTAAAGAAATTATTTTATCCATCCGCTTGGAACAAAAATACACCAAGGAACAAATTTTGAAAATTTATTTCAATGAAATTCCTTACGGCTCAACCAATTACGGCGTTGAGTCCGCCGCGCAAAGTTATTTTGGAAAACATGTTTCAGATGTTACGCTTGCCGAGGCCGCGACGCTCGCCGGTCTGCCAAAAGCGCCGTCGCTTTATTTGAACGACCCGGACAAATTAAAAAACCGCCGCGATTTTGTTTTGGAAAGAATGGTCGCGGAAGATTATATTTCCCGTGAAGAAGCTGACGCGGCGCAAGCCGAGCCATTAAAAATCAAACAAAAAATTGAAAACATTCAGGCGCCTCATTTTACGCTTTATGTCAAAGGACAGCTGGTGGACATGTTCGGCGAACAACTTGTTGATACTGGCGGACTGAAAGTAATCACTTCGCTTGATTGGGAAAAACAGCAGGCCGCGGAACTGGCGATAAAAGAAAATGAAAAAAGCTTATTGGAAGCGGGCGCCAACAACGCGGCGCTGATGGCGATGGATCCAAAAAATGGACAAATCTTATCAATGATCGGGTCGCGGGATTTTTTTGATGAAACAATTGACGGCCAATTTAATGTCGCGACTCTTGGCAAACGCCAGCCCGGATCGTCTTTCAAACCGATTATTTACGCCGCGGCGTTTGAAAAAGGATATACTCCGGATACTGTTCTTTTTGATGTGCTGACGAATTTCGCGGTTTCCGGAAAACCCTATCAACCGGTTGACTATGACTCCAAAGAGCGCGGGCCGGTAAGCATGCGGCAGGCCTTGCAGGGCTCGCTGAATATCCCCGCGGTGCAAACAATGTATTTGGTCGGGCAAGACAAGTCGGTTGAATTTGCCAAAAAAATGGGTTATACGACCTTGAGCGACGGCGAG
This sequence comes from Candidatus Magasanikbacteria bacterium RIFCSPLOWO2_12_FULL_43_12, assembly GCA_001783065.1. GTDB lineage: Bacteria > Patescibacteriota > Patescibacteriia > Magasanikbacterales > UBA922 > 2-12-FULL-43-12. The sequence continues at coordinate 57,334 of MFQN01000004.1, forward strand.
TTTGGTTTGACGCTCGTATTGGGCGGCGGAGAAATAAAACTGCTTGATCATGTTCGCGCTTACTCTGTCTTTGCCGCTAACGGAAATAAATTTGAACCGGTCAGTATTTTACGCGTGGAAGACAGTGTTGGCGGCACTTTGTTTGAATGGAAAAAAACCAAAGGCGAAAAGGTCCTGGATGAAAAAATTACCGCGACAATTTCCAATGTCTTGAGCGATGACGCCTCTCGCGCGTATATGTTCGGCGCCGGCGGGACGCTGACACTGCCGAATCGTTCTGTGGCCGCAAAAACCGGCACCACAAACAATTATGTTGACGCGTGGACAATCGGTTACACCCCGAGTTTTGTCGCCGGGGTCTGGGCCGGCAACACGGACAACACACAAATGAAACAAGGGTATGGCGGCAGTAAAGTCGCTGGCGTTATCTGGAATAAATTTATGCGCGAGGCGTTAAAAAACGCGCCGGTGGAGGCTTTCCCGGAAGCGCCGCCAAATGACGCGGAGAAGCCAATTTTACGCGGCTCAACCGGCGGGGCGATTACACTATCAATAGATAAATTAACCGGCAAACTCGCGTCCAGTTCAACGCCGGAAAAATATATTATCCAACGCTCTTACTTGCCGGCGCACTCAATTTTGCACTATGTAAACAAAGACGACCCGCGCGGACCGGCGCTTGAAAATCCAGCTGATGACCCGCAGTATCAAATCTGGGAAAACGCGATTCAAGACTGGATAAAAAGAACCAAAGAAAAAAATCCTGATTGGCAAATCAGTTTTGAAGACCCGCCAACTGAATATGACGACACACATTCTTCAGAATTGGCCCCGACAATAGAAATTATTTATCCAACTGACGGAGCAGTGTTATACTCGCGGCAAATTGATACTAATTTTCGCTTTGGCGCGCCTCGCGGAGTAACTCGGGTGTCATACAAAATTGACGCGCGTTATGTTGGTGTGATAAAAGCCCCGCCGTTTAACTTAAACTACTACGCGAAGTGGTTGGAGTCCGGAGCGCACACTTTAATTATTTTGGCGGAAGATGATATTGGAAATAAAACCGAACAAACAATTAATTTTACTTTGCAGGCCGGCGAAGAGCCGCCGAGCGTTTCTTGGGTGGAAAAAAATAAAACCGTTTCGCAAAATAATTTTCCTATCCGGCTCGCGTTAGAACCTTTTAAGTTGGAACAAATTAAAGAGATACTAATTTACCAACAAAAGTCCGGTGAAGAAAAAACTATTTTAACAACAATAACCGACTTTTCAAATCTTTTTAACAACCAAATTCTTTTTACCTGGAGCTCCGCGCCGGAAACAGGTGTTTGGACTTTAATCGCGGAAGTAAAACCAAAAAACGGCGGACAAACCAAATCTGAAGTGGTGGAAATACTTGTGAAATAATTAATTCTTTGATAAAATTCGTTATTTTTATAGACTTTACAGACTTTTGGACTTTATGGACTTATTGTCGTATCGGCATCACCACATAAACATAGTCGTCTTTGTTTTTTGCCCTAAACACACAGGGCGTGTCGCTGCTGTTTACTCCGAACTCACCGTCTTCGCTGTTTAAATTTTGCAGCCCGTCCAACACATACCGGTGGTTTAATAAAATTGAATTTTCTTCACCAAGCACTTCTGATTCTATTTCCGAGGAGTGTTCGCCTGTTTGCGTACTAGTGGAAGAAAGCCCGATTGTTCCTTGGCTTGCGTTTAAATCAAATGAAACCGCGTTTACCCCGGAAGCAGTGAACAGACTGGCGGTTTTTATTTTATTAACCATAAGACCAACCGGGAAGCTCGCGGTTGTTTTTGTTTTTGTTGGAATAATTTGCGCGTAATCAGGATACTTACCCTCAACCAAACGAGAGCTTACCTCAAAATCATCGTAACGCGCCGCAATTTGTCCTTCGCTTAACCAGAGTCTGATTTTTGTTTCTCCTTGTTTGTTTTTTGCCAAAGACACCAGTCGCGCCAATTCATAAACCGTGCGAGAAGGAACAATCGCCCGCGCCTCTTCTGTTCCCTGCTCAACTTCAAGTTTTTTTTCCGCCAAACGATAGGAGTCCGTCGCCGCCACTAATAGTCCTGGGTAGCGCTCGGTAAACAGGCCAAAATAAACCCCGGACAATTCCGGCCTAATTTCATTTTTCGCGCAAGCCAAAACAACCCGAGACAAAGAATCTTTAAACATCTCCGCGTTTACTGTGTACGCGTGTTTTTCTTCAATCTCCGGCACAACCGGGTACTCGTCTGCCGGCGTTCCTTTAATTTTTGTTGAGGAGTTTCCACATTTGATAAAAACCTCGTTTTCTTGCAGACTTACTTCTACTTGTTCGTCTGGTAAAAGATGAACAAAGTCAGTAAGTGTTTTGGCTGGCACGGTAAACGACCCCGCCTCGTCAACCTTGGCGCGCAAGGATGTTTTTATCGCCATTTCAAGGTTTGTCGCCACCAAACGAACACCGGCTGCTTCGGCTTGAATTAAGATGTTCATCAAAATCGGCAGGCTGGCATGGCGCCCGGCAACGCCACTCACCAAATCCAACGAATACGACAGGTTTTCTTTAGTACAAATAAATTTCATATCGTTGTTTGTTACTATTAATCGATTTGTTTATTATATTTATATATAGTAGTAGATAGTAGGGGCGGTGAATTTGGTGTAGAAGTCGTTTTTTGCGCCGAACTAAAACAAATTTTAGGTGGACAAGTTTGTTGTTGTTTTGTTATCAAACTGTTGTTGTTTTTAGAAAAAGTTTTTTATCGGTGGAAAAACTGTGTATGTTTGTTGCGAATAATAACAATGTTCGAACAAGTAAAACACAACTTTTACACAGCTTATCCAGCGTTTGTGAACAATTTTTGTCTGATTACTTCAATATCTTGTTTTAATTTTAAATCATTTTCCATTTCAATGCCGATTTTGGTGTGCGCGTGCATGGCGGTGGTGTGGTCTCTGCCGCCCAGCTCATCACCAATTGCCGGATAAGACATTTTTAATTCTTTGCGCAACAAAAACATAATGATTTGGCGCGGCCCGGCCAAGCGTTTTTCCCTGCTCTTGCCGGCGATGTCGTCAAGACCAATACCATAAAAATCAGCGACAACACCAATAATATCTTTCGGTGTGGCGGAGCGCTTTAGGTTTTGCGCTTCAAGTGTGGATAAAACCGAGCGAACAGACTCTTTGTCCGGCGCAAGGTTTTTTAATTGGTGATAGGCGATTATTTTATTAAGCGCGCCCTCAAGCTCTCTAATGTTGCTTTGAATTGACGCGGCAACCATTTGGACAAGCTCCGGATCAATAATAAATCTCTTCTCTTGGCATTTTGATTGTAAAATCGCGGCGCGAGTTTCCATATCCGGGGCGGCAATATCAACAATCATTCCCCACTCAAAACGGCTGCGCAAACGATCTTCCAAAGACGGAATCGCTTTTGGCGGACGATCCGAAGTCATTACCACTTGTTTGCGCTGTTGGTGGAGTTCGTTGAAAGTGTGAAAAAATTCTTCTTGAGTCTGCTCTTTGCCGCCAATGAACTGGATGTCATCAATTAAAAGCAAGTCAACATTGCGGTAGCGATCTTTAAATTCTTTTCCTCGCCCCTCTTTAATTGAAGAAACAAAATCATTGGTAAAACGTTCGGAACTTACATAAAGTATCTTTGTTTGCGGGTTTTTCTCTAAAAAACCATGACCAATGGCCTGTATAAGGTGGGTTTTACCTAGACCAACACCACCATAAACAAAAAGCGGATTATAAGCATCACCTGGCCGGTTCACCACCGCTTGCGCCGCCGCATGCGCCAATTCGTTTCCCTTCCCGACAACAAAGGTGTCAAAAGTGTATTTTTGATTCAAACCAAATTTGATACCATTTTGGCCGCCCGGCTTGTTTGTTTGGGGCGGTGGTGTGGTGTTGATAGGTTGTTGGCCGGTTATTTGTGTTATCACGGCGGGAGCAACCACACATTCGTGTTCAACCGCATTTTTTATGTTTTCAACTCGGTACTCAACCCTTTTTAATGGTTTTCCAGTCACTTTTTCCAGTATTTTTACCACATCAGAGTGATGTTTTTTCTCCAACCAGTTTTTAGCAAAAGCGCTTGGAACACAAATAACCACCTGGCCGTTTTCATATCCAGAAATGCCAGTATGGTGGAACCAAGTGGTAAAATTGGCTTTAGTTAGCTTTAATTCAAACTCCGCCAACACCGCTTGCCAGATTTCGTGGGTAGTCATATTTTTTCTTTTGTTCTATTCTATCACACATTTTATAAAGCAAAAATGGCTTAAAATAAGCCAAAAGTGAGTAAATTGTGGACAAACTGTGGATAGTGGGGATAAAAGAGCGAAAATTCACCCAATTCACCTAATTCCTAATTCACCTAATAAAACACCAAATTTTAAAATTTTACATTTAGATTTGGAAATTTTATTAGAAATTAGGTGAATTAGATCTTAGGTGAATTGCTTATTGAGATTTTGTCTCAACTTCTTGACTTGTCATTTAATTTGTATTATACTTACTTCACTCTTAATACTACAAACCCTATGCCAAAACGCACTTACCAACCAAACAAGCGTCGGAGAGCGAAAAAACATGGTTTTCGCTCCAGAATGAAGACCCAAGACGGCCGCGCGGTCTTGAAAAGACGTCGAGTCAAGGGCAGAAAGAAACTTACCGTGAGCGACGAGCGCAAAGGCAAACGCACCAAAAGGACACATTAAAACTTATAAACATTTAAACAAAGGCGGCGTGTGTCGCCTTTTGTGTTTTTATGTTAGAATGTTAATATGATCCCGCAAGAAAATCGTCTAAAACACATGAAAGATTTTGAAATACTCTTTAAAGAGGGCAGATTTTTTGCCGGCAAATTTATTACCGCGAAAGTTTGGAAAATAGAGCCGGAAAAGTATCCTCGGCGGAAATATAACGCGGACGATTTGAAAATTGGTTTTGTTGTCAGCGTTAAGGTTAGCAAAAGCGCGGTTAAACGCAATCGAATTAAACGGCAAATGCGAGAAGTTGTTCGTTTGTTGTTGAAAGACGGGAAGCTGAAAACCGGTTTTCATGTTTCTATTATGGCGAAGCCTGGGACTGTTGGGGTGGAGTATAAAGAGATAGAGAGAGATATTAAAATGGTGTTGGAGAGAGCGGGGGTGGTGGGGGTAGATTGAGATAGGTGGAGATAAATGGAGATACATAGATGAAGAATATTTAGATTATAGTTTTTAACTAAAAATATATGTCACAAATTTGGAAAAGTATCATTATTATCATTATTATGGTGGTCGTGGTTGTTGGTGGGGTTTACTTTTGGCAACAAAACAAAGAGGTTAAAAATCAATCAGCTGCGCGACAAGAAACAAAAGACCAAGAAGTATTTAAAGGAAGCGGATTTTCATTTGTTTATCCTTCTAAGTATGTTGCTGACGAGAAAGGGTTATGGACGGAAGAGGGGTATGAATGGCATCTTAATCCACCGGAAACTTGTAGCTTTTGTCACACGCCATATATTGCGGTAAAAGCAGAAGCCACGAATCAAACATTAACACAATATATTATTACCAACCTCGCGTTACCAGGGAATAGTCTGAAAGAGGCGTTTCAACAAGGGGGTATATCGTATGAAGAAATAAAAATTGGCGGCAGAGAATATATAAAAATTACCACAGACGAGATGGTTTTAACAACAGGGTACTATCTAAAAAATAAAAACACAGTTGTTTCTTTTCAGGTTTTTGGGGAGGGACAAGATGAAAACGAATTAAAAGAAATTGTTGGAAGTTTGGTGTTTGAGTAAAAATGTGAAATTACGTTTTATTCTCCTTCTTCTTATCCGTCTCTACCAAAAAACCCTCTCTCCCGATCATGGTTGGTTTAAATTTTTACACCCGCGCGGTTACTGCCGGTTTTACCCCACCTGTTCCGAGTACGCCTATCAGGTAATAAAAAAAAGAGGAATCATGATTGGGATTCCGAAAGCGATTTGGCGGGTGTTGAGGTGTAATCCATGGAGCGGTGGCGGGATTGATTCGCCGAAGTAATTTGAATCATTTGATGTTAGTCATTCATTACGCCCCGTAGGGGCGGTTGATAGTAGCCAGGCCTTTTAAGGCCTGGAAAGGATAAAATAAGTTTCAAAAGTCCCGTAGGGACGACAGAAACGGTGGCGCTTCAGCAAGGTTCTGTCGTCCCTACGGGACTGGTGTTGTTTGACTGGATTACCAGGCACTAAAGTGCCTGGCCACTGTCGAGCGTCCCTAACGGGACTTTTGCGCGAGCGTTTGTTTTTCATCAATGATGGGTGTATTCCGCAATTAATTATCACCTATCATCTATCTCTATTATTTTTTTCCTCCCCGTCTTTCCGCTAATAATTTTCACACCATCTTTTTTTACCCCAAACTCTTTCGCCAAAAATTTCACCAACTCCTCATTCGCCTTGCCGTCAACCGGCGGGGCTTTTAGTTTTATTTTCAACGTGCCATCCGCCAGCTTACCGACAATTTCATTTTTGCCGGCGTGCGGGATGACTTTAATTTTTATTATTTGGGGCATAGAAATTTGGCGCCGGTCAGCTCCCTCCTCGGAGGAGGGCGGGGGAGGTGTTGGTGGTGGGACAGCGAACACACCCCTCGCCCCTCTCTGAGAGGGGAATTTTCGAACCATTGGATCCACAATCTCTCCGAGAGAGAGGTTTTGTTATAAATCTATTGATGGTTTTTCCAGTTGCATCGGCTCAACCGTCCGCTCGCCTTCCGTGATTTTCACCACATCTTTCTCTATTTTAGCAAACTCTTTGTAAGAAGTATTGTAGTGATTAACGACCGTGCCCAAACTTACGCCTAATTTTTTCATATATTCTTCGTAAGATAACAAATGTTTTCCCAACTGTTCCACCTGTTGGCGGATCTCTTTGGCCGACTCCTCAATCTGTAAGGCGCGCAGGCCCTGCATTACTGTTTGAAGGTAAGCGAAGAACGATGTCGGCGACACGATTATCACATGTTTTTCTTTGAAAGCGTATTCAATCAGGTCTTGGGTGTTGAGTTTTATCGCGCCGACCTGATTAATCAACAAATCGTAATAAATCCCTTCCGCCGGAATAAACATAAACGCGAAATCCATCGTCCCCTCTTTTGGTTTGATGTATTTGCTGGTTTCGTCAATCCGTTTTTTCAAATCTTGTTTAAACAGTTTTTCCAACTCTTCGTGCCGGGCGGTATCTTTTTCTTCCAAAATGCGATTATAATTTTCCAAACTGAATTTTGAATCAATCGGGATTATCTTGTCTTTAATGAAAATCGCCGCGTCAACAATATCGCCGTCGGAAAATTTGTACTGCATTTCATAAGCGCCTGGCGGCATCACGTTTTTCAAAACATTTTCCAAATAATATTCGCCCAGCACCCCGCGGTGTTTCGGATTTTTCAAAACATTCTCCAGACCCTGCAACTGTTCAGCGACCCCGACCACCTGCTTGTTGGTTTCATCCAATTTGGCGAGTTTTTCTGTTATGTCCGTAATGATTTTGACCGACTGGCCGAATTGTTGTTGAATTGTTTTGTGCATGTTTGCTTGCGTGTCATTAACAATTTTATGCGTGTCAGTCATTTTTTGATCCATTACACGCGACAAATCTTGGATTTGATTTTGCAGCATCACAAACAAATTTTGCTCGCCTTCTTTGGGTTTTTGCAAGGCGGAGAGTTTTTTGTATAACAAGACGAAACCGATCAGCAGGGCGATTGACAAGGCAGATAAGAAGAGGATTAAGAGTGTTTGCATAACCAATCATTTAATTTTTTGTTAAGCTCTCCCAACATTTTAACATATGTTAAGCGCTTCGTGAATACTTAACAAAAAGAAAGGAAACCTGATATTTTTATTATTTTCCTGTTCTTCCCCACGCCATTTCAAAAATAATTTAGCCCCCCACAAACTCCAATGACATTTTTACCGAGGCATTGTTTGATGGAAGCAAAACCACTTGTTTTGGATATCGTTTTTTTAAAGAGGAAATAAATTCGTCGGCCCAGCCGGGGCACAACACTTGGACGCCGGCGAAGTCAATAAAAATTTTTTCTTTACCCGAAATTTTTTTTGCCAATAAGGGCTGAAGAGCAAGCCACGTTTGTTGTCCATATGGTCTGGCGCTTAAAAAACGTCCAAACTTTTTTAAATGAATAGTAACAGAGAGCGCTTCTGAGACATTATTTATTTTCGGCAAATTTTTTTCCAACGGAAGGTGGTAGTAGACTCGCGGTGGTTTGCCGGTTTTAGCAAGTAGTCCCCTATTTTGCAGTTTTTTTAATTGCCTAAAAATTGCTGGCGCGCCAAAGCCAGTGTAGTTAACCAGTTTTTTCGGCGATGCCTGTCGGTTTTTCTTTATGAAGTCCAGTATTTTTTGGCTGGTGTCTGTTTTCATAGTTTATGATATATAATATATAGTATATAGTATAGGGTAAGTTTTGTCAAGTAATTTATCCACAAGGCTTCGTCTCGCCATGGCGGGACTACGCCATTGCAAGCAAGGCGCCAATCGATCCTTCCTGTTATTCTGCAGGCTGTGTGGCGGTTTTTTGTTATTGACAAAATTAGTTTTTAGTTCTAAATTATACCCTATCTGCCAAGTGCATGGAGACCATACCATGTGTTCGTGGATAAGTAAAGAAAGGAGTTAATTATGAGATCCGGGCCGCCACCATGTTATAATGGTAACAACAAGATGTGCATTGCGGCGATTTCACCGTCCACATGTCCCGGCTATGATGTGTTGGTCTGCGGTGATCAACTAAGCCCATCGGTCGTGGCCAGGGATCAAAAAAGCACAAAACGAGTCGCGTCAAGTGCGAGAACAAACAACAGCAACAAACCCACTCCCACCACTCCGCTCGGTCAGCACCCGCTTTGCCCACGCCACGATTTCGGCGAAGGCTCGGACGACACTTAGGCATGCCTGCTCTTTTCTCGCGGGGGTCTTGGTTTCTACACCATGACCCTCGCGCCTAAATCCATTGTCAAAGGATGGCTATTCAAGGGCCTTGCAAAAGTTTTTATTTTCGTGTAGAATTATTGAGAAAGCAAAATAAATTTTGCCCCCATAGTTCAACGGATAGAACAGGCCCGTCCTAAGGGCAAAATGTGTGTTCAATTCATGCTGGGGGCACCAAGTAATTGAAAATTATAAATTAAAAATTAACGAGGGCCTATGGTCTAGTGGTATGACATCGCATTCGCATTGCGGGGGCGGCAGTTCGATTCTGCCTAGGTCCACCAAAAAACACCAAAAAACGAAAAATAGTGTAGAGTGTTGTATACTTTCGTGATAAAAATGGAGCACGGAGCACGTAACATGGAACAACGATTGAGTGGTGAGGGAAGAGATAAAAGTCAGTTCCATATGGAACTGGAAAATATTAGCGAGGCAAGGAAAAATATTAAGATTGAGCAGAGAAAACGTGTCGTAAAATATTTTTAGTATAATTTAGCAAACCACCATGTGTTTTATTGACAAGTTTTAGGAGTAGTGATACAATTTCGTGGTCTGAGGGCCGTTAGCTCAGCTGGCTAGAGCGTCTCGATGGCATCGAGAAGGTCGCTGGTTCAAGTCCAGTACGGTCCACAAACAATGGTCTCACCAAGGGGCCTTTTTGTATTATGTTGCTCGTGTAGGAGATCTGTGGTATAATGATCTTGTATGGATGACCACACAAAAGAAAAAATAAAAGAACTTCGTGAGAAAGGCATGACCTATGGAGAAATAAAAAAAATACTGGGTCTTTCTGTACCAAAGAGCTCTTTGTCTTTTTACTGTAAAGGTGTTGGTGTGCCGGCTGATTACCAAAGTAAAATTAAGAGATTAAATATTGAAAATTTAAATAAAGCTCGCGTATTGGCCAAAAGACAACAACAGGAAGCCAGGAACAGGTATTTGAAAAGTCTTTACTCAACCAACCAGCATCTTAGGAACAAGATTGATGTTCCAGATACAGCAAAATTACTACTTGCCTCATTGTATTTGGCAGAGGGTGGAAAAACTCAAAGAGGATCGTTGGTTTTTGGCAATTCAGATCCGAAAATAATTAAACTTTTCTTGTTTTTACTTAGAAAGGCGTACACAATTGATGATAGGAAGTTTCGTTGTACTGTTCAGTGTCGCGCCGATCAAGATACTGAGAGGTTAAAAAATTTTTGGTCCAACATAACTCGAATACCCACTGGACAGTTTTACAAAGCACAGGTTGATAAACGGACGGTGGGCAAAAAAACACTAAAGCAAGGCTATTCTGGTGTCTGTCGCATAGATTACTTTTCTGCCGGTATCTTTAACGAATTGGGGGTAATTGGGACAATAATGACCGAATGATCAGTGTTCATAAACAGCAACTTTATTTGAGGTTTTAAATTTAAGATTTTATTTTATGTTATCAATCGGAATAGTCGGCTTGCCAAATGTCGGTAAATCAACGCTATTTAACGCTCTGACGCGCAGTAAACAGGCGGATGCGCAGAATTACCCTTTTTGCACGATTGAGCCCAACGTGGGCGTTGTAGAGGTCCCAGACGAGCGTTTAGCCCAGCTTGCCGAAGTCTCAAAATCAAAAAAAGTCATCCCAACCGCGATTCAGTTCGTTGACATCGCCGGTTTGGTTAAAGGCGCTTCCGAAGGCGCCGGTTTGGGCAATAAATTTTTATCTCACATCAGAGAAGTTGACGCGATTGTTCAGGTTGTCCGCGCGTTTTCCGACAGCAACGTTGTTCATGTGCAAAATCGCGTTGATCCAAAAGAAGACGCGGAAATTATTAATTTAGAGCTAATTTTAGCGGATTTACAAACAATTGGAAAAAAGTTGGATACTACAAAAAAAGGCGCCAAAGGCAAAGTTGATGATAAAATTAAGGCTGAAATTGAAGTTTTGGAAAAGGTGTTGGATAGTTTGCAAGTTGGCAAGTTTGCAAGCGCGCAAGTGTATAGCGATGATGAGGTGGCTATTGTGAGAGACTTGCATTTGTTGACGATGAAACCAGTGCTTTATGTGGTGAATGTGGACGAGAGTCAAAAGTCCATAAAGTCTTTAAAGTCAGTAAAGTCCGACGAATTGAATTTTGGTGATGCGGTTGAACACATAGAAATCAGCGCCAAAGTGGAAGCTGAGGTGGCGGAGTTGTCGCCGGAAGAGGCAAGGCAGTATTTGAAAGAGTTGGGGATTGAAAAAACCGGCTTAGATAAGCTAATTTTGGCCGGTTACAAGCTTCTGGATTTAGTTACTTTTCTTACTTCCGGCGAGCCGGAAACCCGCGCGTGGACTGTAAAACGCGGCACAAAAGGCCCGGAAGCCGCAGGCGTCATTCACACCGACTTTATCAAGGGTTATATCAAGGCCGATGTCTGCGATTGGCAAGATTTTGTCCAGTTTGGCGGTTGGAGCGGGATTAAAACATCAGGGAAGTTAAGATTGGAAGGGAAAGAATATGAAGTGAGAGATGGGGATGTTTGTTACTTTCATATAGCAACTTGATTTGGTTCGTCTTTTTGTTATTGCATCGATTTTAAATTTTGATTTTTCAATTTTAAATTCGCAATAGTATACAACACTCTATACTATTGTGGATAACTCTGGGGAAAACTTGGCTAAAATGTGGATAACTTTTCATTTTTTAACCCAATAGTATACACTAGTGTATACTATTTTTATTTAACAAGATTATTTTTTTGCTAAAATTAGCTTAAAATTATAAAAACAGCCCAAACCCTTGACAAGTGTTGAAAAATGTGCTATACTATTAATATACTATAAAAATTGTTCTTTAAAAGTCAGGATTTGTTCCTTCTGAATTTATTCAGGTGGAGCACTTCCCTTTTTACTACTTAAAATTTCGAGCTTACCATTTATTAGCTCCCGACTCAATCGGGCAAAACAAAAACAAAAGCCAAAAATTAATGGCTAGCTCGAAACGGTGACTTCCCATTTATGCGCTTTGTGCCTTCGGGCCGAATCGTAGGGAATGTCTACCTTATGGCGGTAGAAAGGAGACTACTGTCCCCAAGGACAGTCGCGTTTCAGGTATTCTAAGTGTATTTTAAACAAATACCTTTAGATTACCTGAAAGGCGTATCCTGGGGATACTGAGGCGGCACGCCGTTAAGTTATTTACCTAGGGCGCTTGACCGCCTTTTTTAATATACGAGTTTAACATACGAATATACTAATGTACTAATGATACTAAATGTATACTAATCCCTTTGATGTTAAATATTCGTATCCATTAGTATCATTAGTACTCTATATCGTATATTAGTATTGTTGCTACTCTTGACAGCGGTGCGTTATTATTTTATACTGTCAGCCCTTGCGTTAGTTGCGGTTTTTATTTATAATACTATCGTATTATTCGGTAATGTTAATTATATGACCAAGAAGATTAGCGCGTTCAGCAAAGATTTTTTGGACAAGATCAACGGTTTGCTTTTGTCGGAAAAAACCAGACTGGAAAGCGAGTTATCAAAATTTACCACAAAAAACAAGCATATCAAAGGTGATTACGATGCGGAGTTTCCTGAATATGGCGATAAAGATGACGAGAACGCTCAAGAGATCGCGCAATATACCGCGGACAAACCGATGGAGATCGCGTTGGAAAAAGAATTGCGCGACGTAAATAAGTCTTTGGAACGTCTAAAGAAAGACGATTATGGTGTCTGCAAATATTGTGATAAGCCGATTGATGAAAAGAGGTTGTTAGCTCGACCGACATCAGGCGCGTGTGTGAGCTGTAAGAAGGCGTTGACGGACGAAATTTAAGCCCACTAATTTGGCGACCACAAATGCCCACCAATTCGGCGACCACCAATCAACACTAATAAAACTATGTTGAGAAACGATTTCCGTCTATTTGTTTGCATACTGATAGGCGGATTTTTTTTATTGGCAGACCAGCTGTTGAAGTCGGTGGCGAGGAGCAATCCGGATTTTGAGTACTACATCATTGGCAAGTGGCTGGGATGGGAATATATGGCTAATCCCGGTATCGCGTTTTCTCTGCCGTTTCCAAATTGGTTGTTGGTTTTAATCACACCGTTGATTATTTTCGGATTGATTGTTTGGTTAATTAAATTATCCAGCAAGAAGTCGTCTATCTCTTATCTCTTATCTCTTATATTAATCATTTTCGGCGCGTTATCTAATTTTATAGACAGGGTATTGTTTGCGGCCACGATTGATTATCTACGCGTTTTGACAGGGGTGATAAATTTGGCGGATGTGGGGATTGTGGCGGGAGCGGGGATGTTGGTGGTAGAAGGTTGGGGGACGAAGAGACAAAATGGTGGCAAGAGGTTGTTTTTTGGGAAAAGAGTTTAAAGAAAAATGCGTGGGGCGGAAAACAACCGAAGGTTTTGTTATAATATTAAAAGAGAATGGGATTGAAGCAGATGAAAGTTTGGCGGTCAAGCTGCAGGTGGAAAAGGATGGAATTTATAAAAAAATAATAAAGAAAAAATTAAAAAGCGTGTTTAGAAAAAAGATAACAGATATCATTTTACAACTTGTTGAGAGAAAAAAGGTTCTGGCGGTGGCGACATCAGGGTCAAGAGAAGAAGTGGAGATTATTTTAGGCAAAGACGGGCTGGACTTGAAGAAAAATTTTAGTTATATTGTTACCGGGGAAGATGTGAAGAAAGGGAAACCGCATCCGGAAATTTATAGAAAAGTCGCCAAGATCGCTCGGGTGAAACTTAATAAATGTTTAGTTTTTGAAGATACAGGGGTTGGGGTTGTCTCGGCTTTTAGAGCGGGGATGAATGTGGTGGCCGTGCCCAGTGAATTTACCAAAGGGCAAGATTAGAGAACTTAGGGTGGATTTTAGCAAAGATAAACACAGGATTTTTTATTTTACTATGATTGGCAAGAAAATAATTTTGTTACATGCTTTTAGAAAAAACACAAAAAAGACACCGCTATCAGAAATTAATACAGCGATTAACAACTATCATGATGTTATAAATAATTTCCGATTGTATGACTAAAAATATTAGTAATGATTTTGGTCAATACTTAAAAAAGGAATTAAAAAATTCCAGATTTAAAAAGATGTTTGATGAATATGGCGAGCAATTGGAAGTGGCTTACCAGATTTTGCAGTTGCGCAAAAAACAAAAAGTGTCGCAATGCCAATTGGCCAAAAAAATCGGTACTACTCAAAGCAATGTGGCAAGGATGGAGGCCGGTAAACAGAATTTTTCAACAGATATGCTGGTGAGGGTGGCTTCGGCGTTAGGAAAGAAGTTGGAAGTGAGGTTTGTGTGAGACGACCAACAAGGAGGGGAATAAATTTTGTTAAACAAAAAATACTCTTAAAGAGTATTTTTATTTTAGTAAGGAAAATGGGCTGGTTAGCGCTATTGTCCTCACCCTTGCGGGGGGCTGCCGTTCGAAGTTGTTTTGTTGGTTTTTACTTTATATTATTCCACAAAAAATTAAATAAAAAACCACCCATAATTTTCTATTAGTTGTATTTTTGGAAACCAAGCTTAATCTATCATAACCCTAAGATAATTTCAAGCCTAACTCACTGTTTAAACACGGCCTTTAAAAAGAGTAAAATAAAAATGACCGTCGGGTCATTTAAAAATTAATTTCACAGTCCCATCAGGGACGATAGATAATAGCCAGGCACTTTAGTGCCTGGAACCAGAATCAACAAACACTCAAAGTCCCGTAAGGACGACACAAAGCACTTCTGCCGTCCCTACGGGACTACGATTTAAATATGAATTTTTTCCAGGGCATAAATGCCCTGGCTACTATCTGGCGTCCCTATCGGGACTTTGGTAGACATATTTCATGCTCAATATTCCATGTTCCGTCTCGCGCCGCCTCACTCCACCTTCGCCCTATACTGCAACGCCTCTGCCACATGTTCAGTCGCGATATCGTCAACGCCGCCGAGGTCGGCGATGGTGCGGGCGAGTTTGAGGATGCGATGATAGCCGCGGGCCGAGAGATGCATTTGGGTTACGGCCTGGCGGAGAAGATCAATTGATTGGTCGTTTAATTTGCAAAACTCCCTGATATCTTTGTTTTTCATTTCGCTGTTCGCTTGATACGGCGAATTTTTTAATCTGACTCTCTGCCGTTCGCGCGCGGCCTCAACCCGTTCGCGAATTTTTTCCGAAGATTCGGCCAGTTCTTCTTTAGCAAGTTTTTCAAATTTCACTCGCGGCACTTCCACGTGCAGATCAATGCGGTCCAACAGAGGGCCGCTGATTTTTTTTCGGTAGCGCGAGATTTGCATCGGCGAACAAGCGCAGGTTCTATCCGGGTCGGTCGCGTAACCGCACGGACAGGGATTTTGGCTGGCGACAAGAGTGAAGCTGGCCGGAAAAGTAATCGTTCCTTGGGCGCGAGAGATAGTGACAACGCCGTCTTCCAGCGGCTGGCGCAAACTTTCCAAAACCGTGCGCGGAAATTCCGGAAATTCATCTAAAAACAAAACCCCGCGATGGGCAAGAGAAATTTCTCCGGGCCGCGGAAATTTTCCGCCGCCGACAAGCGCGACATCTGACGCGCTATGGTGCGGCGCGCGAAATGGGCGTTCGGTGATTAACGGCATTTCTTCCGGCAACATGCCGGCAACGGAATAAATTTTTGTTACTTCAATCGCTTCGTCCGCGGTCATTTGCGGCAGAATTGACGGCAGGGTTCTCGCCAGCAAAGTTTTGCCAGACCCGGGCGGGCCGGAGAGCAAAATGTTGTGCGCGCCGGAAGCCGCGATTTCCATCGCCCGCTTAACATATTCCTGTCCTTTTATATAGGCCATGTCCATTTCGTAAACAGAGCGGGAAAATAATTTGCTGATTTCTTGCGGTGGAAGCGGGGCGATTTGTTCGAATTCAGACAAGTGGTTGACGATCGCGCGAAAAGACTCCACCGGATAGATTTCAATACCGGAAATCAGTCCGGCCTCTCTCGCGTTGCTCGCCGGCACAAAAATTTTTTGGTACCCGGCCTGTTTCGCGTAAATCGCCAACGGCAAAATTCCAGTGGTGCGCCGAAGTTTTCCGTCTAACGCCAACTCGCCGATGAATATTGAATTATTCAAATCCAATTCCGGCAATTCTAGCGCGGTGTACATGCCGACAGCCATCGGCAAATCAAAAGACGATCCTTCTTTGCGCACATCCGCCGGCGCGAGGTTAATTAAAATCCGGTGGCCGTTTGGAAAATGCAATTCGCTATTTTTCCACGCCGCCCGGATTCTTTCTTTAGCTTCTTGTATCGCGGTGTCAGGCAAGCCCACGATTTGAAAATTCGGGAAACCTTTGCCAAGATCAATCTCCACGGTAATCGGCGCGCAGTCCAATCCGACCGTGGTGGAGGAATTTATTTTTGTGTACATACTTATTTTACGTATTGGAACGGGTTGACGCGGCGGCCGTTGACGCGGACTTCAAAGTGAACATGGGGACCGGTTGAGCGTCCGGTAGATCCCATAGCGGCGATGGTTTGGCCTTGCGAAACCGATTCGCCGACCTTAACATACAAACGCGAATTGTGGCCGTAAAGAGTGATTATTCCGCCGCCATGGTCAATTATAACATAACAGCCATAGCCGCCATTCCAGCCGCACTGCGAGCGGGTAACTGTCCCCCCCCGCGAGGCATAGATTGGTATGCCAACCGGGCCGGCAATATCTATGCCAGTATGCCGCCAGGTAAAGTATTGCGTAATTCTGCGCACGGTTGTCGGCCATAAATAACCCGAACCAGCCGGCAGGTTAATTGAAGAGGGTGGGGCCGAGATACTGCCAAACTGGGTGTAAACACGGCTTGGAGCGTAAACAGGCTGTGGTTTTAATCCATCAGGAATTACCAAACCTTCGCCAACAACAACATCAGACCCATCTTCTTTTAATTTATTGAATTTAATTATTTTTTCAACATCGGATTTGTAGAGTTTGGCGATTTTCGCGATCGTGTCGCCTTTCTTGACAGTATGAACAAGTCCGGACACCGGCAAGATTTTTAATTCATTTCCCGGCCGGATGTATGAACGTTCGGTTAAGTTGTTAGCCCAAAGCACGGTGAGCACGCTAATGTGATATTTTTCCGCGATACTGCCGATAGTGTCGCCGGTTTGCACAACATGCAAGACAATTTGTGTTCTGGTCGGACCGGAAGTTGAGCCGGGGATAATCGCGCCGGGCAAGATGGTTGGTTTTGATAAAGCGGTTCCGCCCGCGCTGATAGACGCGATGTCTTGCGGCTGAATTGGTTGGATAGCGGCGCCGGTTGTTACTCCCGGTTGCGCGCCAACCGCGCCTTCTTTCCAGTTTGGCGCCGTAGTTCCTTGGTTAGAAACAGAAACCGTTTCAAAGGTTATTTCTTCAAGACTGAAATCTTGTTCGCCCGGGCCGACAATCTTGTAGAGCAGTGTTTTTTGGCCGGTGATTTCAGTCGTGTCGCGCGTGTAAAGGCGGCTGTGCGGGATCATTAAAAAGACAACGATCAAAAAAATAATTACTTGGAGCACTCCTCTGCTGCCAAAAAATTCAGCCGCCCGATTTCCTTGGGTCAAATGAAGCTTGTTAGTCAGTTTTTTTAAACGAAAGCCGATTTTTAAAATCCTAAAGCCAAAAAAGTTTTTCGCGGCAAGGCCGGTTTTTATAAACAAAAAAGAAAACCGTGCTAACGACCAAATTAGGCCTCGTTTTAGGTAAACCAAAGTTTTTAGGCCAATCAGCAGTATTTTGTGGTAGTTGATAGGCATAAAACAGAAGGTAGATATTATCTACCTATTTTGTCTCTCTGTCAACGATTAAAGTATAGCATAGATTGGGCCGTTGATTAAGTGTTTTGGGATTTTAAAACAAAACCACCCACAAGCTGTGGGTGACTAAAGAAGCGCCGGCATTATTTATTGGTAAATATCGTGATCTCCCACAGAATGAAAACACACCATATTTTTGTCTTTGGAGAATTCAAAAATTATTCGGTATTTATAGCTGACAGAAAAAGATAAAAAGCCGCTCAATTTGCCTTTTAGCCGGTGTGTTTTTAGTTTGGGATCAAATATGTTTTTGCGGAAAAGCGCTTCTTGCTCCTCGGCAATAGTTTTAATGGCGCTGGGCAGTTTTTTGTATTCCCGAGCGAATTTTGGGCTGTAAATTATCTCCATATCCGGCGGAGACTACCTTAAATTTTTTAAAGATTTTAAAACTTTGCCCTTGCCAGCTGCGATTTCTAGACGGCTCTTGTTTAATTCTTTCAGAAGCTGGTTTTCTTGCCAGTCTCTTAGCAGTTCTCTAAAAAATTCACTGGTTGAAGAGTAGGATCCGGTTTTAACGGCGTTTTTAACCGTTTTGACCATGAGAGGGGGGAGAGACAGGTTGAGTACTTGACGCATAGGCGTAAAATTAATTGTATTACATTGTAATACAATAGTATCATGGAGCAAAAACTTTGTCAAGCGCTTGTGCAGATCCAAATTATTTTCTCACCCCACAATCATTGTGTTGTGTCTCGCGTCAGTCCTGTCTGGAGAGCTGGCGCGGGATCACTTTCGTGTCTCCTTGTAGTTGCCGGGCTGAATAAGTTCACCCACATTCTGGACTCCTAATCAGGGTCTATATGAGACAATTTTGTATATATAAAGGTATCAACCAGCAGGATTTTGTGGTAGTTGATGGGCATTTTTTGAATAGCGCTGATTTAGATAGATTTTGTCGGATTACACAGATTTTGGAACAACAGCGGATTATAAAATTTAGTCAATAAACAATGGATTGCTACTGTCAATGATTTTGACTTTCACGCGATATTGGTTTTCAAAAGCCCTGGTATTTATATTTTGTTTTTTCCATTTGATTTCATAAGCGGAAATTCTTCCGCCTTCTTTTACGATCATGTCCACCTCGCTCTTTGCCTTTGAACGCCAAAAAAACAGATTTCTTTTTCGGCCAAAGAGCAAATTGTGTTTGGCAAATTCCGCCACTACCCAGTTCTCCCACAATTGGCCGATGTCGCTTCGCAACGGATTTAAAGAAAATTCATTCAAGATGGCGTTTCTGACACCAGTGTCATAGAAATAAATTTTGCGGCTTTTTGAAATTTCCTTTCTCGGATTTGTGCTGAATGCCGGCAAGCGAAAAATTACAAAAGTTTCTTCCAGTAAGTCAAGATATTTGTTGATCGTAGCCTTGTTGATTCCCAAACCGCTCGCCAACTCGTTCACGGAGACCTCCGCGCCAGCTTGATGCGCCAACAGCATCAATAATTTTTTGATTAAATCCGGAGTTTTAATCAAGCCGAGCTGGAGCACGTCTTTTAGCAGGTAGTCTGACACCAGATTTAATAAATATTGCTGTTTATCCGCGGAATTAATCGTTTCCGGATAATTGCCAAAAACCAGAGATTGGATCAACAGAGAGTTTATTTGCGGCCCGAAATTTTTATTCAAAGCGGCATTTTCATAGGTGGCGGAATACCACGGCTGGCTGGCGACGACCTCTTTAAATAAAAACGGAGACAGGAAAAGTTTTTCGTTCCGTCCAGTCAGGCTTTCCGCGGGTTGATTTATCAGGTCTAAACTTGAAGAACCAAGCAAAAAAATTTTTGGATTAACTGACGCGTCATACCAGCCTTTGATAATCTGGCCGGTATTTTTTAATCTTTGCGCCTCATCAATGATAAGGTAGCTTGGCTCACCGATTGTTTTCATGGCCTGAAACGGCTCCAATGTTGACATGGCCAAAAACCTGTTCTTATCCACCTCAATATCCAAATTTAAAAACGCCGTCTTTTCATTGGCCAGAATGTGTCTTATTAACGTGGTTTTGCCAACCTGCCGCGCTCCTAAGATTATTAGAACCTTGCTATTTTTGAGCGTTTTTGACAGAATCTCTTCAGCGATCCTTTTTATATACATAAAAAATAGATTATTCTATATACCGTAGTATATCAAATAATATATAATTTGTCAATAGAAGTCTCTTTCTGTTGTATTTTGTTGTTGTGTCAACTTGCCCAAAGCGATTTCGGATCGATCGAAATGGAGTCGGTGGGTGGGTAGAGTATAGCACAAATTCAGTCCGGGATTAAGTCCAAGACGTATGTGGCCTTGTATATGGCATTATCCACATGTCATTTTATTTTTTAAAAAAAGGCGGCGTGTCTTGACTCTTTTAACATTTTATGTAAATATATTAACGTCAAGTTGCCGGGCATGGTGTCCGGAAATACTAGACGAGATGTCAAGAAAGATGAGGAGGATGGAACGTGAATACCAAGTGGACTCCCGGGCTGGTCAAAGATGTGCAGGCCTTACTGATCATCACTGGCTACGATAAGAGCGGCCGGCTGAACGCCGACGGCGACCTCGGCGAGCACACACGGAATGCCTTGTTGGCATTTCAGGCGCACGAGGAGCTCGAGCAGACCGGAGAACTGAACGAGGAAGTGCTTCAGCACATGGCCAACCATTTCTTCGACCCGTCGGCAGGTGGGGTGGATCCTATCAAGAGAATCCAGGCGGCCATGTTCCTTGAAGGCTTTGACTCCGGCGGCGAGCTCATCGTCGATGGCGTTCTTGGCGAGCACACACAGAAGATGCTTCCGCTCCTCACCGCACACTACTACGTCATGAACAGGAGCTACTGCATCGATCTCCCCGAGGCCGATGAGAAAGCGCCGGACGGTTGCCGCGCCGAGACCGTCGATGTGCCGCCGAACGGCGAGGGCGAGCGCAACCGGCTCTAGCCGAATGCGGCTCGAACCATCCACCTTCCGTTTCTTCCACACGACATCCAATCTCTCGTTGGGTGCGCGCCGCAAGCCCATCCAACTCCCCAAGGTGACAACTTTTCACTTTAGGGAGATGGGTTTGCAAAAATAATAAAACCACCTATAGAAATATGGATGGTTTTTTGTTTTGTTTACACAGCCGTCTTTTTGCGGAGGATGTATATTTTGTTTATGAAATGTTAAACGGATTAAAATTTTGTTTTAGCAGATTTTGGACAGGGTAGATAAACTTGCTAACATTTTTTTATAGGGTTGGTACAAAATAAGTTTAACACTGATTATTACAAAACACAATCTTGACTTTTATCGTCCGTCTTTCTATAATATACCCCGTTAAACCATCTAACTCTTAACTCAATATTATGCTCGGAACATGGCTTTTGGTTCTTCTACCGGCAGTAGCGGCGATTGTTTACGGCATCGCGCTGATTTTTTTAATAAACAAGTTGCCGGCCGGCACGGATCGGATGCAAGCGATCGCGCGGGCGATTGAAGACGGCGCGAAAGCGTATTTAAAACGCCAATTTAGCACGATTGCTTTAGTCGCGGTGGTATTTTTTGCCGTGTTGTGGTGGTTTTTGGGTTGGAAAACAGGTTTGGGATTTTTGATCGGCGCCGCATTTTCCGGTTTAGCCGGTTATTTGGGCATGCGTGTTTCTGTTAAAGCCAATGTTAGGACAACCGAAGCCGCGAAAAAGGGGCTTAAACAAGCGCTTGATGTGGCTGTTAAGGGCGGATCAATTACCGGTCTGTTAGTCGTTGGTTTAGGGCTTTTGGGTGTTGGTGGTTTTTATTTAATTTTTAAAGATATTAATTCTTTGATTGGTTTAGCCTTCGGCGGAAGTTTAATCTCTATATTTGCCAGAATTGGCGGCGGAATTTTTACCAAGGCC
This sequence comes from Candidatus Magasanikbacteria bacterium RIFCSPLOWO2_12_FULL_43_12, assembly GCA_001783065.1. Lineage (GTDB taxonomy): Bacteria > Patescibacteriota > Patescibacteriia > Magasanikbacterales > UBA922 > 2-12-FULL-43-12. The sequence continues at coordinate 79,049 of MFQN01000004.1, forward strand.
GCTGATGTTGGCGCGGATTTGGTCGGCAAAGTTGAAAAAGGAATTCCGGAAGACGACCCGAGGAATCCGGCGGTCATCGCGGATAATGTAGGCGACAATGTTGGCGATTGCGCCGGCATGGCCGCGGATTTGTTTGAAACTTACGCGGTTACGGCTGTCGCGGCAATGGTGCTCGGCGCCCTAACTTTCAAAGGTAATGAATCCGCGATTATGTTTCCGCTGATTTTGGGCGGAATTTCAATTATTGCCTCCATTATTGGAACATTTTTTATCAAACTTGGCAAAAAGAAAAACATCATGGCCGCGTTATATAAAGGATTGGTGGCGGCGGGAGTGTTGGCTTTCATCGGTTTTTATTTCGCCAGCCGCGCTTACGCTGGTGATTTGGGATTATCCGTTAAACAATTATTGGGAAGCGCGTTAGCCGGTTTAATTTTAACCGGACTAATGGTTTGGATTACCGAGTACTATACTTCAACAAAATACGGGCCGGTAAAATCAATTGCCAAAGCTTCTGAAACCGGACACGGCACAAATGTCATCACCGGTTTGGCAGTATCAATGAAAGCAACCGCTTTGCCGGTGATTTTTATCGTGGCGGCAGTGCTTGTCGCGTTTAATTTAGCCGGAATTTATGGCGTGGCAATCGCGGCTATGGCAATGCTATCTTTGGCCGGAATAATCGTAACAATTGACGCTTATGGTCCAATCACTGATAATGCCGGCGGCATTGCCGAGATGGCGGAATTGGGCGAGGAAGTTCGCGCGGTGACTGATCCGTTGGACGCGGTCGGCAACACAACCAAAGCGGTAACCAAAGGTTACGCGATTGCTTCCGCCGGTTTGGCCGCGTTGGTTTTGTTCGCGGATTTCACGCATAAATTAGTTGAGCGCGGAATTTCGTCAGTATTTAAAATTGACGACCCGTTAGTTTTGGCCGGATTATTTATCGGCGGTCTTCTACCATATTTATTCGGTTCGTTGTTAATGCAGTCAGTCGGCAAAGTCGCCGGCAAAGTGGTGGAAGAAGTGCGCCGGCAATTTAAAGAAATTGCCGGAATTATGGATGGGCGCGGCAAGCCGGATTACGCGAAATGCGTTGATATTGTTACCAAAGGCGCGATTGGTCAAATGGTTTTACCAGCATTGATTCCGGTTGTCGCGCCGATTTTAGTTGGGATATTTTTAGGCGCCGCGGCATTAGGCGGCCTTCTGGTTGGAACAATTGTCACCGGTTTGTTTGTCGCGATTTCCATGACAGCCGGCGGAGGCGCGTGGGATAACGCGAAAAAATATATTGAAAGCGGAAATTACGGCGGCAAGGGTTCGTTCGCGCATCAAGCCGCTGTGACTGGTGATACAGTCGGTGATCCATACAAAGACACCGCCGGTCCGGCGATTAATCCGATGATAAAAGTTGCAAATATAGTTGCGTTGTTGATAGTGGGGTTATTAAAATAAAAAAATTGGAAGACTCAAAGATTGTCCCGCAGTGAGCGGGATCCAGCTGTGGCGGGAAAAAATTACGACACCTCCGATTGCGGGGGGTGTTTTATTGACAAATATTTTAATATGGTGTACACTTAAGATACACCTTAATAAATAATAAAAATATATGGTTACCAAACTTGTCGGTGTGAAGGAGTTTCGCCAGAATATCGCTTCTTATTACCGTAAATCAATTAAGAATGATTGGCGGTTTTTAATCATGAACCGCAACCAGCCGATTTTTGAAGTCAAGCCAATCAGCCGCAAAAACGCCACTTTGGAAAAGTTGTATGCTGACATTGCCAAAGCGCGCGATGATTATAAACAAGGTAGATACTATACAGCGGAAGAGGTAAGAAAACAGCTGGGGATTGATTAAAATATGATTTCTCTCCCGCATTACACGACACAAGCCGCTGAAGATTTGAAAAGAATAGAAAAAATGACAGCGCAAAGAATTTTGGATAAAGTTGACTTCTACTGTCGGCAAAGCAATCCATTGCATTACGCCAAAAAACTTACAAATTTTTCCGGCGGGCGGTACCGTTTTCGTGTTGGCGATTACCGAGTTATTTTTGATCTTGATGAAAGAGGGAATATAATAATTTTGGTGATTTTGACGGTTCGCCATCGGCGGGAGGCGTATGATTAATTCAATAAATAGTTTGTGGATTTAGAAAAAAATTGTTGTGCAATCCAGATCAATACGGTATACTATACAAAAGAAGGCCGTGGTTTAAATTAATTAATTAAATCGTAAAACTATGTTAGAACAATTGGCGCAATACAACAACATCGGACTTTTCGTTCTTCGTTTGGCAGTGGCAATAATTTTTATTTATCACTCCTTGCCGAAGTTTAAGAACACAAAAGGCATGGCGCAGATGATGGGCGCGCCAGCTGGAGCGATATTGGCGCTTGGCGCGGTGGAGTTTTTATCGGCCGTTGGGTTGGCGCTTGGCATCTACTCGCAATTTGCCGCGTTGTTTTTGGCGATTATAATGGTCGGCGCCATGGGAATGAAAATAATGAAATGGAAAGTTCCGTTCGCGGCGATGGATAAAAACGGTTGGGAATTTGATTTGATTTTGTTTGCCGCCAGTGTCGCTATTCTGTTCGGTGGCGGTGGAACAATCGGATTATTATGACAGCCTATGCTTTGTTGTTTACTTTGGCAGCGGTTGGTTTAAGTGAAACAGTTTATCTTATCCGCAAAAGAATGGCCGCGGAAAAACCGGTTTGTTTGATTGGCGAAAGTTGTAGTTTGGTTCTGGAAAGCAAATACAGCAAGCTCTTCGGAGTTCATAATGATATTTTAGGTTTGTTGTTCTACATCACGGCCTTGTTTATTTCTGGATTTTTAGTAATTGGCGTTGAGCCGCTCATGTTTTGGAATTTTATTTTTAAACTTTCAGTCGCGGTTGGATCGCTTCTGTCGCTGTTTCTTACCTATTTGCAATGGAGAGTGATTAAAGCGTGGTGTTTCTGGTGTTTGATGTCGGCCGTGACTATTTGGTTGATGGGGGTGATACTTATTCTATGAACAAAACCAGCTTTCACATTTTGCGAGTCGGGTTGGCAATCACTTTTTTGTGGGTTGGGGTTTTGATTTTGAAAAATCCGGAGGCGTGGGGCGGGTATTTACAGCCATGGGCGAATGAATTGCTGTTAGTTCCGATAGAACAAGCAATGATTGGCGCGGCGATTCTTGATATTGTCATCGGCGTGTTTTTGCTGGCGGATATTTTTACCTGGCTCGCGGCGCTTGTCGGCGCTGTCCATCTAATTATTGTGCTCGCGGTGAGCGGCATCAGTGATATAACGGTGCGGGATATCGGGCTTTTGGCCGCGGCGCTGGCGATATTCGTTGATTCTCTACCACAAGCAATTATCAATCGGATTAATTTTTTAAAAAAATAATATGAATAAAATAATCATCACTATCGTCATTATTATCATTGTGATTTTTGGCGGGTATTTTATCTTCAGGGGGGCAGACCAGCCGACACCATCAGCTCCCCCAATAATAAATCAGCCGGAGGCAGCCGTTCCAGTCGTTGAAGAAAAAATAATAACCTATACTGATTCCGGTTTTTCACCGGCGACGCTTACGATCAAAAAAGGCGAAACAGTTGTTTTCAAAAACCAAAGCGCGCAGTCCATGTGGCCGGCGTCAGCTTTTCATCCGACCCACACCGCTTATCCAACCACCGGCGGATGTCTTGGCAGCACCCTTGACGCCTGTAAGGGCGTACAGCTTGGTGAAAGTTGGTCGTTTCAATTTGATTTTGTCGGCAATTGGAAATATCACGATCACTTGAATCCAAGCAATTTTGGTACGATTGTTGTGGAATAATTGACAATCGGCAACTGACAATTAACAACAAATGATTAACAAAAGGCAACAAAAAAATACCCCGACAACTTTGTCGGAGTATTTTCTATATTATTTTTATTCCGTATTTTAGTATCTCATGCGCCACGGGATTTATTTTCGGGTTAAATTGTCCGGGATGAAATCCGTGAGACTCAATCAGGCTAAAATCCATACGCATGGCACGGCTTAGTTTTTCTGTTTTTTTATCCCAAGTTTTAAATGCCGGCGAAATTATCGCGAGGTCAATATCACTGTCTTTGTGCTGCGTCCCTTTTGCCCATGAGCCGAAAAGATAGGCGTTTTTGATGGGAACACCCTGTTTTTCCAACATTGTCAAATAGCCCCAAATGCAGGAACTTACGGCAAGCGGGAGATTTTTTTTGCTTCGTTTTTTTATTTTTAAAGTCATATATTTATGACAGGCTTGTATGAATAAAATGTATCATTTTTTGTTTTTTCGTCCGTCGTTCACTCAAAATTGGGGGGGGGGGCGAATTCGTCAATCACTGGTAGTATGAAAAAAACTATTATTACTTCAATGCATCCCAAATTTGTTCTTCGTCAAAACCCCATTCTAACATTTTTTTGAAGATTTTCATGTTGATAAATTTGTGAAGATTGTTTTGGATGGTGTATTTATGTTCTGTGTTAGGATGCTTAATTAAAACATGGCTTCCTTTGCCATGTTTCGTTTCCACAATTAATCCTAATTTTGTACATGCCTTAATCCATTGAGATTGTGTAATGTCAGAAAAACTTCTACTAGGCATAGACGTTTTGTTTTATTGTTATAGGTTCATTGTTTCCTCGTAAGAGGATATCGTTGCAAAGATAAGCAGGAATTTTAAAGTACGTAAAAATAGCATCCTTTATAGAAGAAGAGATGTTTTGGGTGCTAGTACCACCAGTTATAATGCCATCAAAATTTGTCGATTCGGCAGTCCACGATCCGTCGGGATATTGTTCAATTTTAAATTCTACACTGCCAATTGTGTCAATTTCTTTTTTCATTTTAATTACCCGTTCATCATTTGTTTCATTAAAATTATATCCCATTTTTCTAGCCAAAGTTGATAAGTTGTACATGTATCTATTTAGACGCATAAATTTCGTTTATATTAAGTTGTTTATATTATATCACAGAGTTTGGTAATTTTATATATTAATATCTTGTTTGTCAAGGTTGAGTCTTGTACACATCCATGATAGTGGTAGCTGGTTTTTAGCTCAACTTTCTTACCACCCCAGCGTCTGCGTCCACTTCTATTAAATCGCCGTCATGGAAAATTTTGGTGGCGATTTTTACGCCGATGACGCAGGGTTTTTTGAGTTCACGGGCAACAATCGCGGCATGGCAGAGGGTGCCGCCTTCGTCAGTAACAATTGCCGCGGCTTTTTTGATTTCACATCAATTTGTTGATTTTTTTGTTTTTGTATAAGGATATTTTTTAGGTACCCAACAAGGATTATTAAAAAGTCAACAAACCAACTCAACAAACCAAATTACATTGTAAAAATTAAAGAAATGATGTATTCTAATAATGGTTTAATAAGACGGATATGAAAATTTTGAAATGGGTAAAATTAGTAGAGCGGGAGTCCGATTTTTGGAAAAATTACATGATGATATCCTCAACAGGAGACATTAAGAAAGTTTTTGATTGCACAATCAAAGAGAGATTAACTACTCGTAGGGGAATGACCTTTATACACAGCATGAATCCAAAGGCGGTTTGGAATTGTAGCTTACAAATTGAAGAGAAACTAGAGAGTAATCCAAAATTTACAGAAAAAATGAATCGGGTATTTATTGAATCACAAAAAAAATTATTAGATATTAATAAACAGCTGGAAAAAGTAAGTCTTAGTAAATTAACCAATGAAAAATTAGTCGGACTTTATAATCAATTTTGTGAAGCATACAAGGGGCTGTATGCCGCTTTTCACCTGGCTGTTTATATAGATAGTATAGAAGACAAGGCAAAAGGTTGGTTATTAGATGAATTAAAAAAGATCGGGCAAAATAAAGATTTTGATAATTATTTTATAAAACTTTCGGCTTGGCCAGAGCCCAGTTTACTGCAAAAAGAAGAATTATCATTGCTTGGGATAGCGGTTAAGATAAAAACAAAAAAAGGAAACACAGACCAGCTATTAGACAAACACACCGTTAAATTCGCTGGATTACCAGTCGTCAACGACGAAACTAAACCATGGGACAAAAAATATTTTCAAGCCCAATTGGGCAAACTGTTAACCAAACCCCAAGGCAAGCTTATGAAAGATTTGATGGAATCGCACTCGTATCGCAGCCAAATTAAAAAAAATCAATTGACTTTATTTAAAGAATTGAAGGTGCCCCAATTAATACAAAATTTTTTTCATCTTATTGGGTTATCGACATGGATTAGACTAGAATCAAGGAATACATTTGCGCTGTCGCATTATGCCTCAAGAAGTTTATTTAGAGAGATTGGTCGTAGAAATAATTTAACATCGGAGGATATAAAATGGTTAATCCCAAGCGAGACCAAGACCCTGATATTTACTGGCAGGCTTCCAAGCGCCAAAAAATTAAACGAAAGAAAATTCGCATCCGTTTTGTTGTTCCGTAACGGGAAGCACATAATTTTTGAAGGTAGAAAAGCGGACAAATTTATAAAAAAAGAAGTTGAGGAATTACCACCACTTTCAATACCCGATTTTATCAAAGGTGCAATTGCTTATACTGGTATTGCGCAAGGGGTAGTGAGACTGATTCTTTCCCAAAAAGATGTCGCAAAAATGCAACAGGGCGATATTTTGGTTGCGCGCATGACTACCCCTGAAATTGTACCGGCGGCGCGGCTGGCGGCGGCAATTGTAACCGATGAGGGTGGCATAACGTGTCACGCAGCTATAATTTCCCGCGAATTAAAAATCCCCTGTGTTGTTGGTACAAAATTTGCTACTAAAATGTTAGAAGACAACGATATGATTATTGTTGACGCAAACAGAGGTATTGTTAAAAAATTAAAAATGTAAATATGCCAAGATCATCACTTGATCGCGAGCGTCCAGATTTTAGCGAAAGAACAGGAGAACAAAGGATTGAAGTGTTTGAAGGGGTAGAGGGAACACGCAAGGCCATTGAAAGAATTATTGAAGCCGGTAAAGATTATCAACATTTTATTGGCTATCCCAATACAAAGTGGGAAAAAGAGAATACAGAATGGGCGCGGAAAAATATTGTTCCCAAAAAGGTTGCCGCAGGAATACGATCAACAGGCATTTATTATCCCACAGAAACCATCAAAAATATTTGGCAATCAACAAGTAACAACGAATTTCGTGATGTAAGTCTGTTGTCGGAAAATTTTCAGTTGCCTCTAAGATTCTATATTTATGGGCACACTGTTTTGTTTATTGAAGAAGTTGGGAACGACTTCCGTTCCTTAGAAGTAACAGATCCACGTATTGCCGGAGAAATGAAAGAAATTTTTGAACGGTTTTTGACAAGTGCAGATGCCACAAAAGAAAAAGAAGGAAACGGACGCGAGATTGATTTATATCTTATTCGTCACGGTGAAGCAGAGTCACAAGAGAAAACAGCCAAACTATCTTCAAAAGGAAAATTACAAGCCGAAGTAGCCACACTGCGTATTCTATCGGATATTTGGAGCCAAGGTGGTGGACTGCTTAAGTTTCAAAATAGCCCGACTCTTCGTGCGCAAGAAACCTGCGATATTATGCGTACAACATCACAAAGAATTGTAGAAAGTTCTGAGCACAGCCCGATAAAACTTTATGATTCTCGTCAATCTAAATTTTTAGAAGCAGCTGGAGTCATTGGTCCTTTAATGAAGATGGGGGTACCATATGAAGAAGCTGTTGAACACTGGTTAACCAATCCGGAGGTGGTTGAAGGGAAAACGCCGCGAATTATTTATGAGCACCTTCGTGAATATCTGCGTCGCGGACAAAAACTTGCAGATTTGTATCCAAAAAGGGAAAAAACATATTATATTGGAGTTACACACGAAGTGCCATTAGCCGCCCTACTATCTCAAATAAGTGGAAGGACGCTGGACGAACTCGGTGGCAGTATTCAAAATTGTGAGTCAACGGAAATTGGATTAAAAGGAAAATCAGGAGAAAGTCCAACCATTAGATTTCGGGGCAAAGAAATGAAAATTGAGAATTTCGATAGCGGACAAAATCAATAACGATTTTGAAATAGTAAAAAAATAAAATCGTCATGTTTTCTTTTATCGGCGATTTCGTGGCGGTGGTCATTGAGAGCAAGGAATTAGCTGATATGGAGAGGGCGATGTTTGAGCATTTGTGGGAGAGGTGCAATTAAAATTCAAAACCCGCTCGCGGATTCCTCCCATCTATTTTCCTAATCCAGTTAGAAAGATAGATGGTGGCGCGAGCGGGTTTTTGTGCCACCGTTGTGATGGGTGGGTCGGCGTGGTGGTCAGTATGGCGGGAGCTTTGGCAGTTGCGCGTGGATTTGGTTGATAAGTTCGGCTGCGTCCAGCTGGTATCTCTTGGCCATGTCTTCTACGTGCTCCCTCCCAGCCGACACTGTTCCGGCACAGTAACTCTGTGTCACGAGCCGCGAACCTTCCCAGAGGGTGAGTTGGAGAGGCTTTAGACAAGTCCTTTCCATCAAGCGAGCGGTCAATGTGTAGCCCATGTTCGCACCTCCTTAGCAACATTTAATCAGATTTCGCGCGTAAAGTCAAGACTTTGGCTTTTTGTGGAATTGTGATAAAATATTGTCAGCCATGGAACATAGAACACGTAACATGGAACAACCGACCACGATACTTCATCTTTTTTCGTTATGACCCGCCCCTACCATCACCATTCTCAACGCTTTGACCCCGAGTTATCCCGCGGGATTATTGGTATTGTTTTGGTAATCGTCGCCATTCTTTTTGTTTTGAGTTTTTTGGGAAAAGCCGGAGCGGTTGGCATTATGCTGGACGAATATATTTTGAGTTTTCTGTTCGGTTCAATGCGTTATGCGGCGCCGGCGATTATTTTGATTCTCGCTTTTTTTTATTTCAAAGATATTGAATACAATTACCGCAAGACGCACGGCATTGGCGCGATTTTGTTTTTTCTCTCGCTTTCCAGTTTATTCCACAGCAGTTTTAATCCAACAGAAATGTGGGCGATGGCGCTGGACGGAAACGGCGGCGGCATATTTGGCATGCTGGCTTGGCCGTTAAAAACTTATTTAGGATCAATCGCGAGCATGGTGGTTTTAGTCGGGATGGCAACGGTGTCTGTGTTCTTAATTTTTAACACTGCGCTGACGCATTTTGTTTTGTTGAATAAAAAATTATTCGTTGGTTTGGGCTTGGCCGGGCAAGCGGTTATAAATTTATTTAAGTTATTCGTCAAAACAGGGAACAGCGGCAGGCAAGTGAACGGCGAGTTTGAAGAATATGAGAGCGAGGATGGCGGCGATGGGGAAACGACAGTGATTAATGACAGTGATGAAGACGATGAAGATGAAGAGGCGGGTGTAAATAAACAGCGGATGTTTGTTAAAAAAGCGATGACCGGAAACGGCAATGAAGATGAAGAAGAGACGGAAGAAGATAAAACCCTTCGACAAGCTCAGGGTAAAGAAAAAGATTCTTCGCCGTGGACAAAACGAGTGATTATAAAAAATTTGCCGCCGCTTTCTCTTTTAACCACTAAACGTGATAAGCCGACCAGCGGCGATATTGAGGCGAACGCGCAGGCCATTCATAGCATGTTGTCCGAGTTCGGTATTGAAGTGGAAATGGGGGAGGTGAGGGTTGGTCCGGCAGTCACGCAATATTCCTTGAAGCCGTCCAAGGGTGTTAAACTTTCTCGCATCACTTCGCTTTCCAATGATTTGGCCCTGGCTTTAGCCGCGCATCCGATTAGAATTGAAGCGCCGATTCCCGGGAAATCTTTGGTTGGAATTGAAGTTCCAAACTTCAAAGCCGCGCTGGTAACTCTTAAAGAACTTCTGGAAAGTCGAGAGTTTTCCGAGCGCGAACATAATTTAATGATCGCTTTAGGAAAAGATGTCGCCGGAAAAGTTTGGTTCGCGGATTTGCCGAAAATGCCGCACCTGTTAGTCGCCGGCGCGACCGGTTCAGGAAAAACCGTGTGCATCAACACGGTTATCATGAGTTTGTTGTATCAGAATACGGCCGAGACCTTGCGGTTTATTATGGTTGACCCGAAACGAGTTGAGCTTACTTTATATAATGGCATTCCGCATTTATTGGCGCCGGTGATTACCAATGTGCAGAAAACCGTGAACGCGCTCAAGTGGACGACCGGCGAGATGGATCGGCGGTTTGAAATTTTGGCGCAATCCGGTTCGCGCGACATTCATTCATATAACGAAAAACATCCGGAAACTAAACTGCCGCACATCGTGTTTATTATTGATGAGTTGGCGGATTTAATGGCGGCCGCGGCAAGCGAAGTTGAGGCCGGCATTATCCGTTTGGCGCAGATGGCGCGCGCGGTCGGTATTCATTTAATTGTCGCGACGCAGAGGCCAAGTGTTGATATTATTACCGGTTTAATGAAAGCGAATATTCCGGCGCGCATCGCGTTTTCCGTGGCGTCATTGGTTGACTCGCGCACGATTCTTGATTGTTCCGGCGCGGAAAAATTATTGGGCCGCGGCGATATGTTATTTTTGACCGCGGACTTGAGTAAGCCCAAGCGTATTCAAGGCGCGTTTATTTCCGAAAATGAGGCCAATGGCGTGGCCAATTATTTAAAAGGTGATGAAGAGCCTGAATATGATGAATCAGTCGTGGGAAAATCGGTCGGGGGAACCGTGAGTATGTTCGGCGGGCCAAGCGATGATCATGACGCGATGTTTGAAGAAGCCAAAACAGCGGTCTTACAAGCTGGCAAAGCCAGCGCGTCGTTGTTACAGCGTCGTCTGAAAGTCGGCTATGCCAGAGCGGCGCGGATTTTAGATGAAATGGAAGCGGCAGGAATTATTGGTCCGGCAGATGGCGCCAAACCGCGCGAGATTTTAACCACCGAAGTTGAAATTTCCAGCGCCGGCGCCGGCGGGGAGTTTAATGTGTTTGACGAAGACGGAGATAACGGAGATAATGATGAGACAGTTAAGGCTGTAGAGGATGAAGAAATTATTGAAGAGGATGATGAGGTTGTTGAGGAAGAAGATGCTGGAAGTGTTGGAGATGTTGGTAGCGACGGAGATGGTAGCGAGGATAAGAAAGAGGAGGAGAAAAAGGAATATTGAGTTGAAATTTGTAATTTTTAATTTTTAATTTTAAAACAATTTTTAATGGATCAATTTTCAATTAGTGGATCGTAGTGTGATAGTGGTGTTTAGAAATTAAAAAATTGTAAATTGTTTAAAAATTACAAATTACAAATTGAAAAGTTACGTTTTTTGTAATCCGCAGCAACCTTTCTTTTATATGACTTCCAGTTTCAGTCAAAAAGAGCTTAGTCCGCCTCGCCGGGTGTGTCTTCGTCTTAAGGAAGAAAGAGAAAAAAGAAAAATCAGTTTGGATGAATTGGCGGTTAAAACTAAAATTATAAAAAAATATTTGTTGGCGCTGGAAGAATGTCGATTTGATGACTTGCCGATAGCCGAAGTTTATCAAAAAAATTATTTAAGATGTTATGTTGAGGCGTTGGGGACTGATCCGGTTCCGTTTTTGGATCAATATCTTTTAGAAGAAAAGACCATAGAAAAAACCCCTCGCTATTCTTTTAAAAAATTCAGCGGTCAGTATTGGCAATGGGTGCCAACCATGTTGCGTTATGGCTCAATCGCGATTTTATTGCTGACAGTAGTTTTTTATTTGGGTTTGCAGATTAAAAAAATCGTAGAAGTGCCGCGGCTGTTGATTTACTATCCGCCAGATGGCTTGGTGGTGGTGAAACCAACGGTAATTATACAGGGCGAAACAAATCCGGAGGTTGAGGTGTTGATTAATGGCCAGAAAATAATGACCAACGAGCAGGGTGTGTTTAAGGAAGAGGTTAATTTATCATCAGGGGTTAATACGATTGTGATTTTGGCGCAAAAAAAACACGGCAAGACGACGAGTGAGACGAGGTACGTGGTGTATAAGGAGGTTGACAATTAAAACAAGAAATATTATTCTATGATTGGGAAGGGGAGATAATGCCCCTCCTTTTTAACTCTTTATTATGTCTAAAAAAGATGAGGAAAAAGCCAAATTGGCAGTGGCGGAAACGGCAATCGCGCAAATTAAAGAACGTTTTGGCGATAACGCGATTATGCGTTTTGGCGAATCCAAAGCCATGGAAGTTGACGCGGTATCAACCGGCTCAATATCTTTGGATATTGCTTTGGGTGTTGGCGGGGTGCCTCGTGGAAGGATTATTGAAATTTTTGGGCCGGAAGCCAGCGGTAAAACCACTTTAGCCCAGCACATTATCGCCGAGGTGCAAAAATTAGGCGGAATCGCGGCTTTCATTGACGCCGAACACGCGTTAGATCCGGATTACGCGCGCAAGATTGGCGTTGACGTGGATAATTTATTAATTTCACAGCCAGATACCGGCGAACAAGCGTTGGAAATTCTTGAAACTCTGGTTCGTTCCAACGCGGTTGACGTGGTGGTGGTTGATTCTGTCGCCGCGTTGGTGCCCAGAGCGGAAATTGAAGGCGAGATGGGAGATTCGCATATGGGTTTGCAGGCGCGCTTGATGAGCCAGGCTTTGCGCAAACTCACCGGCATTGTCAGCAAAACAAAAACCATTACGGTTTTTATCAATCAGATTAGGCATAAAATCGGCGTGTTCTTCGGTAACCCGGAAACCACGCCCGGAGGCAATGCTTTAAAATTCTATTGCTCGGTAAGAATTGAAGTTAGGCGCGCGGCGCAAATTAAGCAAGGGGAAAAAATTATCGGCAATCGCGTGAAAGCAAAAGTCGTGAAGAATAAAGTGGCGGCGCCGTTCAGAACAACCGAGTTTGATATTATGTATAATGAGGGCATTTCCGTCAGCGGAGATTTGCTGGATACCGGGGTTATTCATAAGATTGTAACCAAACTCGGCAATAGTTATACTTTCTCCGCCCAAGGCGGATCCGCCTTGGGCGGAGGCGAGGAAAAATTAGGTGTTGGCCGTGAGAAAGCCAAGCAATTTTTGCGCGAGAATCCGAAACTGATGAAAGAAATCAAAGAAAAAATTTGGGAAGCGGTGGAGAAAGGCGAGGCGCCGGATGAAGAGGCGGGTGTGGCTGGCGCGGATGCGGTGGCTGACGAAGGTTGACACACACGCGTTTTATTTGTATACTACCCAACGTAGTAGTAGGTCATTATGAAAAGACAGTCAAAATTTACCAACGGCATGGGAGAGTTGGAAGCCGAAATTATGGAAGTGGTTTGGAAATTGAAAGGCGCGTCCGTGCGCGAAGTTTTGGATATTATAAAAAGAAAAAAACAAATCGCTTACACCACAGTGATGACCGTGATGTCGCGATTGTTTGAAAAAGGGATTTTAAGGCGAGAGATGGATGAGAATGGCGCTTATGTTTATCAACCGGTCAAATGCCGTGAATCATTTTTAGCCGCGGCATCCAAACGCGCCTTGCAATCGTTTATCCGCGAATATGGCGACGTGGCCGTGGCGCAATTTGTTGACCTGGTTGAAAGCGCGGATTCTAAACAGTCAAAAGAGTGGAAAAAGAAATTAAAAGAGTTGGTGAAATGATAAATTTTAAGTTTTAATCCCTCCCCCTCGTAGGGGGAGGCGAGGAGGGGGTCTCGGCGAGTGTAAAAACAGTTACCTGCATAAATAGAAAGTTCTTCTATTCTACACTCGTTGAGACCCCTCCTTTGTTCCTCCCCTACAAGGGGAGGAGACCATAATTGTGCATAGTAACTTTACCACCAAAGCGCGAAAAGTATTTAGAAACATCGCAATATTATTAGCGGTAGTTTTTGGCGGAGTTTTAGTTTTTGGTTATTTTGTTTACCAGCGGCTGTTTATTTTCGGTGGAATGCTTCTGGATAAATTAAAATCCGCTTGCGGCTGTACCGAGTATCTGTCTTTTTCCACGCATCCGTTTATTATCTCCACTTTTGCGATCTTGGGGCTCGGATTGCTGGTTGGCGCGGGGTTGGCAATTTATAAGACGGTAAAATTTAAAAAATTAAATTATAAATTCGTCAGGGCGCATTTGAAAAGAGCCAGACCGGCATTGCGCGCAAGTTTACGGGAGGTTGTTAATGAGTTGGGGCTGGACGAGAAAGTGGTGGAGATCAGGGAGCAGTCGCCGGCAGTATTTTGTTATGGATTTTTAAAACCAAAAATTTGTGTTTCCGATGGTTTGGTTTCAGCTTTAGAAAAAGAGGAACTGCGCGCGGTTTTACGGCATGAGCGCCGCCATTTATTGAATTATGACCCGCTAAAATTATTCTGCCTTAAGCTGGGAGAAAAGTTTTTCTTTTTTGTTCCGGGTTTTAAAACTTTAGTTAAACAGTATATTACTTATTCAGAAATGGCGGCGGATGAAGATGTGGGTATTGGTGATAATGAAAAAATCAGTTTGGCCGGCGCGTTATTTAAAATTATCAATCAAGAAGAACAGGCAATGTTGAGAAACGGTCTGGCCCTGTCGTTTTTCAGTTCAGTCATTGAAGAGCGGGTTAATCGTTTAGCTGACGCTGATTACGCGCCGGTGTTTAAAATTTTTAACCGACAGTTTTTCGCGGGCGTTGTCGCGCTGTTTGTTGTTTTACTGTCAGTTTTGGTTTTATTTAAAGATAGCAGTACCGCTTTGGCGACTCATCAAGAGTTTGGTTTTTGCCAGATGCAGGAGATGGCTGTGGTAGATAATAAATGCGTGGCGGAAATCAACCGCAAGCAAGTTTGCGAGGACAGTTATCTCAGCCGCGCCGTAGCGTGTAATAAATAAATCGCTTGCAGGGCGAAGTCCGTCTGCCGGCGGACGGAGCCCTGGGGATAACTTCCTTTACTAAAATTTCCGAACCTACTATACTATGTAGTAGGTTTTTAAATTTTTAAATTATGCCTAAAGATCTAACCGTCTTCAGTCCCAAATTAAAAATTATCAATTTGGTATTATTAGGTGTGGTGGGGGCATCTATGATCGCCAGCGGCTGGTTCATGGGAGAGACAAAAGATAAATTAGGTTTGAACAACCAAGGGTTATTTGATCGCCTGTCCCCGCTGTCATTGTTTGGCGGGGCCGGTGATGGAAAAATAAAATTGAGCGGTAATCTTGGCGAAGACGCGGTAAAATTGGCGGTTGTGACCGGTGTGCCGGATAAATATGGCCAGGAATTAGCGGTTAATTTTGATCAAGTCCAGCAATCAATGAATGTGATGAAGCAGTTTGACCCCGGTTATGGCGCGAATAAGATAGTTTTAACCGGCGAGGCGCTGAAACGATACACTGATGTCGGTTTGCGTATTTCCTGCGAGTATTGTTGCGGAGCTAAAGCGATAGTTTTTGCTAACGGCGAAGCGGCTTGCGGCTGCGCTCATTCACAAGCTATGCGCGGGTTGGCGGCGTATTTGATTGAAAAGCATGGCGCGGAATATACTGATGATCAGATTTTGCGAGAGTTGGCTCGTTGGAAAGGTCGATATTTTCCAAAACAGATGAGTAAGAAAATGACGGAACAATTGCAAAACGGACAATACACCCCCGATATGGCAGCGCTCTTGCTTGAATTGGAAGTGCCGAAATACAGCGGCCAGTCGGCCGATGCTCCCCTGCCCAGCTCGATCAAAGACGCGCCGGGGATGGTGGGAGGGTGTTGATGAAATTTTCAATTTTCAAACAATTTCTAATTTCTAATTTCAAGTTTTTATGCCACAGACACATCACGAGGAACACAACGATTGTTGTGGAAATCACGAGCATCAGTCGGTGGAAGTCAAAGAGACGCCGAATGAGATTGAGCAGTTGAAAGCGGAAATTTTGGGCACCTTGGAAAACAAAACGGAAAAATCTAAATTGCCATGGGGCAGTTTGTCAGTGATGATTGTTTTGGCGGTTTTGGCACTACTGTCGGTTGTTCAAACAATACAGTCGGCAATGCTCTTAAGTAAAATCAAGGGAGGTAATTTGAATCTCGGCGGCAGCGCGCAGTCATCCAGCATAGAATCAGCGCCAGATATGGTCGGCGGGTGTTGACGAACGATTCATGGAACATGGAGCAGGTAACACGTAACAATTTAACAATTGGTGAATTAACAATTAACAAACGGATAACCACTTTATTTTCTGTATGGAAGAAGCACCACAATCAAAAAACACAATCCAGCTTGATTTTAAACTATTTTATATCTTCGGCGGCGTATTGATTGTTGCCTTAATAGCGGGATTGGTAGTATCTTTCAAGACCAACGCTTTTGTCGGCAAGAAAGCGGCCGAGACGGCCGAGGCGAATCGGCCGGCGGAATTTAAAGTTATTTTGGTGGAGGATTCCAGTTGCGAAGATTGTTTTAAGCTGGATGGCTTTTTGGCGGCGATTCAAAAAGAAAACGTTAAATTTGCTGAAGAAAAAACCGTTGATTGGAATGGCGATGAAGGGAAAGCGTTGGTGGAAAAATATAAGATTACCAAGATTCCAACAGTGATTTTTAGCGGAGAAATAAATAAAAACGTTAAATTAAAAAACGCGTGGTCGGGAATCGGAGAAATAATTGAAGGCAATTTTGTTTTACGCCAGAGCCTGGCGCCATATATTGAAGTGGCGACCGGGGAGGTAAAAGGCAAGGTGGAAATATTTTTTCTGAAAGATGATTCTTGCGCGGATTGTTATGACGTGATGGGGCATAAGCAGGTTTTGGGCAGCGGTTTTGGCTTGCCGGTGCAAAACATCAAGGTATTATCAATCGGGAGCGGCGATGGTTTGGTTATGAAAAATAAATATAATATTACAATGATGCCGACGTTTGTGTTGAAGGGCGAAGTGGAGGCTTACGAAAGCCTGTTAAATATCTGGGACAAGGTCGGCACAGTTGAGAAAGACGGGACTTATGTTTTTCGCGAGGGCGTTAAGCAGATGGGAGCGTATAAAAATATGATGACGGGAATGGTGGTGAAACCTGCCGCGGTCACGTCTACCCCGCAGTAATTATGGGTGGCCGTTGGTATTATAATTTTTTTGCTGCGGAACTCCTCGCGCGAGCTCGTCACACAGTCCTCGCTGCAAAAATTATAATACCAACGGCCAGCAATGTTTTTCTATGAATAGCAAAAACACAACTCTTATTTTTTTAGGCATCGTTCTGTTGGCGGTAGTTGGCGCGGCAGTCTATAATTACCAGATTGCTTTGCCAGAGGCGTTGCCGGTCGCGGACAATAGTCAGCCGCCGGCCGTTTTATCTTCGTTGGCAGTTGAACCGCTGGATTATGATTTTGGCACGGTTATTTACGGCGAAATAGGTAAATATATTCTGCAAGTAAAGAATGTTAGTGATAAACCGGTGAAAATTTTGCGACTTTCCACTTCTTGCGGCTGTACTAAAGCTATTATCGCGGAAAAGGACAGGGAGCTCGCGCCGGGGCAGATTGTGCCGATAGAAGTTTCGTTTGATCCGGCAGTGCACAAGGACGATACTGACGTGGGGGAACTTAAACGGGTAATTTATATTGGTACTGACGAACCAGGCAATCCGGAAATTGAAGCGGAATTGAGCGCGACAGTGATTAAAAAATAAATTAAAAAATATGATAACAAACAATACTGACCCGAGAATTAAAGTTTTTTTAGGAGTTACTGTCGCCGTGTTGGTTTTGGGTTTCGCTGGAATAATCTGGGCAATCAAAAGCGAGAGTGCCGGAAGCGAAAGTAAAGGCACGCCGAGACTGGTGTTGGAGACAGACAAATTTGATTTTGGCGAGGTATCCATGGCCAATGGTTTGGCAAAGAAAAAAGTTAAGATTACCAACCAGGGCGACGGCGATTTAAAAATAAGCCGGATGCAGACTTCTTGCATGTGCACCAAGGTGGTTTTGGATGCCGCGGGCAAGCGCAGTCCTGAATTCGGCATGCCCGGGCATGGCGGCGGAGGCTCTTCCGGCTGGTCGCAGGTCATTAAGCCCGGCGAGAGCGGCGAGTTGGAGATAATTTATGACCCGAACGCCCACGGACCGACCGGGACAGGTTTGATTACTCGCACGATTGAGATTTTCAGCAATGACAGCGGACAAGACGGCACGCAATCCACAATTACTTTCAGCGGTAATGTGATTAAGTAGTCGTGAGTGATGAATTATGAATTAAGAATTAGGAATTATGCTGGCGATGATTTTCTTGATCCTTAAAAGACAGCGATATTTTGTTTTGGCTTTGCTGACGGCGATAGCGATGTTTGTTTTATCCTATGTTTTGACAGTTTGGAATATTACCGGCAAAAGCATTGCCGCGTATGTTGACATGAGCGGCTTGGCGTTTACTGTGTTTACTTTATTTTTAAGTTTAGTGATTTCAGTTTTGGCGGGGATTTATTTATCTTTGTTTTTAATGAGGAGGCGGTTGATAAAAAAGAAAGAGATAAAAAATAAATTGTCCGGTGCAGGCGGAACAGCGGTTGGGCTTTTTGCCACTGGTTGTCCGACCTGCGGCGCGCCGCTTTTCGCGTTATTCGGCGCGCCATTGGCGCTATTTTCTTTGCCATTTCGTGGTTTGGAATTGAAAGTTTTAAGTATCGTGTTGCTTTGGTTGGCCATTTATTTACTGGTGGAAAATATCCGGAAACAATTAAAATGTTCAGTATGAAAAAGTTTTTTATTTTCACTATTATTATTTCCGCGATTTTGGCGCCGCTGCATTTGACTTTCGCGCATGGCGATGCGGCTGGAACGAAAGCAGCTGTTTATTATAACGAAGCCTGCGGAGCCTGCGCCGTTCACGTGAATACGGATTTGCCGGCGCTTTTGAACGAGCATGGGGTGAGCGAGATAATCAAGAAAGATTATATCAGCCAACCGGGGGTGCGGGTGGAAATGAACCGGCTTTTAACCCAATATAAAATTCCGATTGATTTGCAGAGCCACATTATGGCTTTTGTCGGGGACAAGTATGTTTTAGGCGGTCATGTGCCGAATCAAATTGTGGAAGATTTGTTTAGCAATGAACTAAGCGATAAATTTAAACTGGTGGTGGTATCGCAAGATGAAATGCACACTGACGCGGCTGAATATAAAATTTTCGCCATTCCGTCTTACGCCAACAATTTTGTCGGCGAACCAAAAACTTATCAGATTGACACTCCGGTCAAAGAATACTTTAAATATTTGGAAGACAACAAAAACCGGTTTAGCTTGGATGATAAGGTTGGCGGCCGGGCGGGAAAAGATAAATCGCTTTTGCCGGTGGTGTTGGTTTCCGGATTTTTAGATGGCATCAATCCGTGCGCCTTCGCGGTGTTGTTGCTTTTTATCGCCTTTTTGTTTTCTTTAAAAAGAACGCGGGCCAATATTTGGAAAATGGGCGTGGTTTATATCGCGGCGATATTTTTGGCCTATGTTTTAATCGGTTTTGGTTTGATGAAAGCGTTGGTTTTTACCAACTCCCCACATCTGATGGCTAAACTCGGCGCTTGGCTGGTGATTATTTTGGGCGTGATAAATATTATCGGTCTGGTTTTTCCCAAATTTCCAATAAAATTGCGCATTCCCATGTTCAGCAAGGAGACTTTGTGCAATTGGATAACCAAGGCCACCATGCCCGCCGCGTTTGTCGCCGGATTTCTGGTTGGGCTTTGCACTTTTCCTTGCTCCGGTGGAATTTATGTAGCGATTATCGGTCTGCTCGCGGCCAAGACCACCTATTTTGCCGGCGTGGGCTATTTGCTTCTTTATAATTTAATGTTTATAATGCCTTTAGTTATTATCTTGGTTTTGGCCGGCAATAAAAAGGCGGTGGAAAAAATAACCGCGTGGGAGCAATCGGAAACCTTGAATATGAAAATTCTTTCCGCCGGTATTATGTTGTTGTTGGGTATAATAATTTTAGCGTGGTTTACTTAGTTGATTAATAAATTTCTGGGGAGGTCATGAGGGGAGTCTTAGCGATTGGAGACCTCACCCCTCCCCCTCTCCTAAAAGGAGAGGGGACACACAACCCACTATGAAAAAACTAACCCAGGAAGAATTGGTGGCCAAAATAAAAAAATTAAAAGCCGAAGGGCAAGTGGACCTTTCGTTGGAAGAAGATTTGAGTATTGCAGTAATGAACCTGATAAGTCTAGAAGAGCATTTTTTCTTTACCGCGCAAAAAACCGGCAAGAATGAATATCTTGATTTGCTAAATCAAGTGAGGCAGATGAGAAAAGGGCTGTTGGGCAAGATGATTGGCAAACATGAAGGAGAAACATGGTGCATTTGCAAACACTTGTTAGCCGCGACTATGAGATTGATGGAAGCGGGGACAAAGTTGTTGGGGGACGGAAAAAACAGCGAGGCGCAAGATATGTTTAAAAAAGCTTACGAGATTTATTTGTTGTTTTGGGGGCTGCGGTTGAAATTAATTGACCTGCCGGATTTAAAAAAAACCGGAGCTGATGAGGCGATGACGCAGGACGAAGTTTTAAGCCGACTGTTGGATTGTTGCAAAGAGTAAGGACACGGCGGGCATTCTTGTTGCGGCGGGCATAAAAATGAACAATCGCCAACCGAAGAAAATAAAGAGTAATTATGAGTTTTTATTTTATATGTTAAACTTTGTTTATACAGCTACCAGTGATAAACCATTTGCCTTGACCGTTGAGGCGATTAGCCGGGCGATTGGCGAGGCCGGGATGAGGGTCTTGCACATTCATGATGTGCAGCAGACCTTGGCGGAAAAGGGTTTTGCGCGCCCGCCTTTTAAAATTATTGAATTTTGCAGCGCCAAATATGCCAGTACTTTTTTGGAAAAAGATCCTCTGATAGGATTGTGCATGCCCTGCAAGATAAATGTCTATGAGCAGTCCGGACAGGTGATTATCGCGGCCATGCGGCCGACAGTCCTGCCGGAATTTTTTCCGAATTTGGGATTGGATGAGCAGGTGGCTGAAATTGATAGATTGATTCATAATATTGTTAATCAAGCCAAATCAGACTTAAACAAAAAAGGAGGTGGAATATGATGGGTTATTTTTGGGGGAGCAATTTTGGCTGGGGGACGATGTTTTTTGGCTGGATTTTTATGATTTTATTTTGGGTTCTAATCATTGCCGGCGTCGTGGTTTTGGTCAAGTGGTTCACGGAACAGAATCGCGGTTCCGGCAACAAGTCCGCGTTGGATATTCTTAAAGAACGTTACGCGAAGGGAGAAATCACAAAAGAAGAGTTTGGTAAGATAAAGAAGGACTTGGTTTAGTCTATATAATTACAGAAAGGGGGGTGACAAATATGGAAACTGTAAAATGCAATTATTGGCGTTGCGCCAACCGTATCGGGCTGTTTTTGGCGATTTTATTCGCTCTTTGTTTCGTATTTCATTACATCCGTCCAGTAGACGCGGAACTGCGCGTCAAATTGTTCCAAATGACCTTTTTTAGGTTTAGCGGCATGAACTTTGTTAGCTTTATTCTCGGTTTGGTTCAGAGCTATATTTACGCTTATATCGGGCTCGGAGTTTGGTTTTTGGTTGGGTGTTGTTTTAAAAGCGGAGTAGAATGCGAACACAAATAGACAGAGTCAAAAAAGTATATTCTTTTTGGGGTAGATTTCCCTTGTTTTATGTTTGGCAGGATTATTTTACTTTTATGGGCCGGCCGAAGTTTATCCGTGGCCGGACAGTCAAGCAATTAAATTTGCGTTCGGGCGATAAGGTGCTGGAAGTGGCTTGCGGTTCGGGGCGGAACTTTTCTTTTATAAGAAAAGCGATTGGCAAAGAAGGGAGATTAATCGGTTTTGATTACA
Organism: Candidatus Magasanikbacteria bacterium RIFCSPLOWO2_12_FULL_43_12; assembly: GCA_001783065.1. Classification (GTDB taxonomy): domain Bacteria; phylum Patescibacteriota; class Patescibacteriia; order Magasanikbacterales; family UBA922; genus 2-12-FULL-43-12. Next base: position 100,816 of record MFQN01000004.1, read on the forward strand.
GCCAAGAGATGCTTGACGCGGCGAAGAAGTTGTGCCAAAAGAAAAATTGGGATAATATTAAATTGATTCAGGGCGACGCGGCGGAGTTGGGTGTTGGAGAGGGTAATTTTGACGCTGTTATCAGCGTTTTGGGAATTAGCGCCATTCCGGGCTGGGAAAGGGCAGTGCAAAAGTGTTATGACGCGCTCAAGTCCGGCGGAGTATTGGTGGTGTGCGACGCGCGTTTGTTTAATGGATTTTTTAGTTTTTTGAATCCTTTAGTGAAGTTAATTTATTCGCGTTTCGCGGCATGGGATCCGAGCAAAAATATTCCAGAAAAAATTAAAGTCGTATTTGGCAATTTAGAAATAGAAAATTTAAATTTTGACACATTTTTTATCGCCAAAGCCATTAAACACTAATTAGATTATATGCAAATCATCGGCGTTATTTTAATTTTATTAATCATCGGTTTGTTCGCGGCCTGGCTGTATTGGACCAAAAAACAAACCGGTGTTAGCGCCAAAGAAACCGGCGGAGCGCAGGAGTTTGATATAAAAGTAAAAGGAGTTTATTCGCCGAGCGTGATTAAAGCCAAAGCCGGCCAGCCGGTGCGGATAAATTTTTTACGGGAAGAAGATACCGAATGTTCGCGCTTTGTGGTATTTGACGCGTTGAATATCCGCAAAGACCTGCCGCGCGGCCAGGCAGTGGCGGTGGAATTTACTCCGCAGAAAGGCGAGTACAAATTTACTTGCGATATGGGGATGTATCAAGGGAGATTGGTGGTTAAATAATTATTTTTTGCCTTATATTTTAATGTCTATGTTTAACAAACAGCAGTTTAGCATCACTGGCATGCATTGCGCCAGTTGCGCCCTGATGATAGAGAGCAAATTAAATAAGTTGTCAGGCGTGAAAAGCGCGCAAGTGAATTCGGCTACGGAAAAAGCGACCGTGGAGTATGATTGTGATTCGTGCGACAACGAAAAGATTATCAAAACCGTGCAGGCGGCCGGTTATGGCGCAACATTGGTGTCAGACGAGGACACCGACCGGCATCAGGCGGAGCATGAAGCCGCGATAAAAAAAGAGCGCGGGCAATTTATTTTCAGTTTGGTTTTAACAATTCCGGTCGCGATTTTGAGCATGATTTTGCGCGACGAATCTTATCAGAGCAAATTGATTCAAACAGTTTTGGCCGGCATTGTCCAGTTTTATATCGGCGCCAGGTTTTACATCGGCATGTATTACGCCGGGAGAAACAAGACCGCCAACATGGACACTTTAATCGCCATTGGCACCAGCGCCGCGTTTTTTTACAGTTTAGCAACCACATTTTTAATTGAAGGCCAGGTATTTTACGAAACCGCGGCTTTACTGATCACTTTTGTCGTGCTTGGCAAATGGCTGGAAGCGAGAGTAAAGGGCAAAGCCAGCGAAGCGATTAAAAAACTCTTGGGCTTGCAGGCGAAATCGGCGCGTATTATCAGAGATGGTAAAGAGATGGAAGTGTTAATTAAAGAAGTGGTTGTTGGTGATATTATTGTGGTGCGTCCGGGGGAAAAGATTCCGGTTGACGGCGAAGTGGTTGATGGTTATTCCAGCGTGGATGAATCAATGGTGACCGGCGAAAGCATTCCGGTGGAGAAAAAAGCCGGTGACAAAGTGGTTGGCGCGACAATCAATAAGACCGGCAGTTTCAAATTCAAAGCCACAAAAGTCGGCAAAGATACATTATTGGCGCAGATTGTTAAGTTCGTGGAAAACGCCCAAGGCACTAAAGCGCCGATTCAAAAATACGCGGACATGATTTCCGGTTATTTTGTGCCAGCAGTGGTGGCTTTGGCTTTAATTACTTTCGTGGTTTGGTATTTTTTAATCAGCGCGCCTTTTGTTACCGCGCTATTGGCATTTACCGCGGTTTTGGTTATTGCTTGTCCTTGCGCGCTAGGACTCGCGACGCCGACGGCGATTATGGTCGGCACCGGCAAGGGCGCGGAGAATGGGATTTTAATTAAAGGCGGAGAGGCGTTAGAAATTGCCGGCAAGATTAAAATTGTGGTGTTTGATAAGACCGGGACATTGACGAAAGGTGAGCCGGTAGTGACGGACGTTGTGTTGAATCAGGAATCAGGAATCAGGAATCAAGAGGAGTTGTTGCGGATAGCGGCGTCGGTGGAGAATAAATCAGAACATCCCTTGGCAGAGGCGATTGTGAAAAAAGCAAGAGAGGAAAAGATAGAGTTGTTGGAGGTGGAGAATTTTGCGGCAGTGCCGGGGCATGGGGTTATTGGCGAAATTTTCAATTTTCAATTTTCAATTTCCAAACAAATTCAAAATTCAAATATTAAAATTTTATTTGGGAACAGAAAGTTGATGTTGGAAAATAAAGTGGCAGTGGGAGATTCGGTTAATGAGACAATGGAAAAAT
>MFQN01000005.1:0-2120 GCA_001783065.1 Candidatus Magasanikbacteria bacterium RIFCSPLOWO2_12_FULL_43_12
AACTGACTAAATTTTCATTAAAAAACAACTTGACCATGCCGGTGGGCCCGTTGCGGTGCTTGGCAATGTGCAATTCAGCGATATGGCGCTCGTGCTCGGGAATATCGTCCAACTGGTAGCTTTTGTCAGCCGCTTTGCGGTAAATGAAAATAACCACGTCCGCGTCTTGTTCAATGGAGCCGGACTCGCGCAAATGCGCCAGGCGGGGGATGGCCGGCTTCTGCATTTCCACGGCCCGCGAGAGCTGGGAAATGGCAATCACCGGAATGTCCAGCTCCCGGGCGATTGATTTTAAGGCCCGGGTAATTTCGGCCACTTCCTGCACCCGGTTTTCCATGTTCCGGCCTTCCATGAGCTGCAAATAATCAACCACCAGGCATTGCAAACCGAATTCCAGGTGCAGCCGCCGGGCTTTGGAGCGGATTTCCATGATATTGGCCGTGGCTGAATCATCAATGAAAATCGGGGCTTCCGAGAGTTCACCCATGGCATGTCCGATGCGCGGAAAATCGTCATGGCTAGGGTCGCTTGAAAGCTTGCCAGTGCGCATGCGCCAGAGCTCCACTCCGGCCTGGGTGCACAAGAGCCGGTCCACCAGCTGTTCCTTGGACATTTCCAAGCTAAAAATGCCAACCGGCTTTTTTTCCACCACTGCGATGTGCCGGGCTATGTCCAAAGCCAGGGTGGTTTTACCCACCGAGGGCCGGGCCGCGATTACGATTAAATCCGAGTTCTGCAAGCCGGAAAGAATATTGTCCAAATCCACGAACCCGGTGGCCACGCCCCGCAGCCGGCCATCGCCTTTGTGCAGTTTATCAATGCGCTCAAAAGTGGCCGAGAGCACCGAGCGGATGCTGATAAAATTCTGTTTTAGAAATTTTTGCGAAATGCCAAAAAGTTTCTGCTCGGCCTTATCCAGCACTACGTCCACGTCCTCGTTTTCATCCCAGCCCATCTGGGTAATTTCCTGCGAAGCGTACAAGAGTCGCCGAAGAGTGGCTTTTTTCTGCACAATTGAGGCATAAGAAACAACGTTGCTGGCCGAGGGCACGGTGGTGGTCAAATCAGCCAAATAAGTCCGCCCGCCGACAAGTTCCAACTGCTGCCTTTCGGCCAAACGGTTCGCGAGGCTCAAGATGTCAATGGGCTCGCGCTTTTCAAACAAATCAAGCATGGCCTGGTAAATGAGCTGGTGTATGTCTTTATAAAAATCCTCTGGCGCGATGGTGTCCGCGATTTTAACAATCGCGTTCTGATCCAGCAATAAAGACCCTAAAACAGACTGTTCAGCGTCAATGTTCTGGGGCGGGAGTTTGGCAATGGCATTAGTCGTGGGCATGAGTCCATTTTAGCCTGATTTTGTCAGAATAGGAATTCACATTGAGTGCACAGGACGTGCACAGAAATGTCAAATTTCAAAGCTCAAATGCCAAATGAAGAACCCCGCCGCAAGCGGACGGGGTATCTGTTGCGGCTCCGCTGTGGCGTTGATTAAAGTTTGAAAAGACGGAGTTGGCTGGTGCGTCTGTTTACCTCCTTTTTGTCCAGGCTTTGATTCTGAATGTAGCGTTTGACTATGTCCTCTGTCTGTTGTTCGCCAACGGTTCCGATGTACTTGCCATCGCTCCAGAACTCGCCGCCCCACAGTTCTTCTCGTTTCAGCTTTGGGAACGTTTTGAAGACTTGCCGGGCGGTGATTGACTTGACGATGGCAACAATGCTCATCGGCGCTATGGTTGGTTTGGCCCCGCAGAAGATGTGGACGTGATTCTGGTCAAAACCAAGTTCATCAAAGACAAATTCATAGCGTTCGGCGATGCCCGTGATTGTCTCTCTAATGCACTGTTCCACGCCAGGGTTTAACAGCGCTTTCCGGTATTTGACGATGATGACGATGTGGTAGCGTATTTTATAGACGCAGGATGAAGTTTTTCCAAGTTCCATACTCCCGGCATCATATCCCGCCCCGGACCCCGCCGCAAGCGGGCGGGGTATTGAAAACTAATAAAAAAAGACCGACTTATAAAATCGGCAAAACATCGTCTAACACTGTGTATCTGGTTTCGCAAAAGAGAAAATTTGAATAATTTTTATTTTTTATAAAGCCCTTTTTCAATTTT
>MFQN01000005.1:2155-3446 GCA_001783065.1 Candidatus Magasanikbacteria bacterium RIFCSPLOWO2_12_FULL_43_12
GCTCAATAATCTCTCCCTCATACTCTCCCGAATGCGCGGTATAGCCCTCATAAGATGGCTTTTTTTCGTCCAGATGCAAAGTAATTTCAATCAGTTCTCCCGGTTCCTCGCGGTTGACATAAACATGGAAACGGGGGTAATCATAGCCAGCCAAGCGCCTTACAAACGAAATTTCGCCGTCCCGGCCTTGATGCAAAGCATACCCGGCTCGGCGCAGGAGGTTGCGGGAGTGGGTGGCGGGATTGGGGATGGTTATTTTCATTATCGTTTTTTAGGTTGTTTATTATAAGCTGCAATAATCTTTTCTAGCAATTCTTTAGGTTTAGATTCGTATTTTACAAATTCTCCGATGTTATCATCTTTCAGATGAAGTTGGCCTTCACCGGTATTGCCGCGGTGTTGCCCTTTTGAATAATATTTGTTTTTCTCCACTTCTTTTGAGGATAAAACCCAATATTTAATCGTGTTTCGCCAAACTCCAATCCAAACAAAAACGTCACAGCATTTCGGTTTCACCTGTTGAAAATTCATGTCAAAAGACAGTTTTGATTCCCAGGCAAGAGCTTTTACATATAAAGGTTCTTGGCTGTTAAAATCAACAGCACGGGATGCTTTAACTTCTATTTTAATCATTTTTTTGCTCGGCATTTGATGAAGAAAATCGTATTCGCCCGAGTAACTTTTATCCAGTTTTTTTGTTGGTTTAATAAGTTCGGGGGCAAGTTCTTTAAGATGTCCCTGCGCCCATTGTTCGCCAAATCCTCGCGGCGCGGAAATTTCGAAGATGTAGAGATACATATAAAATTTTTAATGTAGCTTATCTCTTTTGGCGAAAGCGCGTATTTCTCCATAATATAATTGTCTAATTTCTCGAAGTTTGTTTTATTTTTTATGATGTCATCGGCTAATTCCACGATGTCGTTAAGATTTTTTTCGCTCCAAAGCGGCAAAGGCATTTGCTCAATATGGCTTCGCAGCACTTTTATGCTCGAGAACTTTTTCTGAAATATGAATTGACAAACGGAAGAATTGAACAAAGCAGCAACGGCTTTTATCGGATAATTTGGGATTTTGGGGATTACCGCGTTGGCGCTGTTCAGCGTCAGTTTTTGCTTGTCATCATGGGCAAAAATCAAATTTTTGGAAATAAACCTGTAGATCAGTTTTTCTTTGGCGCGATATTTTTCTATGGGGGCAACCTGCTGAAATTTTTCCGGCGTAAAATTAATGTAATTAGAGGGTTTTCTCAGAACAAATTTTTCAACATCTTTGCCTTTGTAAATTTCTTCAA
>MFQN01000005.1:3472-4950 GCA_001783065.1 Candidatus Magasanikbacteria bacterium RIFCSPLOWO2_12_FULL_43_12
GCAATGTATGTTTTATTATTTCCCGTAACTATACCCAGCGCCCAGTCTGCTTTTCCCAATAATGTCGTATGGCGGACGCTGTAAATTTTATCAATTATATCCGTATCAAAGCCGCTTGCGTGTATGTCAAAAATAAAATCGCGGTTGTTTTTCCATTTGGCTTGTTCGGCGACATAGTTTTTGTTTTCTTTTGAAATTTCTACCCAGCCGGCCTCTTTTTTGTTTTTTTCCAAGTCTAGTTTAATTACGGGCGTAAAAACATTTTTAAAAACGCGGTTTAGATAGGAAACTTTTTTAATGCGAGTATTTTTTAAAATTACCTCCCGTATATCTTTATGAGTTTTTACATTTAAGATTGATTCCGGCAAAATAAAAGAAATTATTCCGTTATTGCGCAGCAAATCAACGCTTTTTTTCAGAAAATAAGAAAACGATTCAAAAGACCTTATTTCAGGGAAAGATTTTTTTAGCCGCTCAATGTCTGTTTTTGAGAAATGAACGCCCCACGGCGGATTTGTAGCAATGACATCAAAATCGCGGATATTTTCATCGTTTGAACTGAATAAATCGAAATTTCCAATTTCAAAAAGAGTATTTTTACAGACGATATTAGGAACAAAATTTTGATTTTTATATTTTCTTAATATGTTCAATCTCGCAATTCTGACTGCTGTTTCGTCAATGTCAACTCCGTAAATATTTTTTGGGTTTTCAATTATGTCCGCAAACGCCAATAAAAATTGTCCTGTTCCGCAGCACGGATCGAGAACCTTTGAATCTTTTTTTATGTACTCTTTGGCTATCCCGTCGACAATAATTTCGGGCGTGTAATATGAACCGTTTTGAGATTTTTTGCCTTCAAGCAATAATGATTGGTAGATAAAGCCTAAAATGTCCCGTTGGTCCGGCAGAGAGCAGTTTAGCAAAAAATCGTAATTTGGTTTTAGTTTGATTTTTGTTTCAGACAACCAAGATTTTACCTCTTCTCCAACTTGTTTGTTAACAAGGGCGAGGTTTTGACCGTCAATTAAATTTTGAATACTGAGGTTTAAAATTACTTTTTCTTTTTTAAGTAAATTCAGACTTAATAAAAAAAGCGAAGCGGAAACATTAATCTTGTTTTCCACGACGAAATCTATGATTTTGGTTAAATCATCAATCTTGGCGCCGTCTTTTAAGTACTCGTCTGGGGCAAAAGTTCGTTCCCTCTTTGATTTGTTTGCTCGCCCGTTTAACTTATTGAGCCCGCCGTTCACAATGCTGTTTTTTATGTTTTCTATCTCGGATAAATAAAAAAAATACTTTTTACTTTCGTCTTGCGTTTGCAAATAACCGCATTTTACCCAATTTCTAACCGTGGCTGCGGAAACGTCTAAAAAATAGGCCGTTTTTTCAAGGTCTAGCAGCGTTTTGGCGTTAATTGGAAAAGTAAGTTCTCTCATTTTTATCTTCTTTTTTTAAAAAAGATGGTCAAAATG
>MFQN01000006.1 GCA_001783065.1 Candidatus Magasanikbacteria bacterium RIFCSPLOWO2_12_FULL_43_12
CCTTAGTCCGCCAGTTAGTGGGGCAAAATGATAGTACTTCAACGAGCGCGAAATTGCCGCGCTGGCATGCCTCAATCGCCTTGTTTAAATATTCGTTTAGTTGTTTAACATCATTAACCGCGGCGCGGGCTAAATATGCTTTCGGAGACAAGCCGCGAATCAATTCCGGCCCCAGCACCGGCGGCTGGTCATTGCCAACCGGAGAGGTGTCTGTTTTTTGTTCAACCATCGTTGTCGGCGCCATTTGCCCACCGGTCATCGCGTAAACCGTGTTATTGACGACAATCACCAAAACTGGATCATTGCGCATAGCCGCCCACAGCAAACTCTGCAAACCGATTGCGTAAGCGCCACCATCGCCAACCAAGGCGACAGAGAGCAAATCCGGTTTAGCGCGATTGAAACCGACCATTGTCGGCACCACGCGGCCGTGATGAGTTTGAAAAGTGTTAATCGGCAACAAATCCCAAGCCAAAAGCGAACAGCCAATGTCCAAACCCAACGCGGTTTTTTTCTCCAATTTTTTTTCCTTCAAAATAGCATGCAAAAACCGCAGTACCACCGGATACCCGCAACCTGGACAAAATTTCGCTTCTTTAGACATACAACATTTATAATGATTCGGATAATCCTGATAATCCAAATTTACGGATAAACAACATTTCGTATTTGTTTATCTGAATTATCCGGAATATCTGGATTATTAAAATTATTCAAACAATTTAACAACTTCCTCCGCTTCAATCCCCTCCGCCGGCTTGTACAATCCGTCAACCTCAATCGCCGCATCCAGATTCTGTTTCACCAAATCTCTCAACTGCCCCATGCTGGATTCAACAATAAATATTTTTTTGACTGATTTGGCAAGTTTATTCAATTCATCTTTCGGAAATGGGCTCAATGTAATCGGGCGAAACAAACCGACTTTCTTTCCAGCCTTCTGCAACTCGTCAACCGCCTCTTTCGCCGCCCCGGCCACAATCCCATGCGCGATAATCAATTCGTCAAAGTACGGACAGGTCGCGACCTGTCCTCTACCGCAAAACACTTCGGACTTTATGACTTCGCTTCCCATCTTTTCAAAATCTTTTTTGTCCTGCGCCAGCTTCTCCCCCAATTCTTCTTCAAACGTATAAATATTCCTGATATTTTTTTGCGTATTTTCTGAAATAATCGGCTCTGCTGAAAAATTCTTAATTTTAAAATCCAAATCTACCAACTGCCTGGTTTTCATTAAAAATCCGTCTGACAAAACTACGGTTGGAAAATTATATTTCCACGCGTTATTAAAAGCCAACCGCGTATATTCGTAAAGCTCCGACAAGTTGCTCGGTGAATAAACCAGCCGCAAACCCTCGCCATTACCGCCATGAATCGCCAGATTAACTTCCTGCTGTGAATAAATAACCGTGCCGGACGATGGACCGCCGCGCTGAACAACAATCACCACTACCGGCAAACGCATGCCATCGGCCATGCTCAAAGCGTCCTGCATCAAGACCGTGCCTGGCCCGGCGGTGGCGGTAAACGCCTTTTCTCCGGCCAAAACCGCCCCGCAGACGCAAAAACCAGCGGCGATTTCATCTTCGGTTTGTAAATATTTCAAACTTTTGTCTGTCTGCGCTTCTCTAATCCAGTGCGACAATATCTCGGTCCCAGGCGTTATCGGATAACCAAACATCATCTTCGCGCCAGCGTCAATACAGGCTTTAACCACCACTTCTGCGCCTGTTAAAAATTGTTTTTCTTTCATACAATCATTTTATGCCCTCTCCTCATTAGGAGAGGGTTGGGTGAGGTCTCGTCGCGGTTGGCGAGCGAGACCCCCTCCCTGACCTCCCCCTAGTGAAGGGGGAGGGATTTATTGGCGTTTTTTTTCATCCGCCACTCTCAATTCTTCCGCCGTATTTATCCCAAACCACTCATTCGGATTTTTTAATTTAATCACTTGGTATTTTACACCTTGTCCGCGGGCGATGGCCAGCGCTGTCGGCAATCCGTATTCGCCTAATTTACGCAAAGGCGGCATGGTTGGAAACATTTCCTCAAACCATTCGCAGTCAAAACAAAATGTCCCGGTGCTAACCTCCTTCGTGTTTTTTTCCAAATCTGTCCAATATTCTTTTTCAATAATCGCGATAGACTTGTCCGAATAACGCACAATCTTGCCGACCAAGCCCGGATTTTCCAGTTCGGCTGACAAAAGAGACAGCCTCGCCTCTGCCTCGCGATGGGCATTGATAAAATCCAAAATCGTTTCACTAGTATAAAACGCACTGTCATCGCCGCCAATCACCAACACCTGTTTTATTTCCGGCGGCAACGACCTCATCCCGACATAAGCCGCGTGCGCCGTGCCCTTTTGTTCTTCTTGAGTCGCGTAACTGACGTTGTCGCCAAAATGTTCTTGCACTTGCTCTTTTTGAAAACCAACGACTAAACAAATTTGTTTTTGGCTGAATCCAGCTTGTTTTAACGCGTCAATAATATAACTCACTATCGGCCGTCCGCCGATTTTCAGCATCACTTTTGGCGCGTCCGCGCAGTTTAATCTGCTTCCCCTGCCCGCTGCCAACACCACTACACCTATGTTATTTAAGTCCAATGACATAATTTTTTATAGCGGTCAACGATGGCAAATAAATTAGATTTTTTACTTCTCCGTCGTTGCTCTTGCGGCCGTGCGGTCCGTCCACGCCAACCATAAACAGGCTGTCAAACTTTTTTCGCAACGCAATATTTTCTCGCCAGCTGTCATTAACAAACAAAATTTTATAATTCTTCTCCACAAATGGCCGCAGATACTCGTTCTTATGGCCTTTCAGTATCACTATCTCGTCAAATAATTCCGCCATCCCGCAATGTTTGATTTTTTCTTCTTGAAATTTGAAATCCCCGGCGGTCAACAAAATTACTTTCTCGGAAACTTCTTTTAAGAATTTTATAAAATCCATGCTGTCCGGAAATAAATAATCATTATTCACCAGATTATTCAATTCCCGGACAACTTCCTGCCCCAATTTACAGCCCCGCGCACGCAAAAAATCAACGTGCTCCTGAAAATTATAATCAAACTCTTCTTTGCTTACAGTGCACAAAGACTCGCGATAAGTTTCCTCATAATCAATTCTACTTATTCCGCGCGAAGAAAAAATCGCCCAAATGTCATCGCCGAATTTGCGCGTGTCAAAAATTGTATAATCCAAATCTAAAAACGAATAATCAAACTTCATAACACTTTTAATAATCCAGATATACGGATAATCCAGATTGACAGATACGACGCGTTATCCGTAAATCTGGATTATCAGGATTATCCGAATCATTATAATTTATCCCACAAATTATCAAAAATTATTTTCTGTGTTTCAAACACGCCGTAATTTTCTATCACCACGCCAATCGGCTCGCTCTTCGCATTCAATGAAATATACGCTGTCTTGCCCGGATAAATAATAATGTAAGTCTCACCAATGTGCTTATCTTGCTTACTCTGCCTATTTTGCTTATCAAGCCCGATCACCAACCATTTTCTTTCATCCAGCCCGCGCAATTCGCCCTCCCCGCCCAAAGAAATCGCCTTAACCGCGATTCCTTTCGCTATTCTAACATCGGAAAATGTCGGAAAGTTTCCATACAGATATTTTTTTACCCCTTCCGCCGAATAAATGCGGTACATTTTTTCTTCATCTTCTTCGCAGGTTGTTAAAACATCTTCCAAAATCCGGTTTAACTCATCCTTTTCATAATACCGCGCCACCGGTCTCTCGCCACCGCGGTTATAAACCGCTTGTAATTCTAACACGGCTTTGTCTAATTTACTATCCACCTGCTCCAATTCTTCTTTTTTTGAACGAACCAAATGCTGTAATTTAACAGGATCTTCAGCCATAAAACACTGCTTGGTGTCTTTTTTATAAAAACTAACCAATCCATGCTCTTGCAACCAGCGTAGAGAATCATAGGTGGTGCCACGGTTCAAATCGCAAAATTCCGCTAATTTCCGCACTGAATTCGGCCCCAGACGCAACAATGCCAAATAAACCTGCGTGGTTTTGTCAGAAAATCCTATTTTTCTCAAAAGCTCTATACTCATATCTTTGCTCATTTAAGCATACCAAACAATATAAAAACTGTCAAATTTCAGGCAACAGAGTATGTGGACAAAAATAGTGAAGCCCCGAGGAGTGTCGGGGCGAAGGTGAGAATGAACGAAAGACGAAATTGACGAAAGGGTTAAAGAGCGGAAGAAAGAAGGGTTAGACTGCGGAGCGAGAGCGGATGTTATCGTTGGCATTGCCAGGATGGTAGAAGCTGACCTGAAGCTGATCGCTGTACCAGCTGACGCAAGGAACGCTGCCAGCGCTGCCGCGCGAACCAGCGCAGAGCGTCCAGCTATGCATGTCCAGATGGAACCCTTTAGTCCGCCACCAGATGAAGAGGCTGAGCAAGAGCTGCTCAAGCAGGGTGATATGCTCTCCACCGCGCTTGGTGAGTTTGTTGGCCGAGAGATTCTTGTTCTCCTCATCCGCTTCAATGCGGTTGCGGAAGCGGACCGCGTACGGACCGTTGTCTGCTTTCCGTTCCTCTTTCTCTTTGTCGATGAGGCTGTCAAAATCATCACCGTACCATGAAGAGACCTTGAGCAGATCAGAGCACTTGGCCCACACGCGGTTGTAGATCATCTCCTTGATGACGAACACCACCAAACCGAACCCGCCAGGATCGTCCGGGATTGAAACTTTGGGTAGGTCAACGGTAATTCCGAAAACCTGCTTGTAGAACCTCTGCCACTCAATCACCCAGCCGTCGGCCGGAGTATCAGTGTTGGCCGAGGCCTGCTGCTCCGAACGGTCCAGCGTCGCCAGGAAGTTGGGGTCATCGTTGACAAGTTGCAACATCCGCAACATGTCCGGCAGGCTCCGCTTGCCGTCCGCGACCCAGATCAGAATCTGCCCGAGAAGTTTCAAGAACCTCACAAACGAACGCTCGTTGCCGCTCTCCACGGCTTCCTGACCAGTGTTCATGGCACACTCCTATAGTGAAAGAACACCTACGACCGCTATGCACGGTCGCTTCCTCTTTGCCCGCCAACATGGAGGGCATTGAAAGAAGATGCTTTAATCTAACCACACCGATACATTGTTGTCAAGCTTGCCAAATAAAAAAAGTCCCGTTAGGGACGCCAGATAATAGCCAGGCACTTTAGTGCCTGGAAGAATCACGTTGTAACATCATAAGTCCCGTAGGGACGACACCGTATTCAAAACAAATATTTTGGATCAAAACCAATCTTAATTTCTTTTTAATAATTCAATGTATTCTTCTTCAAAACTCATCTTTTTGTGGTGTTCTTCTTGATTGGCAATATAATTTTCAACAATGTCGGCTTGCGATCTGCTGACTGTAAAAACCCCGTAACCGTTTTGCCAAGAAAATATATTTAAATCCGTAAAATTATCGTGTATCCATTTTGACGAATTTCCTTTTAATAGTTGGACCGCCTTTGACACAGACAGATCTGGTTTTAATGATAATAAAATGTGGACATGATCACCAGCGCCTCCGCTAGTTAATATTTTAAAATTATTTTTATTGGCAATGCCGGATATGTATGGAAAAAGACGATTTCGTAATTCTTTAGACAATAATTTTACTCTTTCTTTGGTACTGAAAATTGCATGAAATAATAAGTTGGAATAGGTGTTAGACATGTGCTTGTGTCGTCCCTACGGGACTGAATTTTAAACGGTGATTTATCCCAGGCACTAAAGTGCCTGGCTATTATCTAGCGTCCCTGACGGGACTTTCACGAATGTTATGTACATTGTGCAGGCAATTTAAGATGCTAAATTGTCTATAAAATTTATAGCCCGTTCTATTATTTCGCAATCCGATCCACAAAAATCTTTCGGCTTTTGTTTGGTCATGTCTTAATCCACGACGAAATTCTCTTTGTCTAAAAACATCTAATTTATTTTCCATAGTTAATCCTCCTACGCCGACGAGACCTCTCCCTCGCCCTCTCCTCTTACGAGGAGAGGGAACACCGCTTGCCTAACGATTGGTCGTCCCTACGGGACTTTTGTCCTATGTCCTACACCCTACGCCTTACGCCCCGCCGCCGCCCTCGGATCCAACACATTATTTTTCAATTCCTTCCACGGATACAACGGCCATTCTTTAATTTCGCGGCCAAAATAATCAGGGGTAAATTCTGCCCAAGGCTGTTTGTATAAAACCGCGTATTTTACTTCGGCCGGATTTTTAATACCCATATAAGCGTCAACTAATTTTAAAGTCGAGCCGGAAACCACCATTTCATCAACCACTAAAACTTTCAAACCTTGAATATCTTTTGTTAATTCTTGAGTAATCGTTGGTCGCTCATTCAGCTCCTGGTCTTTGCCATTTTTTTGTGTTTTGGAAAAATCAACTTTAATCACATAAAGCTGTTTATTGCCCAAAACATAAGCGATCATAGACGCTGGTATCAAACCGGAGCGAGCGATGGAAATAATCACATCCGGCTCAAAATTATCTTCCCTCATCCTGTCAATGATACGCAAAACATCCTGTTCCACATCTTGCCAGGACAAATTCACCACTCCCTCGCTTTTGTCATAATACTTTTGCGCGATTGGGTTCATAACTTTCCGTCTCGCGCTAAACTCACCAACTTCGCCTGTTTCAAAAACGCCTCTTGCCCAACTTTCACATTCTCGCTCTTCCCGCCCCAAGCTTTAAGAGCTGACGCCTGCAACGCCCGTCCATAAGAAAACGACAATTGCCACGGACAACCGGCTGACAATTTATTAATTTCATTCAAAGTTTCGCAAGCAAACTCCTCGCTCTGCCCGCCGGACAAAAAGGCAATTCCGGGAACTTCGGCCGGCACGGTTTCTCTCAAACATTTAACCGTCATCTCCGCCACTTCTTTAGCGCTGGCTTGTTTCGCGCACTCTGAACCGGAAATTATCATGTTTGGCTTTAAAATCATGCCATCAAACGCCACGCCGACTTTTTTTAATTCAACAAAAACTGTTAATAAAACTTTTTTTGTTACTTCAAAACATTTTTCAATTGTATGATCTCCATCCATCAAGACCTCCGGCTCCACAATCGGCGCTAAATTGTTTTGCTGGCATAATTTCGCGTATTTCGCCAACCGTTCAGCATTAATTTGAATGCATTTGTCAGTTGGAATACCCGCGCCGATTTTTATTAACGCGCGCCATTTGCAAAACTTCGCGCCCATGTTTGCATATTCCGGTAGTCTTTCCAGTAATCCTTCTAAACCCTTGGTAACAACTTCATCAGGTGAGTCAGCCACGGCTTCCGTGCCCTCGTCAACTTTAATCCCCGGCAATACACCTTGTTTTTCTAAAACTGTCACAAAAGTATGGCCATCGCTCGCGCGCTGGCGAATGGTTTCATCATATAATATTACTCCGCTGATGTATTCGCCAATGTTTGGAGCGGTAAAAAGCAGTTCGCGATACGCTTTGCGATTGTCTTCCGTGTTTTCTATATTAATTTTTGCCAATCGCTTGCCAATTGTTGGCGTGCTTTCGTCGGCTGCTAAAATACCTTTCTTTTCAGCAACCATTTGTTTAGCAATTTTATTTAATTCACTCATAAAATTAATTACTTAATTTATAGATACTCTTGATGACAACTAAAGGCGGCAGACGGCCGGCAATTCCCCCACCAACGGCCTAATATAATCCACAAACTTTTGAGTTACGCCATTTGCGCCTTCAATAAACTCATCCGCCATCGTTGTTGTTCCTCCGGCAACGCGCGACAACTCAACCAATTCATAGCTTATTTTATAATCTCCAGCCCGTCTCATAACAACCGAACCATCAACATCTCCGCTCATGGCAAAACGAACGGCTTGAGCGCCAACTTCGCGCGCTTCTTTGGCATCGGTTTCACTGACACAACCCAAAAATGAACGTTGTAAATATCCAAGTGTGTCCGCTCTGACTCGTTTAATCTCCGCTTTAGCTTTGATTTCATCCGCCAACAAATCTCCCAACATTCCACTGCCTGACAATTGCACATTGCCGTGCGCGTCGCGCTCAATTTGTTTGGAAAGTTTGATAGCAATCGGCACACCATCTTCATCAGCCACACCTTCTGAAACAGCAACCACACAACGTCCGTACTTTTTATAAACATTTTTTACATCTTCAACAAAACGAATAATATTAAACGGCTTTTCCGGCAAATAAATCAAATGCGGTCCATCATCAGGATATTTTTTTGCCAAAATTGAGGAAGCGGTTAAAAATCCGGCATGCCTGCCCATTACCACGCCAATATACACGCCGGGCAATGACGCGTTATCCAAATTCACGCCCGCGAACGCGCTCGCGACGAATTTCGCGGCTGAACCAAAACCGGGGCAATGGTCGGTTTCCAGCAAATCATTATCAATTGTTTTTGGAACATGGATGACACGCAACTCGTAGTTGTCCGCTTTCGCGGCCGCGTTAATAATTCCGCAATTTGACGCTCCGTCGTTACCGCCAATAAAAAACAAAAACTTGATACTATGCATTTTTAAAATCGCGAACATTTTTTTGCAATACTCGTCATCCGCTCTATCGCGCGTGGAACCGAGCGCGGAACCGGGTGTTCTTGCAATGAGTTCCAACTTATCTGCCGGATAATCGGTTAAATCCACAAAATCCTGTTTTACGACACCGGCAATCCCGTGCCTGGAGCCATAAATTTTGCAGGTCAGATATTTTCTGGCTTCAAGCACAATGCCAACCAAAGTCTGGTTTATCACCGCTGTCGGCCCGCCGGCCTGAAGTACTAACGCGTTGGTTTTTATCTTATTCATAGTGAATATAATATATCATATGGAAAAACGGGTTTCAAGTATATACTAAAATATCCTGTTTTAACGCGAAACAATTTCCATGCTTCACTAGCCCCAAATAAGAACGCAAGGTTCCTTCAGTCGGATGCATTCCTATTCTCGCGAACATCCTCTTTTTTGTTTTTGTACGCAAAACACGATGGTCGTTAAATAATACCCAACCAAGAAAATCCATGCCAGAAGCAATAGTTTTAATAAAAAGTTTGTTTGGATGGAGTACGAGCGACAGCTTTGTTTAAGTAAATATTGGCAAATAATTGAGATGTCAAGTTGCCGAGTGGCAGGCCAACTCCGTCATTGCGAGGAAGCCGAGATCCCTCGTCTCCAATCGGGACAAGCTCCACAATCTCATTGTCCAACGATACAGATTGCTTCGTCGTCGCGCGAGCTCCTCCTCGCAATGACGGATGATTGCCTTTGTTTGAGTAACTTCCGATCACCTCCTCCAACAGTAAAATGATGCCATTGTCCGGAATATATTGTTTAAGTATATTTTTAAGAATACAATGGTCAATACTATCAAAAAACTTTCTAATATCGCATTTTAGTATCCAGCAGGTACGAGTGTGATTTTGACTAACTTTGTAAGTGAGAGAACGAAAGTGATTAATAGCTTTGTGAGTGCCTTTATCTTGACGGCAAGAGTAAGAGTCGCCAATGAATGTTCTGTCAAAAAATGGGTACAATATTCTGTAAATAGCATGGTGTAGAAGACGGTCGTGGACAGAGGCCTTGTGAATGTGCCGGCGTTTTGGGTCATTGACGTAAAAACTTTCGTAACCGCCGTGTTTGTAAGTGCGATTTGCTAAATCTTGGTGAAGTGATACAATGTTATCCATCAGGTAGCGAGAAAACAATTGTACATCTTTTTTGTTTTTCTTGTCCGCGATAAAATCTTCCCACGCCAATAATAAATTTTCTAATTTAATAATGTCATTGTAAGTATGCAACAATTGGATCTTCATAACAATAGTTTTGGAACTATTAAGCCCCCCCCCCCGTTTGGCTGATAAAAAATTCTCTATTTTGTTTGAAACAAAATCGTGTTACAAAATTTGGTGCGGATTTTTGAACAAAATACCACGCCATATCCGTTACACACTAGCGATGAAAATTGACAATTTATTTACAGACATTTTAGAAATAGCTCTGTTGGCCAAATTCGCCAAACCAGAAGAAAAAATTATCCAACTGGCGGAAATGGACAAAAAACTTTGCGTGTTAAAAGATTTTGTCACAACTCTCTGGGAGATAAAAGCGATTGACGAACACAAGTATGGATTGCTCGCGGAAAAATTAGCCGCGGTTGGCAAAATGATTGGCGGATTTATAAATAAAAAAATAAAAATTGCGCAAACAAAGACGGAGTAACCTCCGTCTTTTGACTTCTTTTATACCATCAGAGCGAGACAACCAATGTCGCTATTGGCATCGTTCCAGCTCCAGTTGTCGCAGTTCAAGCCATCGCGGTTGAAGTTGCCGAGATTGAGCCGGTTGCCACTGTCGCGGAGGCGGGAACAATTATGCCTGTGGCCACCAATGCCACTGCCCCTAGAATACTCTCGGGGCTGAACCGAATTCGGAGACGTTATCTCCATAGACACAAGCACGGGGTGTAAAAAGCAAGAACCCCCGGCGCGAAGCACGGGGGTTCGGGAGTTCGGGTGTCCGAGGTACCGTTTGGTACCAAAGACACCACACATTCACAGGTTGGCGGACTTCCCCAAGTCCACCACCCCCAGAGCGAGACAACCAATGCCGCTATCGGCATTGTCCCAGCTCCAGTCGGCGCAGTGCAAGCCATCGCGGTTGAAGGCGCCGAGATAGAGCCGGTTGCCACCGCCGCGGAGGCGGGCATTAGTGCGCGCCCATAGACCTCCCAGCGGGATGCGTTCGCCGGTCTGGTTGTAGTTGGTAATGATTACACCAGACAGGATGGACGGCTCGCCAAAGGAGCTGAAGAAGTGAGCCGGCAGACCGTACTTCTCCCGCAGTTTGGCCAGCAAGACCATCTGCCCGTCCACATTCTTGTTCACACTGTCCGGAACCAAACGGGGCGGGCAGAACAGCACCGAGTCAGTTGTGGGCTTGTCGTCAAAGTCCCAGTCCTGAACGTTCTGGAACCCACTGTAGCATGGACCCAGCTTCGGCGCATGCTTCAGCATGTAGCCCGCACGAGACGTCCAGAACGGAGAGCTATGGTAGCCGAAGTGATCCACCGCGCACTTCAGCCCGGCTTCGCACAGATTGCCGGCGTCCTGCTCCGACATAACGGAACCGAGAGCCGAGACGACCGAGACCTCGCTGACGAGGCGGGTGAAGTACGGAACCGAAACGTCGTCGGCACCGACCACCTTCAACAGTTTAGTGCCAGTCAACACCTCCTCCATGGTGGCACCAGTACGCTCCACCTTGTGCGCCAGAGCCGCCAACTGTCCCACAGTACGATCCTTTACTCTAACCAACGGACTAGACATGACACATTCTCCTCTGAGCTTTTTTATCGCCCAAAAATTTCCCCTAAACCCGGGACAGGTCTCCTCCTCGCCATGAGAAGAAGCCGCTATGCGCCAAAACACAACGGCCTTCTCTCATAACTTATTTTAGCTTAATTATATTGAAATGAACGAATACTATATTATACTCCTTTTTCAAAAGTTTGTCAAGGGTGTGTATTGGTAGCAATAGTCTAATCTAAACGCACCACCTAAATGGTAAAATACGGCTTTAACCATAAAGGTGGCGAATATGTCAAATGAGTTTACGTTTTACGAACGATGACAGAAAAGGCATAGCCGAAAAACCGGTAAATTACGCATACCGGAACGGAAATCCATCCATGAACAACTGAACGACCGATCGCGGAAGTGTTTAAACTACTTATCACCTAACGAGGTTATTAACAAAGCGGTGCTGTGAAAACTTGATTATTTAACCATGGCAAGAGGGACGGCATCTCGGAAATTAAACCTCTTCGTTTCAAAATCTGTGTAATCCAACAAAATCCGCCCAAATCAATGCTATTAGCCATTATAATCATCCTTTGGCTCTTCTTCATCTTCATCAAAATTATCCTCTACCACCAAATCAGTGTCTCCATCCTCATCTTTATCCTCAACTTTAAACCCGCCATAATCCGCGCCCTTTTCACCCAACGCTTGTAGCCAAAGCTCACCGGCATTCTCTTCAAATCCCAAATCTTCAGCGTGTTCAGCGTGCCACTGATCAAATGCCACCCGCAATTCATGTTCATCCGTGGCGTTTTCCAATGCATCCTCCAGCAAAGCGTATTTTTCCTGGTGCGACAGCG
Organism: Candidatus Magasanikbacteria bacterium RIFCSPLOWO2_12_FULL_43_12; assembly: GCA_001783065.1. Taxonomy (GTDB): domain Bacteria; phylum Patescibacteriota; class Patescibacteriia; order Magasanikbacterales; family UBA922; genus 2-12-FULL-43-12. Next base: position 12,207 of record MFQN01000006.1, read on the forward strand.
CCATTTCTTTCTCCATCTCATCAAACAAAGATTGAACGTGAGAAAGAACCGCTGACTTCATTTGATCATAATTATTCTTTGGCATAATTTGGCATTAGTTTCATTGTTAATATTTATATATTCTTTCACTAAAAAAAGCAATAGCGGGTAGTTGTGGATAAACGACAAAACACAATTAACAAAACGCAAACGACAACACCCTTGAACACAAACGTTTTGTTTGATATATTGGTATGGGTTATGTTAATTGGGTTTTGTGTTTTAAAAAGTATGGCGACGACCTCTCTCGTCTCATGGAACGTCAACGGCATCCGCGCTGTGGTAAAAAAAGGTTTTACTGATTTCTTAAAAAAAGAAAAACCGGATGTTTTGTGTTTGCAAGAAGTAAAAATAAACGACTCGGCAAGGGACAAGGAAACATTTGATTTTCAAAATTACACTGAATATTGGAATTCGGCCCAAAAACCGGGTTATGCCGGCACCGCGATTTTAGTAAGTGAAAAATTGGCACAACCGATTATAACCAACGGACTCGGCATAACAGAGTTTGATAGCGAAGGTCGTGTGCAGACGGCCGAGTTTGAAAATTTTTTTTTAGTCAACGCGTACTTTCCTAACACCCGACATGATTTGTCGCGCTTGGATTTCAAACTAAAATTTGATAACGCGCTTTTGTATCACATCAAAAAGCTTGAAAAAAAACCCGTGATCTTGACCGGTGATTTGAATGTTGCCCATGAAGAAATTGATTTAGCTAACCCAAAAGAAAATGACGGCAACCCGGGCTTTCATCCTGAAGAACGAAAGTGGATGACAAAATTCTTAAAAGCCGGATTTGTTGATACTTTTCGTTTTCTTTATCCAAAAAAAGTCCAATATTCTTGGTGGTCTTATCGCTTTGGCGCGAGGCGAAGAAACGTCGGCTGGCGTATTGACTATTTCTGCATTTCTGATAAACTTAAAAAACAGCTAAAACAAGCGGAAATTTTGGATAAAGTAATTGGGTCGGATCATTGTCCGGTGAGGGTGGTGATAGGAGATAGGTAGAGATAAATAGAACTATGAGATGGAATATCAACAATAATGCTGGCGCGTCAATTATCTCCTATCTCCGTTATCTCCATCTTATAACATCCATCTCTTCAATCTTACAAACCAATAATTATGCTCTCAACCGTCTACGCTCTCGCCAGCGTCGTCATCGTCAGCCTTCTCTCATTGGTTGGTCTAACCGCCATCTCTATTGAAAGCGACAAGCTGAAAAAAATCCTGATTTATTTGGTCAGTTTTTCTACTGGCGCGCTTTTAGGCGACGCGTTTATTCATTTACTTCCGGAAGCGGTGGAAGAAAGCGGCGGAATGACTTTGATGATTTCAATTTCTGTTTTAGCCGGTATTCTTTTGGCTTTTGTTATAGAAAAATTCATTCACTGGCACCATTGCCACCACACTCACTCGCCGGAGTGCCTGAAAGAACATCATGCTAATCAAATTCAATCGTTCGCTAAAATGAATTTGGTCGGCGATTCAGTGCATAATTTTATTGACGGTTTAATAATCGGCGGAAGTTATTTGGTAAGCTTTCCGGTTGGTGTGGCAACGACTTTAGCGGTAATCCTACATGAAATTCCGCAAGAAATCGGCGACTTTGGAATTTTATTGTATGGCGGTTATGAAAAAAAACGCGCGCTATTTTTAAATTTTATTACCGCGCTCGCGGCCGTGGCTGGCGCCATCGTCGCTCTTTTTGCTTCTACATATATTCCCAATCTCACTCAATTTTTAATCCCCTTTGCCGCCGGCGGATTTATTTATATTGCCGGGTCGGATTTGATGCCGGAGTTACATAAAGAAACCGATTTCAAAAAATCTTTCATACAGTTAGTTGCTTTTGTTTTGGGAATTTTGGTGATGATGGGGATGTTGTTGATGGAGTGACGAAGTCTGTAAAGTCACAAAGTCTGTAAAGTCCTTAAAGAACGGCAGAGATTTGTTTTTTATGAAAATTAATAAATTTGAGGATATTATTGCGTGGCAGAAAGCAAAAAAACTGACGGTAGAAATTTACAAAAGTTTTGGTGATTGCCGCGACTTTGGATTCAAAGATCAAATTCAAAGAGCTTCTGTCTCTATAATGAACAATATTGCCGAAGGTTTTGAACGATTAGGAGATAAGGAGTTGAAAAAATTTTTATTTATTGCTAAAGGCTCTTGTGCCGAGGTTCGCTCAATGCTCTATTTGGCATTTGATTTAAATTACCTAAGCAAAGAAAAAACAAGACAGTACTACGATTTATCTTTAGAAATCTCTAAAATGATCTCCGGCCTAATAAAAACTCTGAATTATTAAAATCGTCCTTTACAGACTTTATGACTTTACAGACTTTAAGGACTAAAGACCCATGTTCACAAACCAACTGAACCCTATAATTCTAAATTTTGGTTTTATACCCGTCCGTTGGTACGGCCTCTTTTTAGCTATCGGCGTTACACTCGCGATTTTGATTATCGCCAAATTATTCAAACAAAAAAAATACCCGGTTGATTTGGCGCTGGACTTAGGAATCTGGCTGACGATCGGCGGACTGCTCGGCGCGCGGCTGGGAGAAATTTTATTTTACGAACCAGTATACTACTTTTCTCATCCGATTGAAATGATTTTCATCAATCAGGGCGGACTGTCCAGCCATGGAATGACGCTTGGACTGATTTTAACGCTCCTGCTGTTTGCCAAAATAAAAAAAATATCCATCAAACAATATTTGGATATTCTAATCATTCCCATCCCTCTCCTCGCCGCGTTTATAAGAATTGGAAATTTTTTTAATTCTGAAATCGTCGGTAAAGCAACCGGCTTGCCGTGGGGCGTGAAATTCCCGCTTTATGAAACCGACCCAGTCTTCCGCCACCCATCACAACTTTATGAATCCCTTATTTCCCTATCTCTATTTATCTCTATTTATTTTATCTATAAAAAATACGGTCACAAACTTCCGCCGCTATTTTTAACAAATCTTTTTCTCTTACTCTACTTCTCTTCTCGTTTTCTAATTGAATTTGTTAAAGCCGATTATCAAACTTCGCTCGGCCTAACCATGGGACAGATTTTGAGCGCGCCGTTTATTATTTTTTCAATCTTCTGGTTCATTAAACTAAAACCTAAACAAGATAAAAGCAATTTCTCTTATTAGTGTTATTAGTGGTCGTCGTATTAGTGGACAAAAAAACTGAGTACAAAGTCCAGGCGCTGGTCTACTTTCGCGTTGCCGCTATCATCGACACTGACTAGTTTTACTGCTGAGTTCGAGATGGGATCAGGTAGGGCCTAGTCGTTTGAAGCACCTAGACTTTATACTCAGTCTAGATTTATTTTGATTGTAAGCAAATATTCTAAAAGCACCGCTTGGTGTTTCCGTAGTACACTCGACTTATTAGTACGCCTCGGCTCAACCCCTTGCGGAGCTTACACCTAGCGCCTATCAACGTCATAGTCTCTAACGAGTCTTAAACGAATGTTAATCTTGAAAACGGCTTCGCGCTTAGATGCTTTCAGCGCTTATCCGTGCCGAACCTAGTTACGGAGCCATGCCCTTGGCAGGACAGCTCCCACACCAGAGGTTCGTTCTTCCCGGTCCTCTCGTACTAGGGAAGAGCTTTCTCAACATTCAACGCCCACAACAGATAGGAGACCGAACTGTCTCACGACGTTCTGAACCCAGCTCGCGTACCGCTTTAATTGGCGAACAGCCAAACCCTTGGGACCTTCTCCAGCCCCAGGATGCGATGAGCCGACATCGAGGTGCCAAACCGCGCCGTCGCTGTGGACGCTTGGGCGCGATCAGCCTGTTATCCCCGGAGTAGCTTTTATCCGTTGAGCTTCCGCCGTCCTATATCGTACGGTCGGATCACTAACTTCCGCTTTCGCGACTGCTCGGGTGGTAGCCCTTGCAGTAAAGCCAGCTTTTGCGTTTGCACGTCCAGCCCGATTTCCATCCGGGCTAAGCTGACCTTTGTAAACGCCTCCGTTACATTTTGGGAGGCAACCGCCCCAGTTAAACTACCCACCAGACACTGTCTTCCCTCGCTGATTCAAGTAAGGAAATTAGGCACATCATGGCATAAGGGTGGTGTTTCATTGGCCCCTTGCGGGTCCCACCTACGCTAAACATATGAAATAATGCACCAATGTCAAGTTGTAGTAAAGCTTCACGGGGTCTTTTCGTCTAGTTGCGGGTACGTCGCATCTTCACGACACTTGCATTTTCGCCGAGTATATAGTTAAGACAGTCCTCACATCGTTATACCATTCGTGCGGGTCGGAACTCACCCGACAAGGAATTTCGCTATATATTCCCCCGCATATCGCTATGCGGATAGAACTCTATCTTCCTCGTGACTTGACGAGGCTGACGTTTGGTTTCTGGGGATTCTAAAAATCTGGCCGGCACCTTTCTGTTCATCTTTTCTATTAAGCGTGCGATTTTTTTCATTCCGCCAATTTTCAAATGTTGATGATTTTTCATCATCGAAAGAATCTTGACAAACTTTATAAAATCTTTTTCTTTATAAGTTCGCAGTTTATTCTCCTGAAAAAATGGAATGATAGTCTCGCTTATTTCCCGAATTGATCTCACACAATAGCGACAAAGATTTTCTTTATGATTATCGTGTCGCCTGTTGATATAAATCTTCCCACAGTGGAAAAAATTTTTTACAAGTTCGAGTGAACTTTTACTCTTTTCCCCTTGCGTGATCACAAATTCAGGAAATATTTGCCAACCTAGTCTAGTTGTTGAATTCTTTATGATACTTACCGAAAAACATCCTTCGCCATCTGTAAACCCAACAATCCATTGCTCAGTTTTTAGTCTTTCCTGCTGATTGTCTGCACTAATCGCTTTTTTACTTGGCATAATATAATTTCATCTATGTGTACATTATACCATAGTATCGTTAGATACACCAGATTTCTCAGCATATAGTCAGTAGGCAATCCATTTTGGATTGGGTAGCTATTTATCTGTTACCACCACAACCGTCCCAACCCTTGTGGACCCATTTTATACAGGCACACAACCTTAGGACGATTATAGTTATCGCCGGCGTTCATCAGCGCTTCGGCTCAAGGCTGCGCTCCGACTTGCGTCGGAGATCACCTCTCCCCTTAACGTTCTGACACTGGCCAGGCATCACTCCCTATACTTCAGCTTACGCTTTTGCAGGGAGCTGTGTTTTTGGTAAACAGTCGCATGAGGTCTTTAGCTGCGGCCCTTCTTGCGAAGGGCAGGCCTTATCCCGAAGTTACGGCCGCTAAATTGCAGAGTTCCTTAACTATATTTCTCTCGTTCGCCTTAGTCTTCTCGACTTAACCACCTGAGTCGGTTTGAGGTACGGATTGACATAACCTAACGTCACTGTGCTTTTCTCGGTGCTTATTAAATGAAAGTTGGCCTCTTCCGAAGATTCAGCCTACCCCTTGCGGGACGTGTAGCCATACAACGCTTTCACCGGCAAAGCACGCACACAGGACAAACTATATCAAGTGCAGGAATATTAACCTGCTCATCCATCGGTTACCCCCGATTTACATCGGGGCTGGCCTTAGGACCGACTAACCCAGGGACGATTCTCGTTGCCCTGGAAACCTTGGTTTTTCGGCGTGCCGGACTTTCACCGGCATTTTTGCTACTTGTGCCTGCATTCTCTCTTCAGAGCGCTCCATCTTCCCTCACAGGTTAGACTTCACAGCTGCTCTAAATGCTCCTCTACCGCTCGTGCGCGACACGAGCAAGTCAAAAGTCAAAAGTCAAAAGTCTATAAAGTCGTATCAAACAACTTTATGGACTTTATGGACTTTATGGACTTTATAACTTGCTTGTGCCACGCACAAGCTCACAACTTCGGTGTACTACTTAGCCCCGGTACATTTTCGGCGCGAAGACTCTTGACCAGTGAGCTATTACGCTTTCTTTAAAGGATGGCTGCTTCTAAGCCAACCTCCTGGTTGTATGTGAATCAACACCACCTTTTACACTTAGTAGTAACTTAGGGACCTTAGTTGGTGATCTGGGCTGTTTCCCTTTTGACAATGAAGCTTAGCCCCCACTGTCTGACTTGCATATTTTTGACCTCTGGTATTCGGAGTTTGATTAAGATGAGTATCCTTGCGGACCCCAATCTCATCCAGTGCTCTACCCCCAGAGGGAACACATGCAGCTATACCTAAATATATTTCGAGGAGAACCAGCTATTACCGAGTTCGATTAGAATTTCTCTCCTATCCACAGCTCCTCCCCGCGTTTTGCACAGCGCGTGGGTTCGGACCTCCAGCTGATTTTCATCAACCTTCATCCTGGCCATGGATTGACCACCCGGTTTCGGGTTATGTGCCGGCTACTAAATCGCCAGTTAAGACTCGGTTTCCCTACGGCTCCTCCCGTTTTAATCGGGATTAACCTTGCAACCGACAGCACACTCGCAGGCTCATTCTTCAATAGGAATACTATCATCCGCGATATCTTGCGATATCGGGACTCTAGCTCATTGTAGGCATATGGTTTCAGATACTATTTCATCGCCCTCACCGGGCTGCTTTTCACCTTTCCCTCATGGTACTTGTTCACTATCGATCACTAAGAGTATTTAGCCTTAGGCCATAGTCGGCCGAAATTCCGACGGAGTTTCTCGTGTTCCGCCGTACTCAGGAACAAAAATACACGCGCAATTAATATTTCGTCTACAGGACTATCACCTGCTATGGTGCCCCTTTCCAGGGGTCTTCGACTATAAAAACCGCGGCATGCCTGATTAAAACAGGTAATCAAACATTCTGTCCTATAACCCCTACACCGCAACGGCCTGTCCTTTAAAGATTGCGTCTAAATAAGTCCGAAGACAGATTCTTCCGCAATCCAACACAGTGTAGGTTTGGGCTGTTCCCCTTTCGCTCGCCACTACTTAGGGAATCACAATAGCTATCAGCTATCAGACTTCCGCGATCGGCAATACCGAAAGCTGAAGACTGAAAGCTGAAGGCTAATATTTTTCGTTTTCTTTTCCTCTGGTTACTGAGATGTTTCACTTCACCAGGTCTTCTTTACGCGCCTATGAATTCAGCGCGTAATCACCGACGTAAAGTCGGCGGGGTTCCCCCATTCGGACATCCCCGGGTCAAAGGTTGCTTGGGACCTAACCGAGGCTTATCGCACCCTGCAACGTCCTTCATCGTCTCTTAGTGTCAAGGCATCCACCATACGCCCTTATTTGCGTACTACGAAAACACAAAATTGTGCTTTCAACTTTTTAATTTGCCTATAATTTGCTTTACAATTCTCAATTGTAATGATCAGTCACATTCTGCACTGTCAATCATCTCTTTCACACCAATCACGCAAATCTTATTTGTGTTATTAGTGCGATAGAGATTAGTGGACAAAATTAGTGGGTATAAAAAAGACCGCTCCCCAGCGGTCAGGTTTACTTTAAAAAAAGCCCTTAACTGCTCGGATACTCTAAAAAAGTGTAGTTATTAGAAGTAAACATTGTCTAAATTATTATGTTTTTCTAATGCTCACCCAGAGGTCCGAACAAAGTTTGGACGTGGTTCCCAAATTGGGATTTTTAACGCCTCAATATGATACTTTAATGCGGTGAGTCTGTCAAGAGCTCGCCTGTGGATATGGTGGGGACTAAAAATCACTTATTCAACCTTAATTATGCCACGATACATCCCCATTGAACAGGAAAAATGTATGTCGCCGGCCTCGGTCGGAGTAAATTCAACGATATTCTCGCCCTTCTCCAAATACTTGTTGATGCGATATTTTGGCACGACTAAAGAGCTGGCGCACGAATATGGATTCGTGGAATTTATAACCCAGCGCGTTTTAATCCCTTTTTTAACTGTAAAAAAATTCGGACTATAGCCGGAACCGTATTGGGTCATTTG
>MFQN01000007.1:0-53676 GCA_001783065.1 Candidatus Magasanikbacteria bacterium RIFCSPLOWO2_12_FULL_43_12
CGCGCAGTTCTTTAAAATTGTAAATCTCGCCATTGAATACAACCGCTATTTTATGTTCCGCGTCCCACATCGGCTGACGACCGCGCGGAGACAGATCAATAATTGCCAAACGATCATGCCCTAAAGAAAAACCCTCGCCAACCCAAATATCACTATCATCCGGACCACGGTGAGAAATTACCCGGTTCATCTTGGTTATCAGCTCTGGATTTTTAAAATTGAAGCCGTTAATGCCGCACATACTTGGAAATTTACAATTTTCAATTTTCAATTTACAATTTTCAAAAAATTTATAATTTCTTCCGCTCGTTTATCCCAGGTATAGTTCTGCGCCTTTAAATACGCTGTTTCGGCTTTTTTAGCGGCCACAGCCGGATTATCAAACGAGGATTTAATGCCTTCGGCTAATGATTGTGAATCGTCTGGTTTGAAAAAAATCGCGATTTCTTCAGTCAAAATCTCCCGCAATGAGGGTAAATCCGAAGCGATAATCGGCCTGCGGCTGGCCATATATTCAAAAAGCTTCAAGGGCGATGTGTAACGAGCGGATATTGTTGATTTGGCGCTGTTTGGCAAAACCAGTACGTCTGCCGCGCAGAGGTATGCTGGTATTTCTCCAGCTGGACGATGACCAACAATCAATCCATTCTCCGCCTGATTGCTTTGCGCTTTCTTTCTAAAATTAGCAACGTCAACGTTTGTCCCGCCCACAAATATCAACAAACACTCTGGCAACAATTTAGCCGCGCCCAACAAAGTATCGGCGCCCTTCCAATCATAGAGATGACCGGCGTATAAAACAATTCTCCTATTCAATGGCAGATTTAATCGCTTACGGCAGTAGATTTTAGAATCGCTAATGCTAAACACTTTTAAATCAACCGCGTCCGGCGCGACTAAAATCCGTTCAGCGGAAAATCCCAAAGCGATAAAATCGTCTTTGAGACCACGCGTGATTACTGCTAAATTGTTAATTTTTTTCAACCAATGCCGGTAAAGCGCGTTCGGTCTTTTCGGCAAATTATGCGCCTCATACGTTATTCTATTATTTGGACCTAAAAAGGCGATATTGCCTAACTCGCGAGTATAAATTGATCCGGAAAAATCTTTCAAATGTTTTTTTACTGACCACGCAAAACTTAACGCTTCCACCCAATAAGCGATTCGTCCAAGCCATGCCGCGCGGCTGATTAAATCAATGCAAGGTAACTTATTTAAAATAAAATTTTTCTTGATCCCGTAATAATTAAAAATATCGTCTTTTATTGAATTAAGACGGTTGGGCGCCATCAGCTCCACTTCTAAACCTTGTTCTGCCAAAGCTTCGCACATTTTTGCGACCTGAATACCATGCGCTTTTTCCGTCGGCAAGCGAATATTGGCAAGATAAATTATTTTCTCTCTAATCACGCTCATATCAAAAAAACGACTTAAGCCTCATGATTATCTTATCCACGCTCATAAAAACATCAATCAGACTGATAAATAGCAAGCTGGCCGCGGGAAATAAAAAGACCTTTTCTTTCCACCAATTTCTCTTATTCAGCCAATAGATAATTGCGTAAGCGCCAAATATGGCCAAAAACGGATAAACTTGGAAACGATAACGCGATTGCACGACCGTAATTAACAGCGGCAGAGGCGCGGTGATTGCCAAAATTATTAAATAATAATACAACGGCTTTTTCTGGCGCGCCGCCAAAAATACGCCGCTCCAACCGCTAATGAACAATAGAGCGATAAAAATTCCGGAAAGCCCGCTAAAAAACGCCTGCGACAGACCGGTTTGATAAAACCAAAAACCCATCGGGCGAATCAAACTAAAATAGCGTGTAAAACGAATTAAAGTAAGTTTTATGAAATTAATCGGATGTTGAAAAACAAAATTTTTAAATTCCTGATTGGCTTTTTCTTTCACTTCGGAAAATCCGCGTTCCGCGGCAAAATCATTCCAGGGATTATAATTGCCAACCCATTGTCCACCGTCGGAAGTGGCGGTATTGCCAAGCCAAATGTTATACTGGCCGATAAGCGTGGTCGGGATAAATTGATTGTATATCTTCCAATTGCGCCAGGTCCATGGAGTCATGAGGACAATCATTACCAGCAAGCAGACAGACAATGCCAAATAATTTTTCCTGATTAAATAAAACCCAAAAATTACCGGGACAAATAAAACCACGGTTGGGCGGCTATAAATGGATAACGCCAGCGCGGCGGCTAGAAAAAAAGCCAAAAACAGCGAACTGCTTTTTTCAAATACCAGCAAAAAGATATAAAAAACCAAAGTAATGGTAAATAAATAAAGCGTCTCGGTCATCAGCATGGCGGAAATTTCTATTAAATCCGGATGTAAACCGAAAATTAATGCGGCAACCAAACCAATACTTCGTCCTGATTCCAAAAAAACTTTTTGACAGATTTTAAAAATCAACCACGCAGTCAAAACGTGTAACAACGCCTGGATTACCCAAACCGCTTCATAATGATGGCCAAAAACCGCGTAAATTCCCGCTAATAAATATTCGTAAGCCGGCCCGGCGCGTTGAATAGCGCGATCAAACAAAATCGGCGTGTCACTTCCCTGCTCTTTAAACCCGCTACCAGCTAAAATATTCAAAGCAATGCTATTATATGCTTTGGCATCTGCAACCAGTTCAATCTTGTAATAGAACGAATAAAAAATTGAAGCTAAAAAAATTATTGCCATGGCAATCGGCACAATACATTTTTTATCAGCCAAATTATTCAATTTATCTAAAACCATAAAAAATGTTATTCCGAAAGTAATTTTGACAACACCGAAACAATTTTTTCCTCGCTGAATTCTTTTTGCGCGAAATTACAAGCGTTATTGGATAATTCTGTCCTGACTTTAACATCTGCCAACCGCAAGATCTTTTCCGTGAAAGACTCCGCGGTATCAGCCAACAACACCTCTTTACCGTCTCGTAAATCATACCCACCCAAACAATTGCTCGGAATTACCATTGGAAAGGCCCTGGCTAACGTTTCAAACACTTTGCCTTTCATGGTTTTACCAGTCATTACCGGAAAAACTCCCGCATCCATATTTTGCATAAAACTTTCTAAATCCGGCACATAACCTTCATAAATTAGGCCATTCCGGCAACGTTGCGCCAAGTCCGTCGGCAATTTAGAGCCGCAGATATGAAACTTAAATTTCCCCGGAGAGCGCGCTAAAACCCGCGGAGCGATTTCGCCAATCAGCCGCTCTGCGCCGCGCCGATGGAAAATGACATTATAACTCGCGCCAAGATAAAATAAATCCAAACATTCTTTATTGCTGTGAATATTTGGCTGGCGCAGTGATTCCGGTAAAAAAAGCAAAGTAAGAATTTCCACGCCGGATGCTTTCCATTTTTTATAAATATTTACTTGTTCAAAAGGCAGAGCGCCAACTTTATCGGCATTTTTTATCGCTAAATATTCCCCGCGATATTTACATAACACCCTTAACCAATTCAGCGGATTAAGTTTCTGGTTTAAATTCAATGACTCCCAAAAAAAACTGGATTCAAAATTATGCGACCGAAAAACACTTTTTATGCCGTTCTGACGAGCGCATTTCAATACCGGCCAAGAATACGAGCAGAAACTAAAGATAAAATCTGGATGATAACTGCGCAGATATTTCAAAAAAACATTATCACGACAAAGCTGGTCAAAGACATACGCCGCGCCGTCAAGCAAAGAAGGTTCTAATAATACCCGTTTAAAACGCCGCCAATTATTTTTAAGGGGCAAAAAGGTCCGCAAATCTATTCCATAATCACTCGCGACTGATTTTAAAACCAATAAATCTTGCGCGCGGCTGCCAATCGTATATAACGCAACTTTGTAATTCATTTTTTGAAAAATAGCGATGCTTGCATAAATATCGCGCTGGGCGGCGCCGGCATTTTTGAAATGACAGGCGGGCGTGATAATAAGAATTTTTTTAGGCATGCAAATTAAAACAATTTTATTATCTTAATCTCCGGACCCAAACTGGACGAATAAAAAAGCTCTTTCAACCCGTCGCCAAAACCGTCTGGAATGCGCTCATTTCCAATAACACCGTTTTCCGACCCTGCAAAAGTCAATGCCTCCTCACCCGGAGCGCCGACCAAAGATAGCGCGCCCTTGGCAATGGCAAAAGCCGGACTATAGATTAGATATTGATAATTATTTCGCGAAAGATACTCGGACAAACCGCTAAAAAAAATTTTATCTCCAACCGTATAAAGATTTAGGGCATTAAATTTTTGTTCAAGTTGTTTTCCCAATTTAGCTTCAGCGCGGTCAACATTGCGTAAAGATGCCGAATCAATATTTTCTTGCTCTTGCAGATTTTCCGGCGTGGTTGGCAGGCGCATCAGAGGCGTCAAAACCGCAACTTTGGCGTCAGCCGATACATTTGCCACAGCCCAATTTATCGCCTGCTCCCGCGTATCATTTTTAATTAATAAATAATTAAATCGTAAAATGGGAATAGCCAACAAAACGCAAACAACCACCACGATTGTCAAACGCAACGGCCTAACCGATATTCGATCCGCAACTTGAGCCAAACCATAACCGGAGCTAACCGCCAAGAACGGATAGAGTGGTAGAATAAAACGGTCAACGTAGCCAAAAAATAAATAAAAAATGGCAAGATAAAAAAAGAAAAAACTCGCAAATACCAGAGCCTTGCGCCGCTCAACCAAAAACATAGATAACAAACCCACAGTGGCAAAAAGCAAAAATAATGGCTCAATGCGAATTAAATTTGCAATGTAAAAACCAAAAAAATCAACTAAACCAATCAAATCTTTGGTGGCGCCGGCTGAAGTGATATTTCCCACACTAAGCAAGTAACCATAACCGCGCGGCCAAAGAACAAAAGCAAATCCAAAAAGTGAGAAAAATATTCCGCCTGCCTGCCAAAACCATTTTTGCCGTAATAATTTTACAATCGGTTGATAATCAAAAATAAAAAACCAAAGTATAACCAATACCCCAAAAATCATCATTTGGACATTCATCCCTACGCCGATGCCCATTAGCAAAGCAACCCATAAATAACGTTTTGAAACGGTCAGGCCGCGATTAGCCAAAATATAAATACCGAGCGTGTAAAAAAAAGTCACTGCCGTCCAATGCCTGGCCCAATGCGAATAACTAACGGGCAAAAAACTTAAAGCCAAAAACAGAGCGGACAACAGGGCAATTCTTTTTTTCTGGAACATCTGCCGGGCGGCGGCGTAAACGAAATAAACGGTTGCTAAACCAAAAACAGCGCTTATGACGCGGGCGGTAATAAAAAAAACAGACGGATCGGCGATTAAATAATTTTTAAACTGTTCAAATGTTCCGGAGAAAAATAAAAATTTAATTCCTGCCACCAAGATAAAAGGCAAGATATACAGATAAGAAAGATAAGGCGTGTAATGGAACGTGCCAACAAACTCATCAGCGTGAAGTACTGGCAAAAGTGTTTTTAACTCTATCATTTTTAACGCTCCGAATATATGCGACGGCTCATCCCCCACCAACCATAGAGGCAAACCGTAATCAAGACCGACAAAACGGACAATCGCGGCAAAAGCTAAAATAATAATTAAATAAAAATGCTCTTTCCATTGCGGAACTAACAATTTGGGATTGAACATAAAATCAAAAAATATCCGATTCCGGCGTTTTTAGCCATTCCGCCAAAACGCGCGCGCTTTTGTCGCGAGCAGAAAGAATAGGATCTTTTATCGGCCAATCAATGCCAACCGCCGGGTCGTTCCAAATGATGTTAGACTCTCCGGTTGGATTATATAAAGCCGTGTAAAGATATTCTACTTCGGCCACTTCTCCAGTCACCACGAAACCGCAAGCAAACCCTGCCGGCGCGTAAAGCGACTTCTTGTTTTCAGCGCTTAATTCCAAACTGAACCATCTACCCAAGGTGGTTGATTTTTTTCTAATATCAACCGCGACCATAAAAGCCTTTCCGTTGATAACTCTGATTAATTTCCCCAATGGCTTATCCCATTGAAAATGCAAACCTCTGACAACACCCTGCCGCGAAAAACTCTGATTCTGTTGGACGAATTTGCCAACGGTTATGCCGACCGCGGCAAACGCATCTTCACGATACGCTTCCATCAAAAAACCCCGCTCATCTCCTTTCACTTCGGGGCTAACGACATAAAGGCCGGAAATGGCCGTTGGTTCTATATTCATACCTTTTTATTACTAATACCACTGCGCCTTTGATTGCTTTTCGTAATGGTCATGATATTCCCTGCGTTCTTTGATTTTCTTCCACCACGTTTGATTTTCCATGTACCACTTTACCACATTGCTCAAGTCATTTTCTACGCTATGAACCGGCCGCCAGCCTAATTTGCTTTTTAATTTATCAGCGCTGACTGCGTATCTGGTGTCAGCGCCCGGACGGTCGCCAACGTGCTCGCTGTGTTCCTTCAAATCAACTCCGAGATGACCGGCGATCATCCGTAAAATTTCTAAATTAGTTTTTTCTTCGCCGGAAATATTGTAAATTTCAAAATCCGGAGCTTGGTGTATAACCAAATCTAAAGCGCGGCAAAAATCAATAACATGCAACCAACTGCGGATATGCTCGCCATGACCGTGGATTGGAATTCTTCTTCCTTCCAAGATATTGCTAATGGCCAATGGAATAAGTTTTTCCGGATATTGAAAAGAGCCGTAATTGTTTGAACCGCGGACAATCAGCGCCGGCACCTTATGAGTGCGAATAAATGATTGGACAATCAAATCCGCGGCTGATTTGGAAGAAGAATACGGATTGGATGGTCGAAGCGGCGAGTCTTCATCCGAATATCCGCTGTCCACCGAACCATAAATTTCATCGGTAGAGATGTGAACCAAACGCGGCACACTGTATGTCCGCACCGCCTCGATTAGCGCGCGTGCTCCGCCGATATTAGTATGAATAAAATCCGTCATGCTAATAATTGATCTGTCAACATGAGTCTCGGCGGCAAAATTCACCACCAAATGGAAATTATGCCGTTGAAAAATCATATTCAAAAGCCGGTCATCAGCGATATCGCCATAAATAAACTGATAACGGCGGTCGGCGGTTTTTAAATTAGCTTCTGATTCTTCAATATCGGAAAGATTATCTAGATTCCCGGCGTAAGTCAGCAAATCAAGATTGAAGATGCGATATTCCGGATATTTCTGATATAAATATCTGACAAAATTTGAACCCATAAAACCATAGCCTCCGGTAATCAGAATATTTTTCATATTGAATGTTTATTTAGCAAATTTTTTGAACCAATCAATGGTTTCGATTAGTCCGGACGATAATGTGTGGGTCGGACGCCAGGCAAAATTCGCGCAGGTCTTGCTCAAATCAGCCTGCCAAAACTCATTGTCGTAAGCCACGCTCTTAAACGCGCCCCAGTTAATTCTACTCTTGGATCCGGTAATTTTCAATACCTCGTTAACTACAGATTCCAGAGTGATCGCTTGGCCGCTGCCAGCGTTAAAAATTTCTCCTTGATAATTTTTTGCCTTATCTTTCGCCTCTAACAGCAACTCTATCAAATCCTCCACAAAAATAAAATCACGAGCAACCTTTGGTTGAGTCAAACTAATTTCTTCGTTGCGCAGAGCGCGAGTAATTACCTCGTAAATCAATCGCCCCGGCTGAACCGCCGGCCCGTACGGAGTAAATAGACGAAACGTTATGATTGGCTTGTTATCGCGCCGAGCGACAGCTTGCCCATACAAGGTCGCCGCGAGTTTAGTGATACTGTAAAGTTCTGGCGGCGCGCAAAGCTCGCTCTCTTTGATCGGACCAGACTTCGGTCCATATTCTAAAAAACTGCCCAGATTGATAAAAAAATCGTAATTTATCCCGCCCAACGCCTGCAACAAATTCCGTGTGCCTAAAATATTTGTCTCTGCTACTTCGCTATCTTCCGCGGTTACTCCGCTCTGGATGTTGGAAGCCGCCAAATGAAAGACTCCTTGCGGTCTGATTTCTTCCAGCTCGCGCTTAAGACCGTCAAAATCAAGTAAATCCGCGCGGCAACAAGTGATTTTCGGCAGTAATTCCTGTATTCTCGCCAGATTGGTAGAGGGTTTAACCAAAACGCAAACTTGGCGTCCATCCGCCACCAGCCTCTTTACTAAATTAGACCCGATGAAACCCGCCGCTCCGGTAACTAAAATAGCGTTTAACTTCTCCATAGCCTTAATTATTCTCCGTTTTTTCTTTAATTCTAAATTGCGGATAAGATTTTATTCCGGACTTGTGCAACAAAAACCGCCAAATTACTTGGAGGGTCATTAATCCATATTCAACGCTCTTGTAAAAATTCGGCGACTGCGAATCAGCGGAATAGCGAGTTGGAATGGGAATTTCCGCCACGCGAAAATGCCCCAAATTAATTTCCGCGAACATTTCCGTGTCAAAAACATAATTGTCGGAATTATGCGCAAATGGTATGCGCGCCAGCAACTCGCGGCCATAAGCTCGGTAACCGGTGTGATACTCGGTCAAACCAAGCTTGAAAAAAGCGCCTTCCAACAGAGTCAGAGCTTTATTGGCAGCAAACCGCCACCACGGCATTCCACCCCGGCGCGCGTCACCGGGATTGTGCATTCTGGAACCAAAACAAACATCGGCCTCGCCATTGGCAACTTTTTCCGCCATGGGCTTGACCAAAGTCGGATCATATTGAAAATCCGAATGCACCATCACCACCACATCCGCGCCCATCTCCAACGCGGCCTGATATCCGGTTTTTTGCGCCGCGCCATAACCGCGATTATGCGGATGCTGTATCAAATGTAAATTATTTCTTCTGACAATCTCCGCTGTCTTATCTTTACAGCCGTCATCCACCACAATTATTTCATCAACCGCGTCCCGCGGAATGGCGTCAATCGTCTTTTGAATCGTCCTCTCGGTATTATAGGCCGGGATGAAAACTGCGATCTTTTTGTTGTTAATCATACCTTGCAAAATAAAAATTAAACGAACAAATTATATTTAACTATCGCATAAAGCGCGCTAAAACCGTCTTTCCAGCCAATCTTTTTGCCTTCCTCGTAGGTGCGGCCGCTGTAAGAAATTCCCACTTCATAAATACGCAATTTCTTCTGCGCTATCCGAGCGGTTATTTCCGGTTCAATGGTAAAACGGTTGGACTTAAGGGTGGGAAGAATTTTTCGCAAAGCTTCTTTGGTAAAAGCCTTATAGCAAGTTTCCATGTCGGTCAAATTTATTCCGGTAAACATGTTGGATAATATAGTCAACAATCTATTACCGACAAAATGCCAAAAAAACAATACCCGATGCGGACGGTCGCCGATAAACCGCGAGCCATAAACCACGTCTGCCATGCCGTCAATCAACGGCTGTAATAAATATTTGTATTCGCGGGGGTTATACTCTAAATCCGCATCTTGAATAATTATAAAATCGCCGCTTGTTTCGGCAAAACCGCGCCTAATCGCGGCTCCTTTACCTTGGTTGATTGGCTGTAAATAAACTTTAAAATCTTCGGATGATAAATTCTTTAAAACATCGCGAGTGCCGTCGGTTGACCCATCATCAACCACGATAAGCTCTTTTTCTAAACTGCCGACATCAGCCAATTTCACCACATTTAACAAATCAGCCACGGTTTTGGCTTCATTATACACGGGGATGACTACTGATAATTTCATAATTGGGAGCTAAAATAAGCCAATATTTTGCTTACCAAAGCATCTAAATCGTGATTCTGCCGCACATACTCAATCGCGGCCTGGTTGGGAATCTGTTTGATTATACCAGAATTGAAAATTTCTTCAATAGTTTTAGCCAATTCTAAATGATTACCCGCCGGAAAAGCATAAACCAAGCCCTTTTTTGCCAAATCCGCGTATGCTTCGCTGGAAGTAACCACGATTCTCCCGGCGGCCATCGCCTCCAACACAACTTTGTCCATACTGCCGGTGCGGCTGGTGTGGAGAAAGATATGGTGCTTTTGATATAAACGCGGCATTTCATTGTAGACAATCTTCTGATGAATAAAACCAGCTCCGGATTCCTTATTATTGATATTAAATTCGACACTCATCTTCTCAATTTTTTTATAATATTCCATATCTGGTCTAGTTATTGGTTCCCCAACAACAGACAAATGAACTGGCTGTGTTACCGTCTTTTTTAAATTAGCAATAGCACAAATAGCTACTTCTGGATCTTTCGATAAAGTTACTCGCCCAATCCATAATAATGCGATTTCTCCAGGTTGTGGAGATGGCGACACATTGTGGGGCGTCCATTGTTGTTTCGAAAACAAACCAACATCAATTCCATGTCCCACAGCCTCAACTTTTTTACTTCTTAAACGGAAACTTTCCTTTGAGGCGGTAAAAACTTTGTTCGCGAATAATACGCCTAAGCGCAAGCGTAAATTCACTGTCTTATGCGTGTACCAAAGTAAAACTTTTTTATGCCACAATCGCCAAAACACTCCGCCTAAAATACAATACTCCGGATTCATGTGAACGAAAACAGCATCATACTCTTTTCTGAATTTCCAAATATATTTATAGAAACGAAACAAATATTTTAATTGGCAAATAAATTTGATATTTGATATTTGATATTTGATATTTTTTCCCAAAGACAACACTTGCACATTATCTGGTAAATTATATTCTCCTTTCTCCAAACAAATGATAGTCAATTTTTCCACCTGGCCGGCCAAACGCAAAAGCCACTCGTGAAAAAATCCGAGATTAGAATCATTTTTATTTACTTTTTGGGTGATTACCAATAACTTCATATTTATTTCACACAAAACACATCATAACCGCTGGTTTGATTGCTATCTTGCTTATGAAAAATCCTATCTAACCTGTCAAAAACACCAGTACGTTTGGAAAAAAACGGCAATAAATTCAGCACTGTCGCGATAGCTCCACGGACATTCTGTAATTCCACACTGCTAAAATCTTTGGTCATGTATTCCAAACCGTCGCGGGTAAAACGATAAAAATCTTTATAATATCCGCCCAAAGGATGGTAATAATACAAAAACGGCGCGTAAATAAAACAATACCCGCCGGGCTTAAGAACGCGATGCATTTCCCGCAATGCCTGCCCTGGTTCTTCCACATGTTCCAATACTGCTATGCAAATGAAAGCATCAACGCTGTTGTCCGGCAAATTTAAATTTTGCACGTCGCCAATAATATCCGGATGATAATCCGCCACCTTATCTAAAATCTTGAAATCAATTTTATCCGCGTACTTCCGCAACCAAACATTTCTCCTATCAAAACGGTTAGATTTATTTTTATCTATACGCAAACCTCCGCCGATATCAATCACTATTTTCTTTTCAGTGAAAATTTTAACCATTTTTTCTTCAAAAAATGAATCCCATTGGTTTTTCATACATCTAACATCGCTTTAATCCACGCCTCTCTATCGCTGACGGGAATAATTTTTACTCTCTCGCTCGGCTTCAATTCATAATTCGCCACGCCGACGTCGTTCATAATCACTGGACATCCGGCCGCGTTCGCTTCCATCGCGACGAGACCATAACCTTCGCTTAAACTTGGAAATAACAGACAGTCGGCGGTTTTAAGATAGCTGATTGGATCAGTTGTCCAAGGCTCTAATTGGATATTGGATATTGGATATTGGATATTAATTTCATCTCTGCCACCGCCCACAATCAGCAACAAATAATTTTTTTGTTTAGTCACTTCTTTAAAAATTTCCACCAACCACTCAATATTTTTAACTGGATCAGGCCGGCCTAAAACCAAAAAGATTTTTGCATAACCCGGATATTTCTGGTGTAAATCAATCTTTGGCAGGTAATCCTTTATCTTTTCTGTATCAACCGCAATCGGCTTAACAAAAATTTTATCTTCTCTCACACCCAATTTGACCAAACTCTTTTTTATCCGCTCCCCCGCCACTCTTATCACCTCCGCGCGTCTAATAATAAATTTAGCCAGACTTAATCTTATCCACTGCTTCTTATAATAATCGCCCAAAAAATCGCCATGCATCTGCACTTCCAATTTAATTTTAAACTTCCTTTTCAAACACCAGCCTGCCAGACCGGTAAAAAACGGGTCTTGTGTCGTGATTAATTCAATTCCATCATACTCCTTTACTATTTTACTTCCTAATTTTATTAAACGAAAAAGCCGTTGTATTTTGTACCCGCCGGTTGATTGAACGTGGACGGTCAGACTCAAATCAAAAATGTTTTTTTCTTTATCCGGTATAATAATAAACAGCTCGTCTTTTTTCCCATACTCAACCATGCGTCTGGCGACGATAGAATCTGTATTCAAAATGTTTTTGTCAAGACTGATCATCAGCTGTGGCATACTTTCTCTAATAACTCTTTAGTTCGGAAAATCATATTATCCATCTTAAATCTATCAAAAAAATCTATCCGCCCATTTTGACTTAACATCTCATTATTGGTAATTCCCGTCTTAAAAAGCGAACTGATTTTATTTTTGATCTCCTCTCTGTCATTATATTCAAACAAATCGCCGGTTTTACTTGAAACAACTATCTCCGAATTGCCGCCGCTCCGACTAGCCAAAACCGGTCGGCCAAAACTCAAAGCTTCCAAAATCACATGCGACAATCCTTCGTAGCCGCTATTTAAGATAAAAATATCAGCGGAGTGGATAAAAGATAGTGTTTTTTCATGCGAAAGCTCTCCGCCCATCTCCACACTATTCCCCAAATCGTAATTCCTAATTTCTAATTCCAACTTATCCCTTTCCGGACCGCCGCCAACAATCTTTAGCTTTAAATCTGGAAATTCTTTCAATAAATCCGGCATTATTTCAATTAGAGCATCAAAGCCTTTCCACGGCACCAAACGACCAACCGACACCAACCACCTCTCGTTGTCGTGTTTAATTGGAGCCGCTGTTTTAAATTCCACTTCGTTATAAACCACCTCTATTTTCTTCTCGTCCACTCCCCATTTCATCACAACTTTCCTTAAATATTCACTTGGAGTAATAATTTTATCCGCTTCTTCGGCAACTAGTTTTTCCGTCCAACGCAATAATTTAACTTGCCAAGGATAATCTTTCTTCAATAAAAAAATGTCCAACAATTCTTTTATTCCGAACCTCTGAACCCCTTGTTCCCACGCGTAATCGCCGACAATTTTTAAAACAAATTTTTTACGTAAAATTTTTGCGGCCAGCATTGACGGCAAACCGACACTTATCGGATCCTGCGCGAATATCACCTCCGCTTTTCTACCCAATTTTAAAACTTTAAAAAAATAAACTAAATGGCGAATAAATCTAGGCAGTTTTCTTACTAAACCAAAACTCAACACTGCAACTCGCACGCCGCGTATGGACAACTCTTCCGCCAATATTTTACTGTATGTCGCCGGCCCGCCAATATCAGGCGGAAACAATCCGGTCGTAATGAGGAGTTTCATAAACTTTCAAAAATATCTCGCATTTTACCAGCAATCAAATCCCAACTGTATTTTTCTTTAACCAATCTTCTGCCATTCGCAATCAATTTCTCTCTCAAATTTATATCTGTCAATATTTTTTTAATATTTTCGCTAATATTTTTTGGATTCCCGACGTCGCAAAACAATCCGGTCTCATTATTTTTCAAAAAATCAGGAATCCCGCCGACTCTCGTCCCGACAATCGGCAAACCAGCCGCCATCGCTTCCAAAAATACATTGCCCAAACCTTCACTCAAACTTGGCCGGCAGAAGACATCGCTCGCCTGTAAATATGGCAATAGCTCGTCATGATTTAAATGACCTAAAAAATGCACTCTGCCCGCTAATCCAATGTTGTTCACTAATAAAACTAATTTGTCCTTCAAAACTCCATCGCCGGCAATCAAAAGATGCGCGTTGCCGTCTAAATATTTCATCGCTTTTACCAAATCCCACACCCCGTTCTTCTTCACCAACCGTGATACTGTAATTACAATTTTATCATCTTTCTTAATACTCAGATTCTTTCTAACATTATCTCCTATCTCATATCTCTTATCTCCGATATCTTTAAACTTATCCACATCAACTCCATTAGGAATTACTTCAATATTATTTTTCGCACCCAAATCTCTCGCCCAATCCGCCAAATAACTGCTAATCGCCTGTATTTTATCCGCCTTTTTAAAAATCTGTTTAAAATACGGCCAGCACCACCAAACATGTTTGTAGATCTGCCACCGGCTGTCCCCCTCTTGCAGTGTGAGTAAAAACGGCATATTCATATTCTGCTTTTTAAAGCGCAATGCCGCGAAACCAGCATAACTCGCCATAATACCCCAAATCGCGTCAAAATGGCCTAATTTGGAGCTATAACGACCTCCCGGCGCTATCAGCCGATATTTATCCCAATGATTGCCGTTTCCCAAACGATGCACTTCAATATTACCGACTTTCTCCACATCAAGCAGATCCGAACGCAGCTTCGCGGTTATCATTACAAACTCATAATCCGGCAATCTATCGGTTATCTCTTTCACTGCCACTTCCGCGCCGCCGACGAACGGAAAATACGCGGTGGAAAAAATCAAGATTCTTTTTTTTGGCATAAAAAACTACTTTCCGGTGTTGTTATGCCGGTATATCTTATACCACCCTGCCGCGCCTCCCCCTGCCAACCCAAAAAACATGTCGCCAACCACATCCGCGGATCCGAACTGCCATTCAGTATGGAAAAAATAATCTGACGCAAACTCATAAAATTCCCAAACAATCGCCGTGAAACTTACAATTCCAATAATCCACAAGAGAGAGAAAATTTTGTTTATCTTCGCGGTTTTTAAACTGCCACATTTATACCGCCACCATAATACCGCGCTTACGGCGATACTGGCTCCGCCAATGAAATGCATTGGGATGTCCAACAATGGAAACATTTTATACAAATCAAAGGGGATATTGATAAGTTTATCAAGTGTAAAGACAACAATCGGAAAACGCAGGATAAAAAATAATTTTTTAAACTCGCTATAACTCATATTAATCCGCATAATTCATCCTAATCTTAAAATCTTCTATTGTTTTTCTTAACCCGCTATCTAAATTAATTTTCGGACTCCAATCTAACTTCTTCCCCGCTTTGGCAATATCCGGACAACGTTGTTTTGGGTCATCCTCCGGCAAATTTCTATAAACCATCTTTGACTTACTGCCGGTTATTACTAAAATTTCCTCTGCCAGCTCTTTGATAGTAAATTCTTTGGGATTGCCGAGGTTTATTGGACCCGTTATGTTTTTGTCAGAATCCATCAACTTAACCAGACCAATGATCAAATCATCAACATAACAAAAACTCCGCGTCTGACTGCCGTCTCCATAAATAGTAATATCCTCGCCTTTCAGCGCCTGCACGATAAAATTTGAAACAACCCTGCCGTCAACGAATGACATTCTCGGACCATAAGTATTGAAAATCCGCGCCACTTTTATTTCCATGCCATGCATGCGATGATAATCAAAAAACAAAGTCTCCGCGCAACGCTTCCCTTCATCATAACAAGCCCGCGGACCGATCGGATTAACATTGCCGCGATACTCTTCGGTTTGCGGATGAACTTCGGGGTCGCCATAGACTTCAGATGTGGATGCTTGCAAAATCCGCGCTCCATGTTTTCGCGCTAATCCCAACATATTTATCACCCCGACAGTGTTGGCTTTGATGGTATGAACCGCGTTGTGTTGATAGTGAATCGGCGAAGCCGGACAGGCTAAATTGTAAACCTGGTCTATTTTACTGGATTCCCGCGTCCGCGGGAATGACAAAACAGTATCATCCAAAAATAACGGTTCAACTATGTCATGCTTGATAAATTTGAAATTAGCATTACCAAATAAATGTTTTATATTGTCCTCCGAACCAGTAAATAAGTCATCCACACAGACGACGCGATTACCCTTTTTCAACAAGTAATCGCACAAATGAGAACCGATAAATCCGGCCCCGCCAGTAATTAAAATTTTTTTCATACACGAAAATTAAGCTATGAAAAGCCATTTTCTCATTAAAAACTAAAACCATTATCTCAACAATTAACAAAAAAGTCAAATCAACAAAATCCTCCCCGATGTACATCGGGGAGGATTTAATTTTACTACTGTTAGCAGATCTCTTTAGTTTTCAAGTTTCGCGCCTTCCGTATAAACTTCCGTATCCTTAACTATCACTATCCTATCCCAGCGGAAATTCAGTTTATTGAATGCTTTTTCATCCGGTATCCAACGTCTTACCTGCTTGGTGGAATCGGTTGGATTGGGCTCAAGACGATAGACCTTTGGGGAACCGGCGTATTTCACCAAAGTATAATTTGGATGATGGTCTTTGTAGCCAATTTCACTGCCTATCGTGTATTTATCAAGCAAAGCTTTGTCTATATCTTCTATCCAGTTCCATGAATAACCCAAACCTTCAAATACATCTTCCGCGGTTATCCAATACCTTTCCGTGCCAAGCAATAGATACACTTTCGGGTCCGTAACTATTTTCACTAACGCGCCGTATTTGGGATCGTATTTCGGTCCCCATGGCATGAATCCCAGAGTGTCTTTCGCAAGACTGTCAATGGTTGCTTTACTTGCTGTCTTTACATCTTTCCAAGAATCAAAGTAGGTAAAAAATACATTTGACTTGCTAAACGGCCGTTTGGCGCAGTCAGAAGTAATATAATAAACTGCCGGACTATTCGCAATCTTATAAGCTCCGCCCTTTTCCAGGGCGCAACTCACCTTTACCGCTGTTCCAGTCGTCGGAGTAGCAGTTCCAGCTTTTATTTCAGTTGTTGGAGTTGTTGGAGTCGTCGGCGTAGTTTGAGTACCTGTGGTCGTGAACGTTTTGTCAGTATAAGAACTAACATTCCCGGTAGCATCCTTGGACTTCACCTGATAATGGTAGGTGGTTCCCGAAGTCAAACCAGTGAAAGTTACGGAGTGAGCAGTTGCATACGCTGTCGTCTTCTTTTCTGAACCATACGCAGAGGTTGTGCCATATAACAGCCAAGTAAGCGAAGCTTCGTTCGTACTCCACGAAATGGTCGCTTGGGTGTCGGTAACCGTGGCCGCGACACCACTAATAGCTGGCGCGATCAAATCAGCGCCTCCACCACCTCCACCACCTCCACCAGTATCGCCGCTAACACCGCTGCCGCAGAGAATTGTGCTTACGCTAATGCTTGGCGTGCCGCTAATGCCAGAACAATTAAGGCTTACGTAAGACTCGCTGGAATTACATTCAACATTGGTTTCAGTACAATTATGAGAACTAGCAACAAACTTTATTTTGCCAGCATAAGAGAGTTTCAACGAAGAGCCATCACCGACCACGAAATCAACTGACCCAACGCCCACAGTGTAAGATTCTACTTCTGAAGTTGAAGCTAATGTGTAACTGTGTTCCCTATCAGCAATATATATTAACACGTCGCTGGAGTGAGTGACGGTGTTATAAGCCGCAAGCGCTATTGCCGGCACAAACACCGCCAGAGCCAACAATACCAGAAAATATTTCAGCTTATACATAAAATTCTTGTAATAAATCCTGTGGAATAAAACTAGAAACAAGACACTGTCGACGTGGCAAACGGCTGATTGTTTGGCTGGTTAGCCGCCAAAACCACATAAACCCCGATGCCGTTTTCCTGAACAGCATACATACAGAACTTGCCGACTGAAATGGTTGAGGAAGTGGACAAACCACCTGCTCCGACTGACAGTTGTCCGTAAGGCGTTGAAGACACAACGCCAACTTTATTCGTGGTAGCATTTACGACCAAACTATCAGTGTCTATCGTAACTGTCCCAAAAACAGTCAAAGTGCCGGTTGCTGAAACATTTCCCGAAGAATCAACACTGAAGTAGCCGGAATCATAGGTGTTTAAAACCTTATTAAGGTTGAAAGCGGTCCTGGAAAGTGTTGAGGTTGAATCAATGCCATTGGAGACTGTCAATGTTCCCAATCTTCCTGTTACCGTAATATCATCATTCACCGCGTTGCCGAGAGTGACTGCGCCGTCTAGAGTGGTGGCGCCAACAGCCTTTAATGTGCCGGAAGCATTGACATTTCCCGAAGAATCAACACTGAAGTAGCCGGAATCATAGGTGTTAAGTACCTGATTAACATTAAGAGCAGTCCTGGAAAGTGTTGAGGTTGAATCAATGCCATTGGAGATTGTCAATGTTCCCAATCTTCCTGTTACCGTAATGTTATCATTCACCGCGTTGCCGAGTGTGACTGCGCCGTCTAGAGTGGTGGCGCCAACAGCCTTTAATGTGCCGGAAGCATTGACATTTCCCGAAGAATCAACACTGAAGTAACCGGAGTCATAAGTGTTAAGAACCTTATTAAGGTTGAAAGCAGTCCTGGAAAGTGTTGAGGTTGAATCAATGCCATTGGAGATTGTTAATGCTCCCAGTCTTCCACTAACAGTTATGTCATCATTCACCGCGTTGCCGAGTGTGACTGCGCCGTCTAAAGTGGTGGCGCCGGTAACGCCTAATGTTCCCCCGACTGATGTATTGTTGCCAACGCTGGTAGCGCCAAATACTAAAGCTGGCGCTAACACCAACCCTGCCACCACCAACAAGAGGCAAAACATTCTTCTTCTGTTGTACATAAAGTTGTACATATTAAAAATGAAGCTTAATTAATAAATTAAAAAATTTTCGTCTTAGTTAAAAATAAATTCTGTTAATAGTATAGCATAAATCGCGCAAGCAATCCAAAGTGAGAGGGTGTGGATAACTTTTTTTCTCTTTCCCCTATTTGCCAAAATGCGTTTTTATTACTATACTGGACATATTACTTGTAAGATTTAATAGCGTTGTATACAGTTTCACAACTGTTAAACGGCTAATCTGTCATTGCGAGGAGCTCGCGCGACGAAGCAATCCAGCAATCGCATTAGAACGCGATAACGGTGTGGATTGCTTCGCCTGCGAAGGCTCGCAATGACTTACGAAAGTGTAAATAACGCTGGCGATTCTTACATATTGCTGAATAAAAATATGCGTAAAATATTATATGTAATTACTCAAGGCGAGTGGGGTGGAGCGCAGAGATATGTTTTTGATTTGGCTACGAATTTAGGCCAAAATTTTGATATTACTATAGCTGTCGGAGAGCCGGCTGGACGGTTAGATTTGCAAAATAAACTACAATCATGGGACATGAAACGTGAAACAAATAACATTTCGATTGTGCCACTAAAATACCTTATCAGATCGATTTCGCCCTTTCATGATACTAAGGCTGTATTTGAACTAGCCAAACTATACAAAAAAATCAAACCAGATATTATCCACCTCAACAGCTCCAAAGCCGGCCTTCTCGGCTCGCTCGCAAAATTGTTAATTATCAATTATTCGTCTTTAATTATTTACACAGTTCATGGTTGGGTCTTTAATGAACCCACGCGTAAGATTGGAAAAATTTTCTATCGCTTTTTGGAAAAACTCACAGCGCGATGGAAAGATAAAATTATTGTTTTGTCGCCGCAAGATTTACTTACCGGCAAACAGATAGGAATACCAGAGAAAAAACTTGTTGAAATTCCGCTGGGAATTGAAGTGCCAAAATTTTTAATTAAAGAAGAGGCGCGACGATTCCTGGATCCCCGCCTTCGCGGGGATGACATTATGGTAGGGACAATCGCTAATCTTTATCTGACAAAAGGGTTGGATATCTTAATTGAGGCAGTCAACTTATTAAAAAGGGATCCTTCGGCTCATCCGCCTGCGGGCGGATTTTCTCGGAATGACGACGTGAAATTTGTTGTTATTGGCGAGGGGAAAGAAAGAGGTAGATTAGAAAATTTGATCAAAAAATACAAACTTGAAAATACCGTATTTTTAATCGGCGCGCTTGATGACGCCGCGCAATATCTGCCGGCATTTGATCTGTTCATCCTGCCGTCGCGCAAAGAAGGCCTTCCATACACACTCCTGGAAGCAATGGCGCGCGGAACTCCAATAATCGCCACAAATATCGGCGGCGTGCCATCTTTAATAAATGATGGGGAAAGTGGACTGTTGGTTGAGTCGGAAAATTCTCAACAACTGGCAGACGCGATCCTCTGGGCGATAAACAATCGCGAAGAAACAAAAAAACGCGCTGTGCGCGCTTCTGAAATAGTAAAACTGCTGACTTTAGAAAAAATGATTAACCTGACCAAAACTACTTACTTTTCTCATCCGCCTGAAGAATCATAGAAACAACGCTATTCCCTTGGGCGTCAAACACAATACCCTTATCTTGCGCTGTCTTTATGATTTCTCTGGCTTTATCATTGTCGCCGGTTTGCGCGTAAACCAACGCCAACCGCCACCAACCCTCTCCTATCCTGTCATCATCATCTATGGCAGATTGCAACAAAATTACGGCTTCATCCGGCTTGCCGATCAACAACTCAAGCATGGCCAATTGATAAATAATCTGCTGGCGTTTCAGCGACTTAACAAGAGCATCCTTCAAAACTGTCTCGGCTTCAAGCAGAGATTGCGGCGGTTCTTTCAACTCCATTACTCCTTGCTGAATCAATTGCGCGAATTGCAAGTGTGTGCGGATATCCAACGGATGCAAAACCAAATTCTTTTTTGATTCATCATAGCCCAGCTGATACAACTCTTTTGCCTTATCAGTAAAACTGGCTTTGTTATATTGCGGAATAATCATAATTAAACTCCGCACAAAATCACTGCGAATATCATCAATGTGCGGCGAAGACATCTCCACCGCTTTTTGATATGTCTCCGCCACCAGCTGTCCGGTCTGCATCGCTCCCAAAACCCGCAGACTGGTCATATTCGCGCGAGCGACATTGATATTGGTTGAGTAAATTAAAAATAACACCACAACTAACATTGCCATCGTCAAAGCCGGTGAAACCGTCTTTTCTTTTTTTTCTTTTTCCTCAACACCGAAGGTTTGCCTGTTGACAAAAGCGAGAAAAAAGAAAAAATAAAGATAAGAAGTCGGATTTTCAAACACTACGGCATTATGAATAAAATGCCCGACCAAAAACGCGGCGCCGATGCCCAACAAATGCGCGTCAATAACTTTCTTTTTATAACCAAACCACAATTGAACAATCGCGATAGCGAACAAACCAACATATAAAAACAAACCGACAATCCCCTGCACCGCCAGAGCGTTAAAAATCGCGCTGTGAGCGGCGTCAAACCAGGTCTCCCCCCACCCGCGTTCCAGAGACTCCGGCTGATAATACTTGTTAAAAGCGTAATAAAAATTATTCGGACCCCAGCCGAATACCGGCTTTTCTTCCCACGCCGCGACCGCTATTTTCCAAGCCATAATCCGGGTCGCTCCGGTACTGGAAGCAAAAGAAACACTAAACAATCTGCCAACAGCTGGGATTCGCTGGACAAAATTAGTTTGTCTGAACGCGAACAACAAACTAAAAACTATTATGCCGGCCGCGATCACCGCGCCAATCGTCTGTCTCATTTTTTTATGCTCTTTCAGCGTGAAAAAATAACTCACCATTAAAATACCAACACTCGCAATCAAACCTAAAAGCGTGCCGCGCGTCCCGCCCAAAAATACTCCCATAAAACCGAGCGCTCCGCCAATAATCGCGAAATATTTCCATTCCTTCACAGACTCTTTCCAAAAAAGAATCAAGCCGATATAAAACAAAAACAACCCGTAACCGCTGTAATAAATCGGGTTGCCTAAAGTCGCTGACACGCGGCTGCTGCCGTCATTCAAAAGCAACAACGGATTTATTTTTTGCAACAAGCCAATGAACATCGCTATGCCGCCAGCCAACAAAAAAAGACGCAATAACCATCGCCAATCGTTTTTTTCTTTGATCACCGATGTGGCGATGAAATAATAAACCACATAATGAAAAATCGTAAACAGGCCCAACATCCTCTCGTGGTTATCCCAAAAACTCCTATACCAATCAACGCCAACAAATGTGGAAACAAAAAAACTGAAAAAGAAAGCGACAACGGCGATATTAATCAGTGTTACTCTCGGTCTATACCTCGCGTAATCGCTTACCAAAAGAACCACATACGCGCCCAGCATCAAAAGCGTCAGGCTGCGGAAAATCAAAATCTTCGGCACGATGAAAGGAAAGATGAATTTTGAAGATATCAATACCAAGGGGACGAAAAAAGTCGCGGCCACGGATAATTTTATAAATTGCTCCAAATATCTTCTCATAAATATTATTTGGCTAAGTCGCCAAAATCTTTCTTATAACTCGTGTCATCGGGGTACAAAGCCAATAATTTTCTCGCGTACTCCCCAGCCTTGGCGGCGCTATTTGTTCTCTGATAAAACGTAATCAGGCCGACTAAAAGATCGGGGTTATTTTCTAAATTTTGCAATCCCTGTAAATACGTTGCTTCGGATTTATCCGGCTGATTGAGCCGAAATTCATACAATTTAGCCAGAGTAATATAAATATCCGGCTTGGTATAATCTATCGCGATCGCCTTTTTGTAGTATTCTTCCGCCAAAGAATAATCTTTCTTTTGCCTTTCATAAATATCAGCCAGACTCAAAACCGCGGTAATGGTATTTTTGTTTAATTCTAACGACTTCTCATACGCGAGTATGGCCCGGTCATAATCCCTGACAAACTCATACGCATTCCCCAACACCACCCACGTCCAGTTATAGTTTTTATCTTTTTCATACAATGCCCGAGCTTCCGCCAGTTTCTCGGCCAGCCGCTCTTTTTTATTATCGTCAAAATCAGCCGGAATGGCCACGTTAAAAAGTTGTTCCGAGTTATTCAAACCAACATCTTCACCGCCGTTCTTTTTTGCCAACAACAACCACGCGAAAATTATAACTACCAACAACAAAGCGCTAAAAAATAAAATATTTTTCTTTGACAACATAAATTAAAATGTAAAAATTTAAAATGTGATGATAACAATATAACACGATTATAATTTTTTAACAATAGCAAAACTCCGCCAAGAAGGCGGAGTGTTTGCTTTCGCTTTACTAAATCAAAATGATTAGTAAGCAACGGTTTCCACAGTACTGGTTGTTGAAGACAAGCCAGATACCAAGTAGCCGTTTGTCCAGTCAGCAGTAGTGCTTGAGTGTCCGGAAGCGTTCTTATCACTCCAGATAAAGTCATTATTGCTTGACTGTTTGTGAGCACCGGCTTGAGCCAACATCAATGTCGCGCCATTGTTCAAGAACGCGGCATCGCCAGCCATACTCACACTCATTGAGGCGCCCGTGGTTGAACCGGTAATATTGCCTCTTAAGATGAATGTCCTCGGTGTTCCCAGAGCTACCGTGATTTCACCGGACGAATAATTTGTACTCCAGTCCGTGCTGGTGGTGTTCCACACCGCGCCAGAGCCGGTAAAGTTGTAAGCGCCGCTCTGGGTCGGACCGCTGCCATTGTCATTAATTTGCACTTCAGTGGATTCAGTCACGTCGTACAAATATAGTGAGCTTGCGGCCAGTGTGGCAGTAGTCGTGGAAATATCAAAGGTAAAACCGGCGAGAGCAATATCTCCGTTCACCGCAGTAACCTTAAATTTGAACAGATCCTTGGTGCCGTTTGTAAGCTTGTTAGAGCTTACTGATTCCTTTGCAAATACCGGATACGTCTTGTAGACATAGTGGGTATTTCCGGTCGGAGCATTGCTGGGAGAAATATATTCGGTAGAACCAGTGCCGCTCAAATCGCCTTTCGCCACTATATCGCCAGAGGCATTCACTTTGTAGCCAAGATAATGGCCGGATGTGCCATTATAGCTGCTGCCGATAGCGGCAACTTTGGCTTTCAGATACAAGTTCTTCCCGCTTGAGTCAGTGGTTTTAACCACAAGCGCATTTTCAGTGAAATCAATATACGGCTTAGTGCTTGTCGGAGACATTCTGGTGCCGCTGATTTCAACACCGGCAGAATCCTCAAACCAGATTTCATCGTAATCCTTGTATGATGTGGAAGCGGCTAGTGTAGACAACTGGGTCAAATACATGAAATCCATTTCCACATCTTCAGTGGTGGTCGCGAGGAAGTTGAAGACAGCCAATGTGACTGTCGTGCCGCCAGCAAACAATTTAGCCGATGGGTTGCTGGAAGACAACGCGACTTCCACTTGGCCGCCGGCTGTGCCGACAGTAACCGCGCTAGCAGTCGCGCTGCTGATTACTTCAGTCACCTGATTCTTGGTTGTTTGACCAGTGCCGGTAACCCAATCAGCTGTGGCGATTGAAATGGTATGAGAACCGACTGTCGCGCCGCCAGCAATATTAGCATGGATTTCCAAGGTCAATTTCTTGCCAGCTTTGATAATAAACTGGTCATCGCCGCTCAAATTCCAGGTAAATGTCTCATCGGCGGCAGTGGTGGTTGACCCGGCGACCACTTCGGTCAAAGCGACCGGAGTCCCAGCGCCATTATTGCTATCGCCATCCTTATCCACCCATAGACTGATATTCTGCAGGTCTAACGGTATGCCGGAAGATATAACATCTGTGGCTTTTACCTGCGAAATCTTGATATCTTCAGTGGAAGCGGAAGCGTCAAACGATACTTTAGCGAATAAGATATCGTTGGTTCCCGGGGCATATGTCCTGGCCGCCGGAGACGACAGAGTGGTTACTGTCAGAGCGGATGTCTGCACTGTCTTGGTATTGGCAGTTACCAACGAGTTAGGCGTGGCGTAAGGAGTGCCAGTGCCTAACGTGATATCCAATGAACTATTAACACCTCTCGCGATAAAGTTCGTGGTGTTAGTCATATCAATGCCAATCTGGAAAGTATCAGCCGCCGCAGGGTTGTTATCAACCGTGCCCTTCAATGTCAAGACGTTGTCGCCAGCCTGTAAGGTGAAAGTGTCTGTGGTGGTCGCAAAACCGGCTGTAGCCGCTGAAGCGCCAACACCATCAACTCCGCCAATTAAGGCTTTGCCATCTTTATCATAAAGGATCAAAGCATCCAACATCTCCGCTTTGCCTGTGCCGGTTGGGATAATCTTGAAAGCCAAAGTACGGATGTCAATCGGCTCGCCGACAACATTAAAATTCCAAGAAGCCAATTCAACTTTAGTCGCGTTCTTTGGAATATTTCCGGCCGGCACATTGTTCACTTTGGTAACATTTAATTTACCTTGTGAAACAGTGACGGTGTTAGTCATGCCGGTAGCGCTATCGGTAGGGGTGATATATACGCCATTCGTAACATCTTTGACAGCGGCATGCGTGGCATACTGCAAATCAAGATTTATAGTGCGGCCGGAACCAGCTGTCAAGTTAGCATAAACATCAAAGGTGCGGTCATAGCCCTTGTCAAGAATACAATCGTCTCCGCACGCGGCAAAATCAAAGT
Source organism: Candidatus Magasanikbacteria bacterium RIFCSPLOWO2_12_FULL_43_12 (assembly GCA_001783065.1). GTDB lineage: Bacteria > Patescibacteriota > Patescibacteriia > Magasanikbacterales > UBA922 > 2-12-FULL-43-12. The sequence continues at coordinate 25,391 of MFQN01000007.1, forward strand.
TAACATATTTGCCAACCATTGGCGCGCTCGCGAGCGTAACATTATTGTATTTTAAGCTAAAACTTGTGATATCAGCATCTGCCACTGTGCCTGAACTGTAAAAAGTCAGTTTTTCCATCTGAATCTTTTTAGCATCAGAACCAGTGGTGCCATTAGTAAGTTTGATGCTGGCAACCAAAACATTGTTAGTGCCAACTTGTTTGGTAACTGTGCCGACAGCTGAACCTTCAGCGAATGTGGCGCTGGCCAATGTCAAGCTGTCGTTAGTCGTCAATTTATTACCTTCAACCGGCAAACCGCTAACCGTACCTGTGCCAACTAAGGTGACAGAGGTAACAGCCAATGAAGGCACATTGCCACCGACCATTGTCGCGGCCGCGGCCATATTGCCTACCAAGGTGTAGGTCTTGCTGGTGTTTGCTGGAACAGAAATATTCTCGGTAAAGGTTACTTCATGGTCAGAGTTCAATGTCTTGCCGGAATCATTCAACAAACCACCTTCCGGTGTAACCACATTGAGCGTGGCGAAATCGGCATCAGTTGCCGGAGAACTCCCGCGCTTTACCTTGAATGAATCAATAGTAACATCCGCATCGCCTGCCTTGAACACAACTTTGGTAAATGACAAACGAGAAGCGCTGGCTAACGCGTAACCGCCTGTTGGGGTATCGGCAGCCAAGCTTACGGTCAAATTACCACCAACTGTAGTTGTGGTTTCTGTAGTTGTGGTTTCTGTAGTGGTGGTAGTAGTGGTTTCGGTTGCCTCCATTTGACTGGCATCTTCAGTTACGCTTGCGGCAGTAACTGTAGTATCAGCCACTTCCAAAGCATCAACCACGGTTGCGGCTGGAGATTGGACATACTTTGCCACAAAAGCCGGCAAAGAGCCGTCAACCTCGTGCAAAGCGCCGCCTTCAACTTTGTAAGTAACAGTACCCTTTTTCACCAACATGCCGTCATGTGGTTTGGTGCCATCCACTTCTCCGCTTACTTCATCATAGGTGTCATAATAGACATCCGGAAGATCGCGAACTGATTTTGCCCAGTTATCGCCATATAATGCCTTAGCCGCGGCCTCGCTGGCGATTTTCTTTATATCGCCGTTAGGCAACACAGCAAAGACATTCGGGGAGATAACAGTTTTTATCAACACTGAACCAGGTAAATAGCTCGCGCCACCGCCTGATGGATAAGCGCCTACGCAGGTTTGATCAATCGTTACAACTCCGGAAAAGTCTTCATACCAAGTATGATAAACTTCGGAGTTAAAGAAATACACCCTTTCCATGTCCGCGTTGACATAATAAACGGCGGAGTTGTCGGGAACCTTAAACAGGTCGCCGGTTTCCAATTCCGGACACTCAACTGCGACAGCGACGAGCGGTACCAAAGCGGACACGCCCACGCTCCACAGGATTGTCATGACAACAACAGACACGGTAAAGACTTTTTTTCCTAATTTTAATAAGTCTGTCATAATGAATTAATTCACTTATTCCGAGGCGTTCCGACTAAGTCGGAATCAACGAGATAAGCAATTTGGTTAAATGTATCAAACGACTCTTGCGAGCCTCGACCGATTTGTTTGATACTGCCCTTTTCCCGATTTTCATCGGGACCAACTGTATGGCTAAATAATTTTCCCCTCGCGGGGGATTAACAACTTTAATTTTTTCAAGTCATTAACCCCTCGCGAGGATTGCCGCATCAGTTTTTTAAAGGACGTTATTAATAATTTATTTCTTAACCTCTGTTATAATCGCCGTTGTTGTGGAAACAGGCTGACTATTCAAAACACCACTGCTTACCGCGTCCACGGCTTTTTTAACCTCAACCACTGTTCTCTCCGCTTCTTCCGCGGCTTGAGTCGCATCTTTTACTTTGCCCATGGCTTCCAATAAATGATTGCCGTCAACCAAAACCTTGGCCTCTTCTAATGTTTTCTGACTTTCCTGCCCTTGCGCGATTGCTTGTCTGTTAACATCGCCTAATACATTTTTAATTGTAGATGTCGGCAATATGATTGGTGTTGTGGAATTGACAAAAACTTGAATAGAAGAATTGGAAATCAAAATCGTGGAAGAAACGGTAACCACCACGTCCGAAGGCAAGTTGTTAGAAGTAATAGGAGCCGCTTCCAACACTTTTACCGCGTCTTCCGCTCTGCTTTTCATATCACCGGTATCCTGCATTGCCACGTCAATTTGTGTTTGAACCATTGTTTTAGCGTCTTCATCGGAAATAATATTTTTGCCATCGCCTTCATTTTTTTGCACTATTGTTTTTACAATATCCAGACTACTGTCTTTGACTGCCTGTTTAGTTCCAGCCACATCCACTTCTGATCCGCCTTGCTCCGCGGCAACAGTCAATGTTTGATTGATATCTTTCGCGGTCTCTTGCATGCCTTTTACCACTTCAACAATTTTTTCCGGTTCTTCTTCCACAACCGCTTTAATCGCTTCGTTTGCGGTTTGAATAGATTTTTCTAATTTTACCATTGCCTCGGCCGCTCTCTGCGGAGCGTCAACCGCTTTGTTTTCAACCACTTTCTTAACTTCTTTAGCCCGACGGGTAGCGAACTCCAGATGCATCTGCGCTTGCTGACCTTTAGCGCCAGCGACCGATGTTACCAATTCTTGAGTCTTCTCTGCCGCCAATTTTACTCCATAACAAATCTCGCCAGGCAGACAATTCTGCGTCGCGCCCACGCTGGCAATCCAACCGCTGGTCGCTACCGCGCCAACTAAAACAAAAACCGCCATTGGACGAACCACGGTGTAGGCCAAACGACCCGGCACAAAAATATTAATCGCCTGCCAAACATAATCAAACCTAAAACGCGGCTTGTCTTTAGAAACCGTGTTATTGATTTGTGACATTAGCTTCGCGCGATTTTGCGCGACCCAAGATTGATCTGGATTTAACCGATCATTTTGTTTTTTGGCTGTTTTTAATTGTGTCTTGAGAAGATCAGACATAACCGCAGTTTCTGTCATTGCGAGCCTTCGCAGATGAAGCAATCCACACTCGTTAACCGTTGGCGACTGGATTGCTTCGTCGTCTGCAGACTCCTCGCAATGACACTATTTTTTTTCTAAAAGTTCTTTTAATTTTTTCAGCGCGCGATGCAAAGTTACTCTGACGCTTATTTGACTTTTCCCTAAAATCCGCGCCACCTCCCCGGCTGACAATTCTTCTATATAATGTAATAGCACCGCCTCTTGATACTCTAACTTCATCTTCTTTAACACTTTCATTATTTCATCAATTTCTCCATCAACTTCCAACCGCTGTTCCTCGCCAGCGCCCGCCGCCGCCACTATTTCAATAACCGCTTCCAACGGCAATTCTGACGATCGCCGCGCTTTCTCGCGATAAAAGTCCACCACAAGATTTCTCGCTATCCGATAAATAAAGCTTGCGAAACTTCTGATCTCTTGTTCACTATTCTCCACCAGATAATTCCAAGCCTTCAAAAACACCTCGCTGGTCAAATCCTCTGCTTCCTCGCGACTGCTGATTTTAAAGAAAACAAAACGATAAATCTTTTTGACGTATAAATCGTAAAGCAGACCATATGCTTCCGGATCTCTTTTAATTCTTACCTTATATAACAGCAACTTCTCGTTTATTAGGTCTTTCATAATATAAGACGCAGATAAAACAAAAATGTTACACCCCTTTTTCACTGCATCACTTGACCACAGCATCACTACATCACTTTTTTTTCCACAGCCAGATATATAACAAAAACTATCCCCCCGCGGGGAAGCCCTATACTGTGTGAAAATAAGTATAGCATAAACGAGGAAAAAAGGCAAAAAAAAGATACTAATATACGGATAGAGTACTAATTATACTAATGAATACAAATAAGTGTTGGAGTTAATTAAATGTGGTTTACAAGTACTTAGTATACATTAGTATCATTGGTACCATTCGCATATTAGTATTTGTATACAACACTCTATACTTTCATAAAATATGGTTAGTTTTTTAGCTAATCTAAAACATAAAAATAGTATACACAAGTCTATACTATTTTTTTAATCTGACTTAACCATCACCTCACGAACTCTTTTATACTTGACAAGTTTCCACCTTTTGACTACAATAGTATACACTAGTCTATACTCTTATGGCAGAACAACAATCAAAAAACAGTCAAAAACAGGTAGTTAGGGTGTCTATTTCAGAGGCCGCGAAGCTGTTTGGCTTAAATCAGCAGACAATCCGCCGCGCTATTGCCAACCAAGAGCTAACCTATATTGTTGTTGGCGGACGCTATAAAATCAACTTTGAAAGTTTAGTGCGTTGGTCCCAGGCAAAGACCGCGCTGAAAAATAAACTTGAAAAGCAGGGAATTGGCCAATATGTGGATAAGTGGAAAATTAAAAACACCTTATACTCCCCCAGCCCGAAAGTGATCCCGAAAACAGATACCGAGACCAATATAAATAATTCCGTCTGATAAGGACGGATTTGTTTTCTTTGCGTCTGTCATTGCGAGAAGGCCAACATTCATTGGCCGACGAAGCAATCTACGGCAATCGCTTGTGGTTATGATGGATTGCTTCGTCGTCTGCGGACTCCTCGCAATGACTTCTGCCTCACTTTCATCTGCCAACTTGTCCATCAACTCTTAACAGGATATAATACTAACTGCCTATGCGCTTCGTCCAAGAACATTTTACCACCCGCCACTTATTCCACAAACCCCACAAATGGTTTCTGGCTTTTTTGCTGTCACCGATTCATTTTCTTGAACTGCATTATAAAAACAAATACCACCTTAATTTTCAACACGCCAAAAAACTTTTTGTGTTTGACATGGTTTTGCTGTTTACCGCTAGCCTGCTTTTTGCCGCAACAATTTTTTGGTTCACCTACAACCCGACTATCACGAACCTGATTTTCTTGTCCATAGACACATCTTCTTCTGACACAAAAATTATCAGTGGCGATTTCATCACCTACACTATCGCCTATCAAAACAAAAGCAATATTAAAATCGTTTCTCCGTCATTAACAATCCGTCTACCCATAGGTTTCGTTATTGAGGCTATCGCGCCGAAAGAATCTTTCAACTCCGCGGAACGTAAATTCACTCTTGCTGACTTGCATCCTCAACAACACGGCCAAGCGACTGTCAGTGGCTGGTTTTACGGCACGCCGGATGTTGAAAACAAAATTACCGCTATTTTAGAATACACGCAGGAGGGCAAAGCCAGCAAAGAAGTCAAATCTACTCCCTTATTTCAATTCCATCGCGGATCGGTTTTAAAAATTGGAATTAACGCCCCGGAAAAATTTATCGCCACCGGCTCTGTTCCAATTAAAATAACCCTGACGAACACCGGCAAAAGAACGCTTAACGCGATTAACCTGCCGCTAACACTGTCCGCTGGTCTTTCTTTTGCAGATCCAAAAGTAGATAAAGGCGAGATCAAAAACAACCAATGGCAAATTACTGAACTCGGAATAAGTGAAAAAACTAATCTTTCGGCGATACTAAAGACTGTTTTACCGGAACAAATTAAAACCGCTGTATTAAAACTCACTCCATCATTAGAAATAAACGAAACAAAAATCGCCCAAAATACTGTTGAAAAAAACTTTCCGGTTTTACATCCGCAAGTTTCTATCCAATCATACTGGACAGATCAACTAACAAAAATCCAATCTGGGCAAACACTTGAGCTCAACTTATCCCTCGTCAACAATGGCGATATTGATTTAAATAATTTAGAAATAACTCTACCGATCCAAAATGAAATTATTAACACTGACAAGCTGATAAATTTAAACACTGGCAGTTATAAAAATAAAATTTTGACTATCCATTCCAAACATGACGCCGGACTATTAACTTTGGCGAAAAACCAAACAAAAAATTTGAAGATAAAAATTCCGATTCTTGAATCGCCGAATGTTGGCGCTGATTTGGTTCTAAAAATTAAGCCTGAATTAAAAGCTGACATCAGCGACTTGACCGGTGTCGTTTACAAAACCGAAACTTCCGCTCCGGAAATCAAAATCGGCACGCGATTGGATTTAACCGGCGAGGTTCGTTATTACACTGTTGACGGCGACCAGCTTGGCCGCGGCCCGCTCCCGCCTCAAGTCGGTAAAGAAACAAAATATTGGACGTTGTTAAAAATTACCAACACCACGAGTAAAGTAACTGACTTAATATTAACCGGCGAGCTTCCTGATCATGTCGCTTGGACCGGCAAAAACAGTGTGAGCCGTGGTAGTAGTGTTATATTTAACGAAAAAACAAAAATGATTTCGTGGTCACTCAACTCCCTATCACCACAACAAACTGTTGGCATCTATTTTGAATTAGCCCTTACACCAACCGCCGAACAAACCGGAACCGCGCCGATTATTTTACAAAATGTTCAGCTCCGAGCGACGGATGATTTTATTAAAGAAAAAATCACTGACACTCTGCCGGATTTTGATGTGTCTTTGGTGAAAGATAAGATTGGGAGGGAGAAGGGGGTGGAAGTAGAGTGAAGAGATAGGAGATAAGAGATAAGAGATAAAAATATTTAACATCAGAGGATATTAGTATCCCTTAGTATTATTAGTAAATTAGTATATTGGTATGTTTAACTACCCCTTGACAAGAGGGCTTTTTTGTGGTATAATTATATGTCAATTTATGCCTAAATCAGGTATATTGGCAAGAGGAAGGAAAGCCCTGCACCGACCCGAAGGGTCTGGTGCTGGGGGACGCGCTCTTTACAATAGAATTAGATTTGCCATGTTGGCGAGTCTTGAGGTTTTCGTAATTCAATATCAAGAAAGGCAAGGTGTGCGATGGAGACCACGAAGAAGGCCGCAGTGGCCACGGTTCTGGTTCTGTTCTCGGTTCTGTGCGGGTGCTCAAACGTGACCATGCAGTGCGAGACGGACTCGGACTGCGACGACGACAATCTGTGCACCAAAGATTCTTGCGGTGCGGGCATCTGCCACTTCGCGAAAATCAAGAAGTGCGACAGCCAGCAGATGTGCGATGATGACGCTTGTGGCAACTCCGACGACGGCGAGTCCAACGAGGACTCGTCCCCGCCACCTGACGAACAGCCAGACGGTGATGTATCACCAGACACTGACAGCCCACCGACCGAGCCCGGTCCGGACACTACCGACACATCCGACGCAACGTTGGACAGTTCTGACAGCACTGACGCTGGAGACGAAGCTGATGACACTGACATCAGTCAGTCGGACCAGCCAGACACGCCTGTCGGAGACGACGGTGCGACTGGCGGCGATGACGGAACTGGTACGGACACGAACGACAGCGAAGTTGCTGGAGACGTAAGTGTGGACGACGATGTCGGCCAGGACGCGGAAACGGTGGAAGAGACAACTCCTCTGCCTTGTATCTGCATCTCTGACGACAACCTCTGCACGGACGATTACTGCAACGACGCAGACGAATGCGTCCACGAGCCGGTTGTCGGTTGTGGTGGCGTTGATGTTGAAACGCCGAATGCCGACGGTAGCGATACTGTTGACAACGGAGTTGACGCGTCAACCACCAACCCTGAACCAAGTCCGGACACAGCAGAAACCGACGCAACGTCTGACGGTTCTGACAGCGCGGACGGAGACAGTGGAACAATCGTTCCGCCGCCACAAGATACTGTCGTCGGAACCGATGCACCGACTACCACTCCAGACACCAGTCCGGATACCGCGGACACTGTTGACAGTGAGACTGGAGACGGTGGAACGGATGCAATCAACAATACGGACGTGACCAACGGAAATGCAGAAGTTGAAAATACTGACGACGATGTCGGCCAGGATGCGGAAACGGTGGAAGAGACAACTCCTCTACCTTGTATCTGCATCTCTGACGACAACCTCTGTACTGACGACTTCTGCAACGACGCAGACGAATGCGTCCATGAACCGATTGTTGACTGTTGCAACGAAGACACCGGGTGCGACGACGGAGACATTTGCAACGGAGTGGAAGCCTGCGACGCGAACAAGTGCGTCGGTGGTGAACCACTCGTTTGCGACGACAAGAACGTCTGCACCGACGACTCATGCCACCCAACCGAGGAGTGTATCTTCACTCCCAACTCCAACCTCTGCGACGATGGCAACGCCTGTACGATGGGCGATGTCTGTTCACAGGGCAAATGTGCATACACGGAAACGTGTGAATGCACAATGGACACCGAGTGCGACGATGGAAGCAAGTGCACCACTGAATCGTGCGTTAGCAACAACTGCAAGTACGAAAAAGTGGAATGCAACGACTCCGACGCCTGCACCACCGACACCTGCGAACCGACAACCGGCTGTGTGTTCGCGCAGATCGTCGTTGACGACTCCAACGCCTGCACGGACGACAGTTGCGACATGGAGACAGGCGTGATACACGTTCAAATTGCGTGCGAAGACAACGATGTCTGCACAAAAAACCTCTGTGTTGCAACAGAAGGGTGCATCTATCTGCCCATCGCCGACTGCTGCCACGATGACGCCGAGTGCGACGACGGAGACGTTTGCAACGGAGTTGAGACCTGCGGCGACAACAAATGCGTCGCGGGGCAAAAACTCATCTGTAACGACTTCAGTGTCTGCACTACGGACTCGTGCGACCCGAGCAAAGGTTGTGTGTTTGAACCAATCAGCGGATGTTGCAAGACAGATGTTGATTGCAACGACTTCAACCAGTGTACCGGCGATGCCTGTGTCAAATCCACCGGCGAGTGCGTGCACTTCGGCATCCCAGGCGACTGCAACGATGGTGACGAGTGCACCACGAACGACGCGTGCAAGAACAGCGAGTGCGTCGGCGGTCCGGCTCTGGATTGCAACGACAGCAGTGTCTGTACCGCGGATTCGTGCGACACGGCTACCGGCTGTCAGCATTCGGCTGTCCCAGATGGTGAGCCGTGTACTGACAATACTGTTTGCAATGGCGCAGAAATGTGCCAGAGCGGACAGTGCAAGTCCGGTGTGGCGCTCAACTGCGACGATGTGGACATCTGTACCGCAGACTCGTGCGACACGGCGGACGGCTGCAAGCATTCAGCCGAACCGGATAACGACAGCGATGGTCCATGCGACCTCGCTGACAACTGTCAATCGGTTGCGAACGCTGACCAGTCAGACATGGACAAAGACAGCGTCGGCGATGTCTGCGACCCGGACAAAGACGGTGACGGCGTGGACAACGCCGCTGACAACTGTCCTTCAACCCCAAACCCCGACCAGTCCGATATGGACAAAGACAGCGTCGGCGACGCATGCGACACTGTCAACACCTGCAACCTTTCAACCGCTGGACTTCCAGCGTGGTACTACCAAATATCCCCGATGTGCGTCAACGGTTGCTTCGTGGGTGACGAGATGGTATGCATCAAATGCATCTCTTCCCACAACAACTGCACGTGGAACAGCGACGGGGACTGGGTAGGACCAATATGCCAGGGCGACTGCAATGATGGTTACTCCGGCATAACAAACGAGTGTTGGCCGGGAGGGCAAATACCCCCGGTCTGCGCGGATCCATGGACCCCTCAATAAACCTACCGCTCTTTCATAGCCGAAGCAATCCTTCCCGCTTCGGCTCCAATCCCTTTTGCTTGTTTTGAAAGTAAGCAGAAGAGAACTCCGCTCCGATGTTACATCGGAGCGGAGTTTTATTTATACTTGACTTATTGATCAAATTATTTTATAATTTCCCCAACAAAACAAGCCGCCATCGTCTAGTGGTTAGGACACGAGGTTTTCAACCTTGTAACAGGGGTTCGATTCCCCTTGGCGGTACCAGTACAAAACTTTTTGGGTTTTCGTTGTAAAACGATACAACTCTATGCTCATTCTCGGCATTGAATCTTCATGCGATGATACTTCAGTCGCGCTGGTTGACGCTTCTACGCGCGGCTTTAAAATACTGGCGGAAAAAACCGCCAGCCAAATTGAAATACACAAAAAATACGGCGGGGTGGTGCCGGAAATAGCGGGGAGAATGCATGCGGAAAAAATCTTACCCCTGATTGAAGAAGCGGCGGCTAAACAACCAAAACCAGATATAATTGCCGTAACATCCGGACCGGGATTGATTACCGGGTTGATGGTTGGAGTTGAGGCGGCGAAAACATTGTCTTATTTGTGGAATGTGCCGGTGGTTGGAGTGAATCATATTGAAGGACATATCCATTCCGTAGAAATTTTCAATTTTCAATTTTCAATTTTCAAAATTAAATATCCTGCGATAGCGTTGATTGCGAGCGGAGGGCATACGGAGTTGATTTTAATTAAAAAACGCGGACAATACAAAAAAATCGGCGCGACGCTGGATGACGCGGCCGGGGAGTGTTTTGACAAAGTCGCAAAATTGTTAGGTTTTGATTATCCCGGCGGACCAAAAATTTCTAAATTCGCGGAAACAGGAAACCCTGATGCTATAAAATTTCCACGACCGATGCTGGATAAAAACAATTTTGATTTTAGTTTCGCTGGACTAAAAACCTCCGCGCTGTATTGGCTTCGCGACCATACCGTCATTGCGAGGAGGAGCCGAAGCGACGACGAAGCAATCCAATCATCAAATGACACTGGATCGCCGCGTCGCTACGCTCCTCGCGATGACTTATCCGTCAACGACTTCTGCGCTTCTTTTGAACAAGCCATCATTGATGTCCTCGTCGGTAAAACTCTGAAAGCTGTTGAAAAATACAAACCCAAAACCATAATATTAGGAGGTGGGGTGGCGGCAAACAAAAAATTGAGGGAGACACTCTCAAGCGCAATCAAACAACGTTCTCAAATATCCAATCTCAAATATCCAATCTCCAACTACTGTATGGACAACGCCGCCATGATCGCTGTCGCCGGATATTATCACGCAATAAAAAAAGGCTTCACGCCGTGGCAGAAATTAAAAGCTGATCCGGAATGGGAGATAGCCCACTAATTTGACGACCACTAATAGACACTAATACTATGCCGTTAAAAATCATCAGCGGGTCAAGCCACAGAGAATTTACAAAAAAAATCTGCGCGCATCTTGGTATTGAAAAAACAAAAATAACTTCCAAAATCTTCAGCAACGAAAACAGGTTCGTGACAATTGACGAAGCGGTGCGCGGCGATGATGTGTTTGTGATTCAAACCCAAGCCACGCCGGTTGATTCCAACATTATAGAATTGCTGATTTTAATCCGCACATTGCGCGACGCTTCGGCCGGACGAATTACCGCGGTAATGCCCTACTTTCCTTATGCCCGTTCTGATAAAAAAGACCAGCCCAGAGTTTGCATCGCGGCGCGTTTGCTGGCGGATATGATAGAAAAAGCCGGCGCTGACCGGATTTTAACCATGGAATTGCACTCGCCGCAAATTCAGGGATTTTTCTCCGTTCCTTGCGACCATCTGCTCGCCGCGCCGGACATTATTAAATTTCTAAAACAAAATTGGGATTTAACAAACTGTGTTTTAGTCGCCGGCGACTCCGGAGCGGTAAAAATGATAAAACCTTATGTTGATTATTTGAATTTACCCACCGCGATTATGGACAAACGCCGAGAAGGCAATGATGAAACAGTAAGAATAAAAGGCGTTATCGGCGAGGTAAAAAATAAAAATGTTCTACTGCTGGATGATGAAACAACCAGCGGCGGCACGTTAGTGGAAAACGCCGAATATCTGACCAAACAAGCCGGCGCGTTGAGAGTTGACGCCTGTTTTATTCATCCGACTTTTAACGACAAAGGCGTGGAAAAATTAAATAATTCGCCAATCCAAAAATTCCTGTTTACCGATACCATCCCGCTGAACAGCAAACCGATTAAAAACTACGAAATAATTTCTGTGGCAGAAAGATTCGCGGAAATGATAAAAAGAATTCATGATAACGAAAGCGTTAAATCATTAAATGATGTCTAAATTTATGCCATACGAAAAACAGGAGTACCGCGATCCGCCGCGCGATAGCGCCGTATGAAGATGAGAGGATGAGAGAGAATGGAGATGTATATTAGTTCGCTAAAATTTTCTGCTTCAGCGCGAAACAATTACCGTGCTTCACTAATCCTAAATAAGAACGCAAAGTTCCTTCAGTCGGGTGAATTTTTATTCTCGCAAACATTCTATTTTTTGTTTTTGTACGCAGGACACGGTGGTCATTAAACAATACCCAACCAAGAAAATCCATACCAGAAGCAATGGTTTTAATAAATAGTTTGTTTGGATGGAGTACGAGCGAAAGCTCGTCTCGCAAAAAATCTCTAATTTTTGGTATTAATTCTTCCAACCATTGTTTGTTGTGAGACAAAAACACAAAATCATCCGCATAGCGAATGTAATATCTTGCTTTTAATTTGTGTTTGATAAATTGATCAAGTTTGTTTAAGTAAATATTGGCAAAGAGTTGAGAGGTTAAATTGCCAAGTGGGAGGCCGTGTCTGTCATTGCGAGGAGTGAGGAACGAGCGACGAAGCAATCCAGTGTCGATTGGCGACTGGATTGCTTCGCTCCCGTTGGTCGCTCGCAATGACGGATTGTTGCCTTTGTTTGAATAACTTTCAATCACCTCCTCCAATAATAAAATAATATTTCTGTCCGGAATATATTGTCTAAGAATATTTTTGAGAATATTATGGTCAATACTATCAAAAAACTTTTTAATATCGCATTTTAGTATCCAACAAGTACGAGTATGATTTTGACTAACTGCAAAAGCAAAAGAACGAAAATGATTTATTGCTCTATGCGTGCCTTTGTCTATACGGCAAGAATAAGAATCACCAATAAATGTTTTGTCAAAAAATGGGTAAAGTATTCTATAAACAGCATGGTGTAAAAGACGATCTCTGACCGAGGCCTTGTGAATGTGCCGACGTTTGGGGTCGTTGACGAAAAAACTTTCGTAACCACCGTGACTATAAGTAAAATTTGCCAAATCTTGATAAAGTGCTACAATGTTATCCATCAAGTCACGGGAGAATAATTGGACATCAGTTTTCTTTTTCTTGCCCACAATAAAATCCTCTCAGGCCAATAACAAATTTTCTAAACCAAATTTTTCTGGTGGAGAATGAAAAAACTGGCGGACGACGGCGAACGAGCAGTGCCCGTTCCAGACGCACTCGGCGGAGTCCAAGTAGAGCTTGCGGACGCCACCATTGCCGTTGACGTAAGGCACGAGACCGCGCCACACAGAACCGTCACAAAATATACAAAACAGCGCCAATGCCACTGCCCCTAGAATACTCTCGGGGCTGAACCGAATTCGGAGACGTTATCTCCATACTGCTTTGTACCAAGTATTTTCATTTTTAATCCTGATTAAATCAGGATAAAATTCAACCGCCCGAAGCCGTGTTCACTTCTTCAGCAAACAAAACCGCGGACTGTAGCGTTGACTATCTACACTCTATTTTATCATAAAAAGAGGAACCGTGCACTTCTGGTGCACGGTATCGGGCCGCTCCGTCGTGTGACGGAGGGATGGGAGAGAAAAGAGCGAAATCAGTGGGATAGGCCGCCGGACACCCGAGAACCGAGTGTCCGAGCGACCAAGAAACCTACTTGCGGACGACGGCGAACAAGCAGTGCTCGTCCCAGTCGTTCTCGGCGGAGAGCAGGTCGAGCTCGCGGCGGCCACCATCGCCGAGGACGTAAGGCACGAGAGCGCGCCACACAGAACCGAGGGCGAACACCAGACAGTCCTTGTGCTTGTCAGGATTCTTGAGCCACCACCACAGCAACTCAACCAGAGTCGCCGAGCGATAGCCCTGCGAGTCAATGTAATCCTTGACTTCCTGCGTGGGCATCGTAGACCGGCCGAGCTCACGGAGCTTCTGCTTGATGGAGAGTGTCTCCACATGCTTCTGATCCAGATCGCCGCCATCGTACGGAAAATTCTTGCTGTTGATGTCCGAATTGCGGAACGAAACAAATCCGCACGCCGAAATCATCATTTCCAAGAACTTGTCCCACCAGTTGGCAGGAGCAGGGGCCGACGTCGTCGGCTCCTGTCCAGCGATCAGCGCGGCCATCTTCTTGACCGTTTTGCGTCCATCCGGCTTGACCAGCTGGTGAAGACGCTCGTTGATAGCTTCCTCGTTGTCGCCGAGCAAATCCTTGAGCTCCTCCAAGAGCGCGCCGATCACAGACACAAGCCACCCGAGAACCTTCACGATCATGAACACGTTCTTCGCCTTTGGCATGACGCACCTCCAACTTTTGGCTTGCCACTCACACAAAACACCATGTTCCGCGCCCCAGGCTTGCCAACCAAGGCCGAGATAACTCCCAGCCTTCTTTCTAACTTATTGCTAAAATAAGCCAAAAAGAAAGCTGGAAAAAATTATTTTTTTATAAGGAACTAACAAAGTATTGTACTACATTTTTAGAATCTTGTCAAGATACCTCCTTGTGCGCAATATTATAAAAGAACACCAACTACTCACTCACCTCAACCCTCCCCTCTCCCGCCACTCTCTTCAACTCATCTTCAACACCACTACTCCAATCAATCATTGCCTGCGCGCGGATAATATTGTCCGCGACTTTGACGAAAACCTGATACTCTCCCGGGTATTTTATAAATAAATTTTTTAATTCTTGCGCCTTGTTTTTCAATTCTTCTTTACTTAAACTGATTGTTATCGCCTTATCCGGCTGATGTTGTTGAATGCTGTCGCTTGAAACACTTCCAATGGATAATTCGCGGCACACGCGCAAAGCGTTTTCTTTGGTGAGCAATAAAACTTTTTCAACAAACACTTTATTATCGCCTTTCTCTTTCGGCGTTTTGCCAACCACGCAGACGATATTCCCCTCTTGCCACAAACCTTGCGTCTGTTCATATGTCTTGGGAAACACTAACAATTCCATCACGCCGGTAGTGTCTTGAATCGTGGCGAATATCATCACCTCGCCCTTTTTTGTGATTTTTTTCTTGATGGAATCAACAATGCCGCCGATTACCACCCAACTATCGCGCGGTGATTCCTCCACCTGATTCAATGGCACTAACGCGCGCGCCATCACCTTTTCAAAATATTCAAACGGGTGCGCGGAAACATACAGACCCAATAATTCTTTTTCCCATTTTAATTTATCGTCCAGACTCGCCGCCGAAGTATCTTTTAATTTAATTTTATTATCCAGCATTATATTTGAACCGGCAAACAAAGAATTCTGCGAAGTATTTTTGTGTTCGCGCCGTTCCCTGACAAAAGCCAATATATTCTCAACATTAAAAAGCAAAAGACCGCGGTCAAAACCAAAACAGTCCAACGCGCCGGACTTAATCAAACTTTCCACTGATTTTTTATTTAAATCTTTATCATCAATCCGTTCCAACAGGTCTTCCAATGTCTTATACGGTCCTTGTTCTTTTCTTTCGCGATAAATCACACCGCTGATATGTTCGCCTAAATTTTTAATCGCGTTTAAACCGAAACGGACGCGGCCAGGATCGCCGGGTTTGGATACCATGGCAAAATTACGAAAACTTTCGTTGACATCCGGCGGCAAAACTTCAATATTCATCCGCCGGCATTCGGCAACAATCTCCGCGACTTTATCGGTATCTCCTGACTCGGCCTGTAAAATCGCGGTCATATATTGCACCGGATAATGCGCTTTCATGTAAGAAGTTTGATAAGCGACGGTGCCGTAGCTTGCAGCGTGACTTTTGCCAAACCCATATGCCGCAAACGGTTCAATCATTTCCCACAACCGATTAATTTTTTCTTCCGACAAATTACCATTATCGCGGCAGCCTTGAAAAAATTTAATCTTCTGTTTTTCCATTTCCGCGGGAATTTTCTTGCCAATCGCTTTCCTGAATTTATCCGCTTCGGTCCAACTATATCCGGCAAGTTCAATGGCGGTCAAAAGAACATCCTCTTGATACACCAAAAGCCCGAAGGACGCTCCCAAATATTTTTCCATGCGCGGATCAAGATATTCAACCACCGCGGGATTGTGTTTACGGCGAATATATTCAGGTATTGATTCCATTGGTCCCGGACGATACAAAGCGACCATGGCCATGATATCATCAATCGTCGTCGGTTTAAGTTCTTTCAACCAGCGCGTCATACCGGAACCACCAAGTTGAAATGTGCCCATGGTTTCCCCTCGCGCGAGCATTTCAAATGTTTCTTTATCATCAAAAGGCAGTTTATAAATATCAATTTTTTCGCCGGTGGTTTTTTCCACGAATTCAACCGCTTTTCCCAAAATAGAAAGGTTGCGTATGCCCAAAAAGTCCATCTTTAACAAACCGGCTGCTTCCACCGCGTGCATTTCATATTGAGTAATTGTTTTTTCACCGCCGGTTTCTTTTTGCACCGGGGTAAAATCAGTTAATCGCGTTGGCGCGATAACCACGCCCGCGGCATGGATGGAAGTATGGCGCGCGCAACCCTCAACTTTTCTGGCCAAATCCAACAAAATTTTTACTTCCGGTTTTGAACCATAAAGTTTTTTTAAATCCGGCTCTTCAATCATAGCGCGATCAATCGTCATGTGAAAACCCTGCGAACCCATCGGAATTAGTTTAGCCACCTGATCGCAAAAACTATAGGAATATCCGAGCGCTCGGCCAACATCACGCACGCTCGCCCGCGCCGCCATGGTTCCGAAAGTGATAATCTGCGCCACTTTTTCTTTGCCATATTTATTGGTAACATAATCAATCATCTCATCGCGGCGATCATCGGCAAAATCCGTATCAATATCCGGCGGACTTGGACGAAACGGATTCAAAAAACGTTCAAACGGCAGTTTAAATCTGATCGGATCAACAGTTGTGATTCCCATTACGTAGGAAACCAAAGAACCGGCGGCCGAACCTCTGGTGGTTTCCACAATGCCGTGCTCCTTGGCATAATTGACATAGTCAGCCACGCAAAGAAAATACGGCGAGTAGCCTTTCTCTCTAATAATTTTTAATTCATACTCCGCGCGGGTTTTAACTTCTTCGGTTATTGGCTGATAATAATCCCCGATTCTGGCATTAACAATTTCTTCCATCACTTCCGACGCGCTTTTCCCGATTGGTAATTCAACCGGCGCGAAATGCCAAGCGTTTAAATTGATTTCTAAATTTATTCTTTCCGCTATTTTGACCGTGTTTTCAATCGCCTCCGGCACATGGCGAAAACGAGAAATAATATCTTTAGCGGAATTTAAAGAACGGTCCACCTGCCGAAAATCCTCGCGATTCATCTGACCGACTTTCCAGCCCTCGCGGATGCAGGTTAAAATATCTTGCGCTTCCGCGTCATCAGTTTCCAAATAATGAACGTCGCGCGTTACTACCATTGGAATGCTGGTATCTTTAGATAATTGAATAATTTTTGTATTCACATCCAGCTGTCCTTCAATCGCCGGATGATCTTGCAGTTCTAAATAAAAATTTCCTTGGCCAAAAATTTCATTATATTCCAACGCCGCCTTTTTCGCCTTGGCTAAATTATCCTGTTTTAATAATTGCGGCACTTCCCCATTGATACAGCCTGACAAAGCGATAATATTTCCGGAATATTTTTTTAGCACTTCTTTGTCAATCCTCGGTTTGCTGTTAAAAAAACCTTCCAAATGCCCGATCGACGACAAACTCATTAAATTTTTATAACCCTCGTAATTTTCCGCTAACAAAATCAAATGATGCATCTCTTTATCTATTTGCGGATCTTTATCAGTCAATTTCCGCGGACCAAAATACGCCTCAAACCCAATAATCGGTTTAATGCCTTCCACGCGGCAAGCCTCATAAAACTCAATCGCGCCATACAAAGAACCACTGTCAGTTAAAGCCAAAGCTGAAAAACCGCGCTCTTTCGCGGCCTTAACCAAGGGCTTGATCTGCGTCAAACCGTCCAGTAACGAGTAATGTGAGTGAACATGTAGGTGAACAAATTTATCCATAAAACGGCTAAGCAAAGAGAATAATCATTTTTGAAGCGAGGACTGTGTGACGAGCTCGCGCGAGGAGTTCCGCAGCGAAAAAATGATTATTCTCTTTGTGTAAATAGAAAACAGTCAGTGCTATATTATAATATCTGTACTTTTTTGACAATGCCGCTTGTCATAACACAAAACACAGATAACAAAACACAAAAAAACGACACGATTGTTGCCAAAAATCAACCGCAATGTTAAAATCAACTTATGCTTAATAGATATGCTATGCCAAAAATCGGCATTATCGGCGGGTCCGGATTGGATAGCCCCAACATATTGGAAAAAAGCCAAGAAAAGACCGCGGAGACTAAATACGGCAAACCATCTTCTTCGCTGATTGAAGGCAAAATCAGCGGCGTTGACGTGGTTCTGCTTGCCAGACATGGCCGCGAACACACCCTACCGCCGACGCAGGTAAATTTCCGCGCTAATATCTTGGCGCTAAAAAACGAGGGTTGCACTCATATTTTAGCTACCACAGCGGTTGGATCATTGCGCGAAGAAATCGGACGCGGACATTTGGTTATTCTTGACCAATTTATTGATTTCACCAAACATCGTTTTTCCACTTTTTACGAAGAATTCGCGCCGCATCAGCCGCAACACACGCCAATGGCCGAACCGTTTTCCGTTGAACTGCGCGAACTTCTAATTAACGGCTGTAAAAATTTGAATTTAACTTTTCACGATAGAGGCACAGTGGTGACAATTGAGGGACCGCGTTTTTCCACCAAAGCGGAAAGCAAGATGTTTAGAGCGTGGGGCGCGGATGTAATTAATATGAGCATCGCGCCGGAAGCGACATTGGCGAAAGAGGCCGGCATACCATATGCGGCGATAGCCATGTCAACAGATTATGATTGCTGGAAAGAAGACGAGGAGCCGGTCAGCTGGGAAGCAGTGCTTAAAATTTTTAAAGAAAATGCGGAAAAAGTAACGAACCTTATTCTTCATACCATTCCAAATATAAAATAAAGCTTCTGTCATTGCGAGGAGGAGCTCGCGCGATCCCTCTCATTCACTCGGGACAGGCTCCGCAATCCAGTCGCCAATTGACGATGGATTGCTTCGCTCCCTTGGGTCGCTCGCAATGACAGACAGTTTAACTATCCACAAGCTATATGCCGAACTCGTTAAAAGAAAAAATCCGCACTATCCCCAACTGGCCGAAACCGGGTATTATGTTCCGCGACATTACCACCCTGCTTCAAGACAGCAAGGGATTTAAACATCTGATTGATTTGTTACACGAAAGATACAAAAATTTTTCCATCAGCAAAATAGCCGGAATTGAAGCGCGCGGTTTTATTATCGGATCCGCTTTGGCCGACCGGCTTGGCATCGGATTTATCCCGGTGCGAAAAAAAGGCAAACTGCCGGCGGAGACGATTCAAGAAGAATATGAAAAAGAATACGGCCCGGATATTATTGAAATCCACAAAGACGCGATTAATTCCGGTGAAAAAATTTTACTCATTGACGATTTAATCGCCACCGGCGGCACAGCTCTCGCCGCCTGCAAACTGATTAAAAAAGCCGGCGGCGACATTGTTGAGTGCGGTTTTGTCGTTGATTTGCCGGAGTTGGGCGGGAGTAAAAAAATTGAAGACGCTGGTTTCAAGACTTTCCATTTGGTGGAATTTGAGGGGGAGTAAAAATAAAATCCCCTGTCAAGAGGGACTTTATGACTTTACAAACTTTAAGGACTTTATAGACTCACTTCTTCTTTTTCTTCTCTCCCCTCTCTTCCAACTTGTTCGCCAATTTATTGACCACGAACTTTTCCACCAAATTCGCCACCATGGTGCTCACCACTCCCATACTGCTGGAAAGGCCGTCAACTTTTTTACGGATAAATTCCACCGCGTCGGTAATCAGCTCTAATTTTTGCGTTAAATTTTCTATAATCCGATTGGCATTGCGCAAAACCCGCGCGGCTTGATACAGCAGCCAACACAAAAATACCGTGAACCACAAAATACTAAACGCGGAAACGATGTATAAAAGATCTGAACTTGTTTCTAACATATTTCCTCCGTTCACTAACGCCGGCAGGCGGCATTCGTGAGTTAAAAATTTATTTTCTTTGTTTATTCGTCATGTTTATATTATAACACACATCGCACTTCTGCTTCAAACTTCTTCTTTAACACTTCGCCTACTTTCGCGTGCGCCGCGTCAACTTCCGCGGATTCAAGCGTTCGATCATCCGAACGATAAGTGATGTGATACGCTAAACTTTTTTTACCCGCCGGTAAATTCTTGCCTTCATAAACATCAAACAATTCCACGCCGACAATTAACCTATCAATTTTTTTAAGCTCAAAAACAATCCGCGCGTGTTCAATTTTTTTATCAACCATAAAAGCGATGTCGCGGACGACAGACGGATATTGAGATATTTTGTGATATTGGATATTATCGTTAACCAACGAAAGCAGTTTGTCTAAATCCAATTCGGCAACAGCAACTCGCGAATCCACACCCAAACGTTCGGAAAACGACGGACTAATTTCGGTAATCGCGCCTATGCCTTCGCCACTTACTAAAATTTGCGCCTGCCTGCCCCTGTGGATAACTTTGCCCAGCTCATGCGTCGCAGGCTTAAATTCAGCCGCACAGCCCAAACGTTCAAATACACCCGCTAAAGCATTGGAAAGCTCATAAAAAGGCGTTAAAACGCCCTTGCCGGCAAAAACCAGACCTAAATACAACGGCTGACCGGGCAGAAGCTCATCGCTGTTACCGGAAACTCGCAGTCCTGAAATCTCGGAATTAAATACTTTGCCGATTTCAAACATCTTTACCTCGTCAAAACGATGCAAATTCATTTCCGCGTTTTCCAGCAAGCCCGGCCACAAACTGCGGCGCAAAAACGGACGGTCTTCGGCTACCGGATTATCTAACTCTATTAAACCAGCGGAGTCAATGCCCAATCTCTCCAATAACTGCGGCGACACGAAAGAATAATTATAAACTTCGCTAAAACCAAATTCCAGCGCCAAAATTTCTTTTATTGTTCTTTCTAATGCCAGTAGCTCGTTTTTGGACGGAGGGACAATCGGAAACTTTGGCAAAGATGCGGGGATATTGCCATAACCATAAACCCGCGCCACTTCCTCAATTAGATCCTCGGCGATGGAAATATCTTTAGTCGCGCGCCAAGTCGGAATTTTAACTAACAGAACGCCCTTCTTTTCTTTAACTTCAAAACCTAAATTGGCTAAAATTTTAATTGCTTCTTTTTTATCTATTTCCACCCCGATTTTTTTATGTAAAAACTCCAGCGGCAACTCAATCGGCCCTTGCTGAAGATGAAAATCTTTCACATCAACTATTTTGCTCGCGATTTTGGCTCCCGGACACAGTTCCAGTGTCAGCTCAATCGCTTTTCGCATGGCCAGTTCGCAATTATTAGGATCCAAACTTTTCTCAAACCGCGCCGAGCTGTCAGTGCGCAAACCAAGCCGAGTTGATGTCTTGCGAATGGACGAGGCATCAAAATTCGCCGATTCATAAATTATGGCTGTTGTCTCATTACCAATCCCGCTTTCCAGCCCGCCAATCACCCCGGCTAAGGCAATCGCTTTTTCTTTATTGGCAATCACCAAATTCTCACTTTTCAACTCATACTCAATACCATCCAAAGTCGTAAACTTCTCTCCATCCTTCGCTCGCCTCACCGTAATCTCTGACTTTACAGACTTTATGGACTTTAGGACTTTGGACTCATCAAACGCATGCATCGGTTGTCCCAAATCCAACATTATATAATTTGTAATATCCACTATATTGTTAATCGGCCGCAGACCAACTGCCAGCAATTTTTTCTGCAGCCAATCCGGCGATGACGCGATTTTTATCCCATCAATCGCCACCGCCATATATCGCGGGCACAGCTTTTTATCCTCAACATCAATTTGTAATTTATAATTTTGAATTTGTTTGTTTCTTGTATCTTGTTTCTTTGTTTTTTTAATTGGATACGCTATGAGCGCTTTTTTGAACAGCGCGGCAACTTCTCTCGCCATTCCATAATGCCCCCACAAATCCGGCCTGTTGGACAAACTCTTGTTGTCAATTTCAAAAATGACGTCGTCCATGCCCAGCACCTTCGCCAATTCGTAGCCTAATTTCCAATTTCCAATATCCAATATCTCGCTCAGGTCTAATATCTCTTTCTCTTCTTTCAATGGGAACCTGTCGCCCAACCCAATCTCGGTTGACGCGCAAATCATGCCAAATGATTCCACGCCGCGAATTTTTGCCTTCGCCAATACAACCAATTCGCCTTCCCCATGCCAGCGCACTTTCGCGCCAATTCTGCCAAATGCAACTTTCATCCCCTCTTTCACATTTGAACCGCCGCAAACCACCTGCCAATCCTGCGCGCCGTCATTAACTGTGCAAACTTTTAATTTATCGGCGTCAGGATGTTTGACAACTTTTTTTACCAAACCGACAACGATGCTTTTCAAATCTTTCCCCTGTCGTTCAACTTTTTCTACTTCAACTGTAGACAATTTTAACTTTTCCGCAATCTCTTCAGGCGTAGTAGAACTTGGCAAACCAGTATATTGTTTTAACCAGTTGAAAGAAATTAACATATTTTATCTGTGTAATCTTTTTTTAATCAGTTTAAATCAATGCTTAAAACTGTCTCAAAAATCTCAAATCCCCGCTTTTTAAAATACGAATTTCATCAATGCCATACTTCAGCATCACCAGCCTATCCAGCCCGAACCCAAACGCAAAACCTTGATACTTTTTTATGTCAATACCACCCTCTCTCAAAACATTCGGATGAATCATGCCCGCGCCAAAAATTTCCAGCCAGCCGCTTTGTTTGCAAACGCGGCAACCTTTCCCGGCGCACAAAAAACAAGTTACTTCGCCGTTAACGCCGGGTTCAACAAACGGATAAAATTTGGGCCGCAATCTGATTTCAATTTTATCACCATAAAGATGTTTGGCGACCACATCTAAAACTCCCTTGAGGTGAGAAAAATTTATATTTTCATCAATGACAAAACCCTCCAGCTGTTGTATCGTGTGTTCATGCCGCGCGTCAGTGGCTTCATTTCTAAACACTCTGCCCGGGACGACCACGCGCAACGGAGCGCCATATTTCTGCATCGCCCGCGCCTGCATTGGCGAAGTATGGGTGCGCATCACCCAACTGTTAGAGTTTTTTCCGCCCGAAGCGGATCCGCCTTGGGCGGAAATATAAAAAGTATCCTGCATGTCGCGCGCCGGATGATCGGCCGGGATATTCAGCGCTTCAAAATTATAATACTCGCTTTCCAGCTCCGGCCCATCAAGCGCCATAAAACCCATGGAAGTAAACAAATCTTCCAAATCATTCTGTACTAAAGTGTTAGGATGCAGATGCCCGCGTTCTTTACCAGGCAATTTTGGTTGAGTAACATCAATTTTTTCTCTTTCTAAAATATCTCCCATCTCCGATACTTTAATTTCTTCTTTTTTCTTTGCAAACACCTCTTCCAGTTCTCGCTTGACTTCATTCGCCAACTTGCCAAACTCTTGCCGCGCCTCACCTGAAAGATCTTTCAAATTTTTCATTATCTGCGTCAACTCGCCGGAACGGCGCGAAAAAAATCTTTGCTCCAGTTCTTCCAACTGCAAAGCGTCCTTGACTTCCGTCACAGCATTAAAAAAATCTTTTTTAATTTTTTCTAGTTGATTCTTCATAAAGATACTAATTTTTAGGTTGAAAGCTATCCTTTGTTTTTACCTTTTTCTTTCGCCCTTTCTCTTTAAAAAAAAGCCTGTGCGCTCTCTTTTGTTCTATTTTTTCCATATTTCTCATTAACTGCTCCAGCAATTCTTCTATAATCAGGCTGACCTTTGTGTGGACCGGCAACAGCGATACGATATTCCGGTAGGCCAATCAAACGTCTTGCGAAATCTCCTTCACTCACACCATCAACTATTTTATTTTCCCAACTATCTACACGCGCAGCGTTTGCTCGTGCCGAAACTTCTTTTCGTTCTGCATCTGACAAACTAAATCGTTTCTTGGCCGCCTTACCGGCTTTAACTTTATTTTCGCGACGATGAACACTGGCTCTTTTTTCCGGTGTCATGCCCCAGAGACCTTTTTTTTCTTCATACACTTCTTTGCCAACCCTGCTTCTTACTGTGTGTAACCGAGGACCAAACACATCGCGACGTTGTTCTGATGTAAGCAATGTTTGTAGTGCTCTCTTAACAATACTAGAGCTATTGTCCCCGTCACCCCATAGAGCTCTGAAACACCGTACTTACTAGCAATTTCAACCGCAGACATGTTCTGTGCATCTTCTACGATTTGCGGGTATTCTAAAGCAAACTGCGGAGCGCATTCGTTGACCTTTTGTAACGCAAATCTTTCTTTTTCGCTTAGCCTCGATTGTTCTGAAAACCCGCTCTCTGTCATATTAGTATCCATTAGTATCATTAGTACTCTATTAGTATATTAGTAATATTATTTGATCAACCCCCAAATATCCCTCCCAGTCACCGCGACAATCAAAATCATCAACAAAACAAAACCAATGGTATGGGCAAACTGTTCATATTTCATCGGCAATGGCCGGCGGATGATTTTTTCAATCAAAATAAACAGGATGCGGCCGCCGTCCAGAGCCGGAATCGGCAAAATATTTATCGCGGCAAGTGATAGCGAAATCATGGCGGTAACATTAATTAAATAACTGATTCCCAACCGCGCGCTTTGGCCAACCATTACCGCGATTCCGACCGGCCCTGACACTTCAAACATCAATCCTTGTCCTAAAATCAAATTTTTTATCAGTAAATAAAAAGCAATAAAAATATTTATTAACCCGATACCAGCGGCAATAAAACCTTTATACAGAGCGATATACCACGGATAGCGCACGATGCCGGCGTCAGCGAGCATTACTCCCAAACGAGGGCTGCCCTCTCCTGGTTTGACTAAACGGGGTGTCATTTTTAATTCAGTTTGCGTGCCGCCTCTTTCAACTAACAACAACATTTCTTTTTCAAAATTCGCTTGAACATAGTCAACCATGCCTTCCGAACTCTTGATTTCCTGCCCATCTATCTTCAAAATCCGATCGCCGAATTTAATACCAGCTTCCTCAGCCGGCGAGGCCTTATCAACTGCTTGCACCATTACCTGCGCTTGTTCAACTATCACAGCATACTTACCAGGATCAACCGACAAGTCGGTCGGCAAACCAATCATAAAACCAAAAGATAAAAGCGCTCCGGCCAAAACTACATTCATTGTCACGCCGGCGGCCAAAACCACTGCCCGTTTCCAGGCTTTCTGAAAACCAAAACTGTCAGGTTCATTGGCCTGGCCACCATCTTCGCCTTTAATACGAACAAATCCGCCGAGGGGCAACAGATTTAAAGAATAAACCGTGGTCGGAATTTCTTCTTTCTCCTTTCCAAATTTCCAAACTAATTTTTTTGTATCCGAATCCCTGTAAACACCCATGACCCGCGGCGGAAAACCAAAGCCAAACTCAAAAACTTTCATACCTGATTTGCGGGCAGTGATAAAATGGCCGAATTCATGAACCAGAACCAGTAGACCGAGGATTAAGATAAAGATAATAATTGTTAACATAGCCCATGATAGATATAGAATCTCATTTTAATTTCTAATTTTCAATTTGTAATTTTTAAACAATTTTTAATGTTTTAATTTTCAATTCTTGACCGTTCGAAAACTGAAAATTGTAGGATTTAGAAATTGTTTAAAAATTGAAAATTAGAAATTGAAAATTAAACCTCTTTTTATTGAATACCGCTTGCGTCCAAATTTACCTTGTGTCTCTTTACAGTCCATGCTATAATATCCTTAAGATTATACTCCAATAGTCTAAATTATTCAAGTCTAATTTTTAATTAACTAAATCTATATGACACTCACCTATGTCATTATAGCTGTTGTGGCAATAGCGGCCATCTGGATCGTCGCCCTATACAACGGCCTCATCCGCCTGCGCAACCGAACTAAGGAAGCGTGGAGCGACATTGACGTGCAATTAAAACGCCGTCATGATTTAATCCCGAATTTAATCAACAGCGTCAAGGGATACATGCAACATGAACGAGGATTGTTGGAGGACATCACCAAAGCGCGTTCGCAAGCCATGTCAGCGCAACAGGCTGGCAATACCGCTGAATTGGCCAAAGCCGAAAGCATGCTTGGCGGCATGTTAGGTAAGTTGCAAATCGCGGTGGAAGCTTATCCGGATCTGAAAGCCAATCAAAATGTCGGCCAGTTGATGGACGAACTTTCCGACACGGAAAACAAAATCCAAGCCTCTCGCAGATTTTACAATGGCATGGTGCGTGATTTCAATACGAAAATTGAAGTCTTCCCAAACAACTTCTTCGCCAATACGCTGAAATTCACCAAGTATGAATTCTTTGAGATTGAAGACGAGAAAGAGAGGGAGATTGTGGAAGTTAAATTGTAAGGGCTTACAAAGCCATAAAAGCTTACAATGCTCACAAGGCCTCGTAAGCCTTGTCAGCCTTGTCAGCCTCGTAAGCCTATAATTATGTACTCCCAAATCGACTCCAATAAACGCAAAACTATCTTGCTAGTCGCCATCTTCCTCGTTTTTATCATCGCCCTTGGTTGGTTTATCGGGGTGTATTTGAATTACGGCTACGGTATTTTAGTGTTCGCGGTTGTATTTTCTGTTTTGACATCGCTCGTGAGCTATTACAAAGGCGACAGCTTTGCTCTATCGTCAACCAAAGCGCGGCTGACAAAGAAAGAAGATAATCCGTATGTTTACCGAATGGTGGAAAATCTTTGCATTACCGCGGGAACGCCAACGCCGAAAGTATATATTATTGACTCCCCAGCTCTCAACGCTTTTGCCACCGGACGAGACCCGCAACACGCTTCCATCGCTCTGACAACCGGAATCATCAGCGCTTTAAAAAATGAAGAACTGGAGGGCGTTATCGCGCACGAACTGTCGCATATTAAAAATTACGACATCCGTTTGATGACAATCGTCGTGGTACTGGTTGGAATGATCGCGTTAATTTCAAATTTTTTCTTCCGCGCCAGATTGTTCGGCGGCAAACGCGATTCTAATAACCGCGGCGGAGGTGGACAGCTAGGCGGAATAATTATGATAATTGGTTTGGTCTTGCTAATCTTGTCGCCAATAATCGCCGAGTTGATTAAACTCGCAATCTCCCGCAAACGGGAGTATTTGGCTGACGCGTCAGGCGCGCTATTAACTCGTTATCCTGAAGGTTTGGCGCGCGCGCTGGAAAAAATTTCTCAATCAAACATTCCGCTCGCCACCGCTTCCTCGGCCACCGCGCATTTATTTATTTCCAATCCGCTTAAGTCTGGCGGTTTCTCCAAATTGTTTTCCACCCATCCGCCGATAGAAGAAAGGATTAGGAAATTAAGAGGAACGACGTAATAGCCCCGTAGGGGCGCATGATAGTTGCCGGGGCATTTATGCCCTGGAAAATTCATCACTTAAAACACAAGTCCTGTAGGGACGGCAGACAGAACTATGTGTCGTCCCTCTGGGACTTTTAGACTATATTAAACATTCTTTACCAGGCACTAAAGTGCCTGGCTACTATCAGATGTCCCTAACGGGACATAAAATTACAAAAATCCCAAAAGAAAAGGATGAGAAACAAAAAAATTCTTCAAAAATGATTTGCCCTCCGATGTACATCGGAGGGCTTTTGGTAGGACAGGCCTTTACGCGGCCCGTTTGAGAGTGAAGTTGCTGGCAGACTCGACCCCGAGCGCGAAGAAACGTGTCAGTCCCTTGTCTGCTTCAGCGTCACCGTTGAAGTCAAGAGCTATTCCTCCCCAACCACCAAGATAGATGTGGATCCTTTCATCATTGTATTGGTAGAAGGAGTTTGTCCGTATCAACCAGCTACCACGCGCCTCATTTTGCGGCAGAAAGTACTGGCCAGCCATGCGCTTGTGGTGAAGCAAGAGGAGATACAGAGTCAGACTATCTCCGAAAGACAAGACGTGACTTGGTGGCATGGAAAAGTGATCTTGGTGTAATGCATTCATGAAGACACGTTGTTCACTAGCATTGGCATGAAGGTCGCCTGTCACCTTTTGCAAGCAAGGTACCCAGAACACGAACAATGGGCCACGTTCCACCCACCAGTCAAAGATCTTATTAAGTATCCTTGCATGGCCGTATTCGGCAAAGACATCTTCACGTGTTACTCCGCCTCTGAAGTACCATACCACCGGTCCCTTGTAACCGAACCATTCGGCCACTTGCCGCCACGCAGCGACG
>MFQN01000007.1:53705-68965 GCA_001783065.1 Candidatus Magasanikbacteria bacterium RIFCSPLOWO2_12_FULL_43_12
ATCTTCCAGCGGCGTGATGATGCCCTCGCCGCTCCTCTTCGCCGGCACGCAGAACCAGTGAACGACGTCGCGTGCCAACACACAGACGAACCCAGCAAAGAAAAGCGCCAGTAGCCACGTAGCGCGAACCAAACCACGCAACTTATTCATCTCTCCCCTCCTTGCAAAAAAAGAACAACCCAGCCGAACTTCGACCGGATTTCTATAATATGACAATCGTTAAATTGCGTCAAGTTGTTTCTATTATTTCTCTAATTTCTATAATTTTTTCTTTCATCAATTTATCCGCCATTGCTTCCAAATTCAACCGCAACAATGGTTCGGTATTGCTAGCGCGGACATTAAACCAAAAATCCGGATAAGTAAAAGTCAAACCATCCAAATAATTTATTTCCGCGTCAACGTATTTTTCTTTAAGCCGACGCAAAACCCCGTCTTTATCTTTAACGGTAAAATTGATTTCTCCGGAATGAAAATATTTATCCAGCGGTTTAACAAATTCTGCTGATGACAATCCGCTCGCGGACAACTCTTGCAAAAAACGCAAAGCGGCGATAACCGGGGCTTCATATACCCCATGCGGAAATTTTACAAAAAAATGTCCTGACGATTCACCGCCAAAAATCGCTCCGGTCTCCAACATCTGTTTTTTAATCAAAGAATGGCCAACCATAGTAACCAACGGCTTGCCTCCGGCCGCTAAAATCATGTCCTCGGTAATTTTACCCGGACGAATGTCATAACAAATCACCGCTCCCGGGTTGTCGCGCAAAAACGTCTGGGCGATAATCCCGCGCATTATTTCCGGCTTTATTCTTTTGCCTTCATTATCCACAAAAAATATTCTGTCGCCATCGCCATCGGTGGCAATTCCCAAATCCGCGCTTTCCGCCAACACTAATTTTTTCAAATCCCCCATGTTCTTCTCCTGTAAAGGATCCGCCTGATGAGCCGGAAATGTCCCGTCCAATTTAGAATTAATTTTAACTAATTTTATTTGCGGCAAATCCCTAAACATCCGATCCAAATAAATAATTCCCATCGCGTTTGCCGTATCCAACGCGATTTTCATTGATCTTATTTTCTTTAAGTCAGCAAATGCCTCGCATAATTTAACTTCTTCGTCCACAATGTTTTCTTTTTTCTCCTCTATTCCAGCTTCGCCGTTAAAAACAAACCGGTCTGACTTAACCAAATCACGCAGTTCTTCCATGCCAGTCCCTCTGCCAAATGGCGCGGCTCCGCTCCTGACAATTTTAACGCCATTATATTCTTTCGGATTATGCGAAGCGGAAACCAGCATACCGCCGTCATAACCATAATATGATACGGCAAAATAAAAAGTCGGCGTCGACGACAAACCAATATCCACCACATCAGCGCCTTGTTCTAACAAACCTCTTTTCACCTCGGTAAACAAAGCCGGAGACGAAAGGCGCATATCGCGGCCAACGACTATTTTAATCTTATCTTTTCCAGCCTCTTTTTGGCGCAATCGCGCGAAAGCCCGGCCTATTTTATAAGCCAATTCCTCATTTAGTTCTTGAGGGTGCAACCCCCTAATATCGTATGCTTTGAAAATGTGTTCTGAAAACGACATAATTTTTTGCTTTTTTAGCTTTAACAGTATATAATATAGACGAAAAATACACAAACTGCAATACCCTATTGCGGTGACTGATATTTATGTCTACCAACCCTAATCAGCTTCTGGACCGCTTTTCCACGCATTTACGCAATGTGATTGCCAAAGCCCTGACGCTGGCCAATTCTCTTGAACATAATGAGGTGTCGCCTCTGCATCTTTTGTTATCTTTAAGCGAAGAAAAAGGATCAGTCGGAGCGGAAGTTTTGGTTAGATTTAATTTCAACCAAAAACACACTCTCCATCTGCTTTCGGAAAAACCGCAATTGCGCAGGAACAAGGGTGGCATAGCAATAGCAAATCTGCCGGAACTTGATGCCAAGGCCAAACAAACGGTTGAACGCGCGATTTTGATCGCTTATGAAAACAGCCATAACCACATTGGCACCGAACATCTTTTGTTCGCCATAATCGCCAGCCGCGATGAAAATATTGAAATCGTGTTTAAACAAAATAAAATTTCTCTCACGGATGTTAGCGCCCAGCTGAAAGAAATTTTCCAAAGCACCAGCCGCTTTCCGGAAATTGAAGACGTATCCGGCGTAATGGAACATTTGGAAGAAATTATCGGCAAAGACAGCGGCGCTTTGCAAAATAATCCAACGCCGGCGCCATTAAAAAATAAAAAAACGCAAATCACCGCTCTGGATATTTTTACCAATAATTTAACCGATAAAAACGCGCAAAAAAATATTGATCCGGTCATTGGTCGGGGAAACGAGATTGAACGGGTAATTCATATCCTCTCGCGCCGAACAAAAAATAATCCGGTTTTAGTGGGCGAACCGGGCGTTGGCAAAACCGCGATTGTTGAAGGTCTTGCCAAACGAATCAGCGAAGGCCGGGTGCCGGACATTTTAAAAAATAAAAAAATCTTCGCGCTTGATGTTACTTTGCTCTTGGCCGGAACGATTTATCGCGGGGAATTTGAAGCGCGTCTGAAACAAATCATGGATGAAATAGCCAAATCTTCGGATTATATTTTATTTATTGATGAATTGCACAATATTATCGGCGCCGGTTCCAGCCAAGGGGCGATGGACGCGGCCAATATTTTAAAACCGGCTTTAGCGCGCGGAAATTTACGCTGTATTGGCGCCACCACGATTGATGAACACAAAAAGTACATTGCTTCCGACCCGGCGCTGGAACGCCGTTTCCAGTCGGTTATTATTGACGAGCCGACGGAAGACGACGCGAAAGCAATCATGCGCGGAGTTAAAAAATATTATGAAGACTTTCATAATGTAAAAATCAGCGATGACGCTGCTGACGCGGCCGTGGAATTAAGCGCGCGCTATATTCATGATAATTTCCTGCCGGATAAAGCGATTGATTTGCTTGACGAAGCCTGCGCCGCGGCCCGTACCAAGCAAAAATACACGCCGATTGAAGCGCAAAGACAAAAATGCTTGGCTTTAAAAGAACAATGTGAAAATTTAAAAATAGAAGCGATTAAAAAAGAACAGCTTGACATAGCATTGGAATTAAAAGCCAAATTGAAAGAAATAGAAAATCAGCTTAATATCATAAATCAAAAAGCTGCGAAGACTAAAAAAACTGTCAGCAGTAAAATCACGCGCCAAGATATCGCCGGCGTATTAGAACGAAGAATGAACATCGGTCTGGAAACAATACTGGCGGATGAGTGGAAAAAACTGGCGGACTTGTCAGATAGGTTGAAAAAGCAAATCATTGGTCAAGATGAAGTAATAAAATCAACAATTAAACACCTCCGCCAATCATATTTGGGTTTGCGCGACCGTAAAAAACCGATTGCGTCTTTCCTTTTTGCCGGACCGAGCGGTGTCGGCAAAACAGAATTGGCAAAAGTATTGGCGCGCGAACTTTATCATGACGAAAAATCGCTGGTCAAACTTGATATGAGCGAATTTTCCGAACCGCACAGCACCGCGAAGCTCCTCGGCTCCCCGGCCGGATACATCGGCCACAAAGACCGCAACCGATTCTTGGAAGACATTAAACAAAAACCATACTGCGTGGTGCTGTTTGATGAAATTGATAAAGCCCACCGCGACGTGGTCAAACTTCTTTTGCAAATTCTTGACGAAGGGCAATTAACCGACAGTAGCGGCAAAAAAACCCATTTTAACCACGCAATTATTATTTTAACAACAAATCTCGGGTCAGAATTCTTTAAATCAGCCGGAATCGGTTTTGGTCCGTCTTCGTCCCGACTTGGTCGGGACTACGCCGGACAAGCCGACGATTCAACTAAGAACCGTGACCAAACTGTCATGAATAAATTAAAAGATGAATTTTCGCCGGCGCTAATCAATCGCTTGGATTCAATTGAAATCTTTTCTCCCCTCACCGAAAGCGCGATTGCCAAAATCGTGGAAGCGAACTTGCGGCAGGTCAACGAACAGCTTGAAAAAAACCAACAGCTCAATATCAAATCCGATCAAACCGCGATTGCTTCTTTAGCGTCTGAATCATTCAGTGAAGAATTTGGCGCCCGGCAAGTGGATAAAGTCATCCGCGACGTAATGCAAGAACTGGTGGTTAAGATTATGGAGAAAGAAAAAAAGAAGAAAAATTATATATTAAAAAAAGAGAAGGCGGGATATAGTCTAAGATAAACATACCAATATACTAATGTACTAATGATACTAATGAATACGAATATTTAGCATCAGAGAGTATTAGTATACATTAGTATCATTAGTGCTCTATTTGTATATTAGTATTATTATGGTTAATTTTGAACAAAAATGGCAGTTGGCGATGCAAAAGGCCAGACAACAGCAGGTAAAGCAAAAAACCGACTCGCCTTTAGCGGTGCAAGAGAAGCAAAATAAAGAGGAGATGAATTACTTCAAGCAAAAAATATTAAAATCATTTCAACGCGGCGATAAAGAAGAAACAAAAAAAACCGCTTCCGCTTTGATTAAATTGCGCGCGAAATCAGCGGCGATTAAAATACAGAAAGCGCGAAGTGAGTCTGGTTTTTTAAGCGAGGCGACAATTAAAAAAATAATCGCCAAATACACGCAAGATTGTTTGAAACTGACGCAATCACTTAGTTACAAATAAACACACCTGTCATTGCGAGGAGGCCGATTCGCATCGGCCGACGAAGCAATCCACGTTCGTTGACCACTGACGACTGGATTGCTTCACTGCGGTTCGCAATGACAGGCTGAAACAAACTCAAAATATGGAAGAGAAAGGCGGACAAAACCAACCCGACATAAAAGAACCGCCGGCGCAGGAATGGATGCCGCAGATTGAAAATGCTTTGGAAAAAACATTGCCGGATTTACCGCCAGACGCCCTTCGGCAAGTTAATGACATCATTAAAAAAACAATCCAAGAAGAACTGGCAAAACTGCGAGATAATTTAGCTGAAAATTTACCTGAACAAAATTTAGAAGATGCGCTTGATGAATTTGAAGAAGCCGAAGAGCCGGCAGACCAAGCGCTTGATTTTGGCGACGAACTGGAACAGGATTATGCTGAATTAGGGATAGAAAAAACCCCAAAACTGGAAGGTGAACAAAGACCGTTGCCTCAACAAACCAAAAAACTTGTTAGCAAAAGAACACCGGAGCAACAGATTCAAGGCGAAGCGCCGGAACAGGCTGAACAACCAAAAGAACCGGAGGGCGGACAACCGTCGGAAGAATTAGGGGAAGAAGAACCTGTTGAACCGTCTCCGGCCTATGTTCCCAAGCCGTCAACAGAACCGCAACAACCGACAGAAACGCCGCAACAATCTGAAGCAGGCGCCGAACCAGAAGAAGAGCCTAAAGAGACACAACCAAAAAAACCAGGAGAAAAACAAACCGAAAAACCTACCGAACCGCCAGCAAAGCCGGAACAGCCGCCCGAACAGTCTACGGAACCTCAACCCGGACAACCAAAAGAACAACAACCTGAAACAGCGCAAACCGAACAACAACCAACTCCACAACAACAGGAACAAGAACAGGATCAACAGCCGCCGGCAAAACAGCAGGAGCAGATTAGGAATCTCACGGAACAATTGCAACAAGCGCAAAAAAACACGCGAAAAAAAGTTGACAAAGTAATAAAACCGTTTCAAAAAGAAATCGGCCTGTTGAAAAAAGAAATAAAACTGTTGGAAGCCAAAAAAGCCGCTCTCTATGTTAAAATGACGGTCGCGGCCGCGCGTTATTTCGTAATGTTAGTCATTGCCGCAATCATATTTATCATCGGAATTATTTTAAGTTTATTTGGCATCGGAGAAGTACTCATGGGCTGGGCTGCCAAACAAGCGATCAGCGAATCAGCGACTTTCAGCAAAAACATGGTAGAATATAATAACGAACTGCAGAAATTAAACGCGCAGATACAGAAAAAAAAGGCGAGAATCAAAATTTTAGAAAAGCAAATGATGAACATCCAACGCGTGGCCAACATGAAATTTGCCGCTCTGCAAGGAAAAATCACCGCGCAAATTCAAAAATTCCAACAACAACCTAACTAATAAATCTATGGATAAAAAAAGAATCATTTACGCCGGCATATTCCTCGTTGTTTGCGTGGCAGTCGGTTTTCTGCTCTATTGGGTGTTCTTTGCCAAAAAAGAAAAGCCAATAACCGCTGTCCAACCTGGCGTGGAAGCCCCCGCGGCCGGTCTATTCCCCACGGCTGGAAGCGGCGAGCCGACTTTACCAACATCCAAACCGGGGCAACTACCAACCTCGGTAAGCAAGCCAATTACGCCAAAAACCGTTACTCCGGAAGTTAAACCCTCTTTTCCAATCACAAATAAAGTGGATAGTTCAATTCTCGGCAGCGGCAAAGACACGGTCGGATCAGCTAAATTTTATAATACCACTGACGGAAAATTTTATCGCCTAAACAAAGACGGTTCAATCGCGGCTTTAAGCGATGAAGTGTTTTTTAATGTTCAAAACGCGACCTGGTCGCCGACAAAAAACGAATCTGTCATTGAATACCCCGATGGTTCAAACATTTATTATAATTTTGACACCAAAAAACAGGTAACCTTGCCAAAACATTGGCAGGATTTCTCTTTCTCGCCTTTTGGAGACAAGATCGCCAGCAAAAGCATGGGGCTGGCAACGGAAAATCGTTGGCTGGTAACCGCTGATCCTGAAGGCAAAAGCATCAAACTAATCGCGCCGCTCGGAGAAAACGCGGACAAAGTAACAGTCAATTGGTCGCCAAACAAACAAATCGTTGCCACTTCCGCCACCGGCGATCCGCAGGGAGCGGATAAACAAGAAATTCTGTTTGTAGGTCTTCAAGGAGAAAATTTCCGCTCCATCATTGTGGAAGGCCGCGGATTTGAAAGTCAGTGGTCCACTAGCGGAAAAAAACTGCTTTACAGCGTCTATAGCGCCAGAAGCAATTTTAAACCGGAACTTTGGATAGTTAACGCTGAAGGCGACAGTATCGGCACCGGCAGAAAGATGTTGAATTTAAATACCTGGTCTGAAAAATGCGCCTTTACCGATGATAGATTTATTTACTGCGCCGTGCCGACGCAAATGCAAACGGGCGCCGGCTTCGCGCCCGGACTGGCTGACACCACCAATGATAAAATCTACAAAATTGACACTGAAACCGGCATTAAAACCGAATTAACCACTGACGGCTACCACACGGTAGACAGCCTGTTCATCGGCGATAATAATAAGACAATTTATTTCACGGACAAAAACAGTTCCGGATTATTTAGCGTGCCAATATGATAAAAACAAAAATTTTAGCGGTCATTTTTATTCCGGCGATCTTAGTCGCTGGTTTAGCGTTGTTTATCCGTATTATTCAATACGAACCGCTCTACCCGGAAATAGACAAAGAAAAACAAGCTGAAACCAAACAAAACAGCTTAATTACCATCCCAATTTATCCAACTGACCCGATTATCGGCGAGAAAAAAGCGCCGCGAACTGTTATTGCTTTTGAAGATTTTGGCTGCGAACACTGCCAAGCTCAATTTGCTGTAATTGAGCAATTTATGACCAAACATCCGGGCGCGGTTAAAATAATTTGGAAAAGCCTGCCGGTAACCAAATTCCCCTATGCCAGCGACACAGCGAATGAATATGCCTATTGTTTGAACGAGCAAAATAAATTTATGGACTTCGCGCGGCTGGCGTTTACAAACAGTTATCAATTAAAACAAGATATCTTAGACGCGATTGTTAAAGAGATTGATGCCAATGAGAAAAAATTAAACGGCTGCGTCCAGGCCGGAACCGCCAAACAGCAAATTGAACGAGTCAAAGAAATCGCCCGTTTGTTAAATATCCAAGCCATCCCCGCGATATTTTTAGATAACAAACAAGTCAACCCGCCTGCCACCATTGAAGGTTGGGAGGCGATATTGGGATTATAAATTTCCACGTAACCCTTCTCCTCTATTTTTCATATTTGTTTCTATGAAAAAAAAGATTTTATTTTTCTCTCTGTTGTGGTTTGCCCTACTCCTCCCCATAAGCAATGCATCAACCGCCGGACTCTCCATCGGATCGCCATGTTCGTCAAATGGCGAATGCGCGAGCAATCAATGCGAAAATAGCGCCAAGACTGACCCGCAAGACAAAAAACTGGCTTTTTGCGTTTGCGGAGAATTTGACACATCAATAATAAACCCTGCCGGCAGTCCGAACTGCAAAGAAGCTTATGGCGGCTCTGAAGATGACTGGACATGCAAAGACGGCGCTAATTTAACTTGGGATTTGAATTACTGTTTGAATAAAGATTACAGCAAAACCAAATTGCCTATTCCCGCCAAAGAAACAGGCGCCAGCATGGAAACGCTTGTTGATATGTTGCTTGACCCAACAGCCGTCACCGCGCAGATGTACAAAGAGATTGATAATATAGTAGCCAAGCCGCAGACAAAAATTTCCATACCGGGATTAAAATTTTCCGAACCAAAAACTATTGAGGAAGATTCCGGAAAATATCTCTACATCCCCTTTATTGGCGACTATATTTCGTCTCTTTATAAATATTTAATTATTGTCGCGAGCATCATAGCGACAGCGATGATAATAAAAAACGGATTTGACTGGATCATGTCCGGCGGCGAAGCGGCAAAAATCACTCAAGCCAAAACCCGCATCGGCCAATCGCTCATGGGACTCTTCATCGCGGTGTCTTCATATTTTATATTGTACATGATCAATCCGAATCTGGTGGAGTTTAAAAATTTGAGGGTGAGGTTTGTTGAAAATATACCACTTAACCTTGAAGTCACTTCGGACTATGACCAAGAAGGTGGCCAATCTTATGCCCCGCCGCCAGCCGGAACCGGCGATTTGGTGTATATCCCCGACATGCCGGGCCTGGAAATCAAATGCGGCAAACAATACCGTTACTGTTCTGAACAGTGCGTGAATGGATTAAAAGCAGCGGCAGAAAAAATGCACGCGCAAGGATATACTATCAAATTAATATCTTGTTTTCGTCCGGTGGAACAACAAATAAAGTTAAAAGGCAACCCATTAGGATGCCAGTGTAAAAGTTATAATCCTGTAGACTGCTCCAACTGTCCACATGTCGGCGGTTACGCGTTTGACGCATTGTGTAAAGAAGAAAACCGAACATGGACGCAGATGACTAACAGCGGCAAAGCATGCAAAGGAAACCCGGCTTGCAAACAACCCGGGACAATGACGCGCAACGACTATAATTGCCAAAACATTTTGATAAAATCCATGCGCGACTCCGGCATGTGCAAACTGTATTTTGAAGATTGGCATTTCCAGCCGGTTGGCACATCTAAAAAAAGCTGTTTTCAGTAATTATGTCAAAAACGGAAACAATCTTCGTCTGCTCCAACTGCGGCGCGCAATATCAAAAATGGACCGGCATAAAATATAAAACCCTTGCCGGTATTGACATGCTATCTCTAATGCGCTAAAATTATATTGTAATATAATTATGGTAAAATCACTGCAAATTTATGTATATTAAGCGAAAATTAGAGAAGACCATTTTACGATATCTTAAAAATCCCGAGATTTTAGCTGTTGTCGGCCCGCGCCAAAGTGGTAAAACTACTCTCCTAAAAAAAATCCAGATTAATCTTAAAAATTCAATTTTTATTTCTTTTGAAGACATTGACAATCTCGCTTTGTTTCAACATGACATTAAAAGATTTGCCGAAAAATTTCTTCACCATAAATACATTTTTATTGATGAATTCCAATACGCTAAACAGGGTGGTAAGGGATTAAAATTTTTATTTGATACTTACCCAAACTGCAAAATCATAATTTCCGGCTCTAGCGCAATTGATCTCACGATAAAAGCGATTAAATTTTTGGTCGGCAGGGTATTTGTGTTTAATTTGTATGGTCTAGACTTTGAGGAGTACCTCTCCTTTCGCGACCCTGCTCTGCTCAAAATTTACGCGTCAAACAAAAAACACCTAAATCTTAAAAACCTAAAAACAACCAATACGGAGATAGACGACAACATCAATCGCCGGCTTATGCACTTGGCGGAAAACTTTATTATTTGGGGCGGTTACCCGCAGGTGGCAATTGTTAAATCAAAAGAAGAAAAAAACGTCGTCTTAAAAAACATTTATAATACCTACTTTTTACGCGACATAAAAGACACCCTGGGGCTGATTGATGACTATAAACTGTCTAAACTCATTGAAGCATTGGCGATACAAATCGGTCAATTAGTAAACTATCACGAACTTGGCCAAATTTCAGGCTATGATTATTTAACCTTAAAAAAATATCTTAATATCTTGGATAAAACATTTATTTGCCAAGCGATACGACCTTTTTTTTCTAATCGGCGAAAGGAAATCGCCAAAAATCCCAAGATATATTTTTTTGACACTGGACTGCGTAATTTAATCGTACAAAACTTCAGCCCGCTAAAAATACGCGGTGATAAAGGCCAGCTTTATGAAAATTTTATCTTTACTCAGCTTATTAAACAAGACTTAGCGGTTAATTATTGGCGTGATAAAAAACAGTCCGAAAGCGATTTTGTTATTAAGCAAGGCCAAGAACTATTACCAATTGAAAGCAAGGGTGTTGTTAACAAATCGCGCTTTCCTAAATCGCTGGCTAATTTTATAAAACAATACCACCCGGCCAACGCCATAATTTTAAGCGATTCCGCGCTACCAGATGTTAAGTTAGAAAAAACTTTGGTTCATTTTCTGCCGCGCTGGATTATCTAAGCCTGGTTTAACTGCTATGGTCGATAAAAATAACACAATTTTTGTCTGTACTAACTGTGGCGCCCAGTATTCAAAGTGGATTGGCAGATGTTTAGAGTGTGGAAAATGGGGAACCATTGAACAGAACACAAAACACATTGAACAAAACACAAAAGAGAATACCTGCGCGCCGGCAAAGACGGTGAAGTTGTCAGAGATTAAAGGAGAAAATGTAAGAAGACAGCAGACGGATCTGGCGGAATTTGACCGTGTGCTGGGTGGAGGAATTGTGCCGGGGAGTTTGATCTTGCTCGGTGGCGAGCCTGGAATCGGAAAATCAACTTTGGCCATTCAATTGGCGGCTATAATTCCAAACACATTATATATTTCCGGCGAAGAATCGGTGGGACAAATAAAATTGCGAACTGACAGACTTCGGCTATCGGCTGTCGGACTTCAGCTCGCGAACGAGACTAACGTTGGCATTATTCGCGCCACTGTTGACCAAACCAAACCAACGCTTGCCATCATTGATTCCATTCAAACCATATACTCCGATGACGTGCAAGGAGAACCCGGCAGTATCAATCAAATCAAATCTTGTGCTACGCGGCTCATGGAAACAGCAAAGTCAACAGATATCGCAATGATCATCGTCGGCCACGTAACAAAAGATGGCGAAGTCGCCGGGCCAAAAACTTTGGAACACTTGGTTGACACTGTCCTCTATCTTGAAGGCGAACGTTACCATCAATATAGAATATTACGAACAGTAAAAAATCGGTTTGGTCCGACCGATGAGGTGGGAATTTTTGAAATGAAAGAAAATGGTTTGCAAGAAGTAAAAAATCCATCGGCCAGTTTTTTATCCGAACGCGGAGAAAACATGCCTGGCAGTGTCGTTACTTGTTTGTTGGAAGGAACACGGCCGCTGTTGGTGGAAATTCAAGCGTTGGTAAATAAAACTTCTTTCGGTTACCCGGTGCGTAAAGCCAGCGGATTTGATTTGAATCGTTTGCATGTTTTAACCGCGGTCTTGCAAAAACGCGCCGGATTAAATTTGGCGCAATATGATATTCATTTGAATGTTGTGGGCGGTATTACCGCGGATGAACCGGCAGCTGACTTGGCTGTCTGCCTCGCTATCGCGAGCGCATACAAAGACAAAAAACTCGGCGCGGATTTGGCGGTGTTTGGCGAAGTCGGACTTGGCGGCGAAGTACGCGGCGTCACGCAAGTTGAAAAAAGAGTGAGAGAGTGTGAGAAACTGGGAATGAAAAGAGTGATCGCGAATGAAAGCATTAAAACTTTAAAACCTGAAAACATTAAAGTGATTGGCGTGAAAAATATACAGGAGCTGATACGACAAACTTAAAGACCGTCGACACCTCCCTCGCCCTCCTCCGAGGAGGGAATCATTAAACTCCCATCCATGGAAGTGGTCGGCAAACTCCCCTCTCGGAGAGGGGAAGGGGGTGTGTTCGTCACTCATAAACCCGCAATCATCCTAAAAAAAATTAAATTTGTGGGTGGCAACGCAGTATTTTTTCCTCCTTTTTAACCACCACACACTTTTGACCCTCTACCAGGTCGTGTTGGGGATTACCACAACCCGTGACGAATCCCTGGTCATGATAGGCTGTCCAAATCCGTTCTTCCCCGCGAGAATTAATTCCTGCGCGTGCTGTGCGTATGGTTCGCCTATGCCATTCAGATGGCCGTTCGCGCAGAACCGACCGTTGGGTTGCATGTTCGCATTGCACTTCGCGCATCTCCTAGGTCTTTTCTTACCCATTGTTTCCTCCTTCTTTGTAGTCTTAGGACCGAAGCAAGGGACATCATTATCCCTTCCGCCCGATCCTAAGTCTGGTGGTGATTAGATAAATACTGCGTTGCCTGCCCGCCATGCAAGCCAGCTTTCTGGCGTTGCGGGCGGGCCATTATTGTTTGTAAAGAGCGAACCGCTGGATTGCTTCCCCTCGGCACGGCTCGGGGTAAACTCTGCGCAGACTCCTCGCAATGACAGAATTAAAAACCCCGCGTATTCCGCGGGGCTTTATTCTTGGTTTTTATTCGCGCTTACGCACGAACTTTCCTTGAACACTTCGCCCCGCCGAATACAACGTAAAACAAACGAATCCAGTCAATACGCTTTACGGTTGTCGGACAAATTGTTAAAGAAAAATTACCCATATATT
Organism: Candidatus Magasanikbacteria bacterium RIFCSPLOWO2_12_FULL_43_12; assembly: GCA_001783065.1. GTDB lineage: Bacteria > Patescibacteriota > Patescibacteriia > Magasanikbacterales > UBA922 > 2-12-FULL-43-12. The sequence continues at coordinate 66,706 of MFQN01000007.1, forward strand.
TATATCATACCAGATATTTATTTCCACGCAAGCTGACTTATCCACAGCTACTCAAGTATCCCATCCAAATTCACATCATACAAAATCTCTTCTTGCACCAAACGATAGTTAATTAACTCCTCCGGCGCGAACCAATGTTTTATTTCCATTTCCGCTTCTTGAACTGAACCGGAAGCGTGAATTAAGTTACGAATAGCGCGGTCATCCACATCGCTCATTTCATAGGAGTCCAGAACATAATCGCCGCGAATTGAGCCGACATCGGAAGTTAACGGTTCGGTCCCGCCGACCAATTTGCGGATAATTTTAATCACATGCGCGCCTTCCCAAACCATTGCTACTACCGGCCCGGAAGTCATGTATTTTTTCAAATTAATCAAAAGTTTGTCAGTAATTTCCAGTGGATTCTCGGTCGGCGGAGTCAAGCCTTTGTCTTTGTAGCCTTTAATAGTTTTTTCTCCGGTAACGCGCCGCCAATTCGGATCCAAAGTATAGTGCTGTTCAATCTTCTCGGCTGTTGGCACCAGCATTTTCATTGCCGCCAATTTTAAACCTATGTTTTCAAACCGTCTTACCACCTCGCCGATAAGCGAACGTTGAATTCCGTCCGGTTTTATCATGACCAAACTTCTCTCTTTTTTTCCCGCGTATGGCATAAAATTAAATAATAAATTTTCTAAACTTGTCTGGAATTATAGCAAACCAGACTAAAAAGTCAAGCTATCGCTTGCCAAATGGCTAAAATGATGTAAAATATGATTATATGTTGGAGCAAGAAGAAATCATCGGTAAAAATCCCACCATTGGTTCGTTAATCAAAAAAGTGAAGGCGTATGACGCCAAAGCTGATCTGGATCTTATCCGGCTGGCTTATGATTTCGCGGAAAAGGCGCACGACGGCCAAACCAGAAAATCCGGCGAACCATATATCATTCATCCTCTATCCACCGCTCACATCCTTGCTAACATGAGAATTGATCCGGTGATTGTCATCGCCGCGCTCCTGCATGATGTGCCGGAAGACACAAAAATAACACTGGAAGAATTGGAAAAAAACTTCGGCAACGAAGTAGCGTCCATGGTCAAAGGCATTACTAAACTGGGAAAATTAAAATATCGCGGAGTTGAGCGTTATATAGAAAACCTGCGCAAGATGTTTATTTCCATGGCTGAAGACGTGCGGGTAATGATTATTAAATTTGCCGATAGAATTCATAACCTTACCACATTAGACGCTTTGCCGGGGCCGAAACAATATCGCATTGCTTTGGAAAGCTTGGAAATTTACGCGCCGATAGCCGGACGGTTGGGTATGGATGAAATCAAGGGTTGGTTGGAAGATTTATCATTCAGATATGTTTACCCAAAAGAATACGCGCGCATCAAGCAAATCCGCGACGAAAGAATGCGAGGCAAAGACAAATCACTGCAAGCCGCTCAAGACCGCGCTTGGGATGAATTAGAAACCGCCGGCATTAAAACTGTTGATTTATACGGACGCAACAAACGTCTTTACAGTTTATATCAAAAACTCCAACGCAAAGGCAATGAGATCGCTAAAGTCTACGACGTCGTCGCCCTGCGAATTATCGTCCCCACTCTGGCTGATTGCTATGCCGCGCTTGGCATCCTGCATAAAATCTGGCGACCAATGCCGGGACGAATTAAAGATTATATTTCGCAACCAAAACCTAACGGCTACCAATCGCTCCACACAACGGTCTTTACTGATAGCGGCGAAATGGTAGAATTCCAAATCCGCACTTTAGAAATGCATGAAGAGGCGGAATTTGGCGTGGCCGCGCATTGGCATTACGATGAACACGGACACAAGAGGCCGGCGAAAGAAATCAGTTGGGTGAAAGAACTGGCGGAAATTCAAAAAGACGTGCTTAGCCGTCTGTCTGATTTGGATGAAATAAAAATTGATTTTTTGAAATCTCGCATTTTCGTCTTCACTCCCAAAGGCGATGTAATTGACTTGCCGGAAGGCGCCACGCCGATTGATTTCGCCTACCATATCCACACGGTCATCGGCAACAAATGCAACGGCGCAATGGTGAATGAACAGATGACCAGTTTGGATACCACACTGAAAAACGGCGATGTGGTGGAAATTATTATTGATAAAAACCGCAAAGGTCCGAATCGCGACTGGTTGAAATTCACCAAAACACACACTGCTAGACTGAATATTAAAAACGCCCTTCGTTTACAAGAGAGGAGCATTATTACCGGGTGGATAAGGCAGGTTGTTGGT
>MFQN01000008.1 GCA_001783065.1 Candidatus Magasanikbacteria bacterium RIFCSPLOWO2_12_FULL_43_12
TTGATATACCCTCTCCTCCAGGTTCGGATGTTACAGAGCCATCTATTGTTATTGCTTCAACAAACATTGAAGGTTCTTTGCCGGCAGTAGCAAACGCTGAAGTGACGGAGGACGCCAGCTTTGAAGACAATCATATCGGCAAAATATTTACCGGCATTACTTGGCTGGAAGCGAATTTTTGCGAGAATCCATGGCCGCCGCGCAAGTTTTATCCGTTTGAGGATGGCATGAGTTTTGGCAAAGACGAGAATAAGAGCGGGTTTATTAATGGCGGCGAATTTGCCGGTAAATTTGACGGCACGGCATTGCCAACGCCATATATAAATTATTCTTTGAGTTATTGCGCGGATGCCGGCAAGTCCGGTAACCTTAAAGATGACCTGCCATATCTGAAACCGATGTTGAATACTCCTTGGCAAGAGGTAATATCAGAAGCGCCTTCCACTTGTCAGTTTTCTCCAAAAGATATAATCGGATCAGCCCCTGTGGCGCAGCTATCAACTGACGCTGGCGCGCAACAAGTCAGTTGCAGCGCTGATAGCGATTGCCCGGTGTTCTACAACATGCCATTTGTCAACTCTGTACAAGCGGGTGGTTTTTCTGTTGATTGCAACATTGGGACACTTTTGGAAGTTCTTATGAAAAAGGATTGTATTTTGTATGAATTGAAAAACGGTTATTGCGGGAAAGAAATTTTTGAGGAGCCCAAGGCTGTGGTCACATATAGATCCTGTACAGCCGCTACAGTCGCGCAGGATTGCGAAGCGGATGAGGTTTGTAATGATTCAGCCCTTGTTAGCGTGGACTATAAGGTAGATGGCAACAAATGCATTCCCGGCGCCAAGAGTTCAAAATTTGAAGAGGCGGTTTTCTTAGAGCCGGATATTATCAAGCAATTTATTTTCTTCAATGAAAAAAATGATGATGTTATCGGCGTTAAGATTTTCAAGAATGAAAGGCGATTTTCCACCACGCAATGGTTAGATGACCAAAACATAAGTTTAGTCGGCGCCCAGTCCGCCAATTTTGGTGGGTATGACGCGGTAACGGACGGGAGTAATTTTTATATTAATTTCCTGAATATTGATGCTGACGGTAAGACTTACAGCAATATCTATTTGTTAAGCATCAACAAAACCGCGCAGAGCGACACGAAAAAAGTGTTTGATCAACTTTTGAAATCACTCAAGTTTAATATCAATATCAGCGATTTCGGTTATTGTTTAAAGGATTCAACCGATTTAATTGCGAAAGAACCCCTGCCGCTTAGCAAATACACGCCGGCCGAAAAGTGGCTGGGAACAATCACTGGAATCAAATGCAACAATAATTTTGATTGCAGAAACAGCGATGGCGTTCCAAAGGCCAGCGCGAGCGGCGTTTGTTCAAATGCCAAAACCAAACTGTTCCGCGATTACGCCCGTTTGCCGGATATTAAGACCGCGTTAGAACATTTTGAGGATTACTGGAAAAAGAACGGCGCTAAATATCCGGCGCTGGAATCAGGCACTTACATACCGGGATATACCGCGAGCAAATGGCCGTCATGGGGTTTGTTGGCCGGGAAAGTCAATGGTTTGCCGTTGGAAAAAATAAACAAATGGAGCGATTGCCCGGATAAGAACGCGGAAGGGCAGACTTGTTGGAACGCGGCGAGTTCAACTTTTTCTTGCCCGTTTTACGCGAGTGTTTACGAATATGAGGCCAAAGACAATGGAAAAGATTACGCCCTACATGGGCCGTTGGAGTATTTCACCACTGATAATCAAATTGTGCAAGAGAAACTTGACCCGGATGATGGCATCGCGATTGACACCAGCCATTTCACCACTGAACGCGCTTGCCAACCAAAACAGGTTTTGAGTCCGTTCGCGGCCAAGTGCGGCGATGGGCTGGTAAACATCGGGACAGAGGAGTGCGAACCACCGGGGAAGATAGAAAAAAGCGATGATGGTATTGTGGCAACAGAAGCAACAACTGGCAAGTGCGCTGGCGGTTGGAATAATTTTAAAAAGGACGCGGTTTGTTCCGGTAATTTGGATTGCGGGCTAAAGTGGAAAAATTATAAAAAAGAGGAAGTTTTTACTGAAATCGGCGAAGGGATTTGCGCGGTTGGTAATGATATAATTTATGATCTCATGAAATCAAAGCCCTCTGACACGCCGCCGCATTTGTGGGGTATTGCTTGTAATGGCAAAATTGGCAGTGTTGTCGGTAATTGTAAGGCGGCGATTACGGCTTTTTCTGCCAGCAGATTGGCCTTTGGCGGGACAGTTATTTTAAAATCGGATACTGTTAAACTGAAGGCCTTATTGAATAATCCAGGTTTAAGGTGCGTGCTTGCCGGCGGCAAGACGACGGATGGGCAGGCTGATTATTTTAGCGTGATAGGGGCACATTCCGCAAAAACTGTGTCGGCTAGCGGATGTAATGGTTACACGGCGGGCGGTGAGATGTTTGGAGCGTGTGGTTCTGGCACACAGGCTTATAAACTGTGTAATGATCAGTGCAAATTGGAATATAGCAGTTGTGAGTCAAAATATGAATGTGGAAACGGGATTGTTGAGTCCGGAGAAACTTGCGACGATGGCGCGTTGAATAATACTTACGGACATTGCAGAGGCACTTGCAACGGACCATACAGCAAGTATTGCGGTAATAATGAAATTGACAAGGATGCTAACGGGAAGAATTTGGAGTTTTGCGAAAATGCCGCTAATACATATGTGGCATATGGCACTGCAACCACGCGCACGAGGTTAAGAGTGGATAATCTTTCCAATACCGAACAAAAAGACAAGTGGTTAACCGAATGCAAGAAGGGGAATTCCGGTGCTTGTGAATTATCCATTAGTATTTTATCCGACACAATTAATTCTCTGCTTAAACAATCAGATTCTTTCGGCTATTGCCAAGGCGACCAGACATTAGCGTGTAAATCCGATGATGCTTGCAAAGTCCCATCGGCAGTATATCAGTTGGATGTGTCAGTTGCGGATTTCAGCAAAATTAATGATTATTTTTCATTGGTTTTAGAAAACAAAGGCCCGTGCGTTAAGACGGCTTATTTCGGCACGCCATATAGCAAAAACAAAGTATTAAGTTGCTCCTGGGATTGCCAAAACTACGGCGCGTATTGCGGGGACGGTTTGGTGCAAAGCGTGTCAGGTGAAGATTGCGATGATAAAGACAGCAACAACTTGAACTCCTGCAATAACGCTTGTTTGTGGGTGAATACTGCTTGTAAAGATGTGGCTATCTTCACCACTTCCACGTCGGAGACTGTTGTGAAGATTAAGAAGTCAAGCCAGAACGGAGTGTATCCAGAGTGCGTCGCCAATGTTGATAGTGGTTTGGGGTCAAGCGGGTCGGAGATTTGCCGCGGGTATGGTTTGTATTGCAAGAAAGTGGAGGGTAAGGTGGACCCATACGCTTATGGTGAGTTGAAGGTGGCAGATTCGTGTGATAGTGATTTGAGCATTTGGAAATTTTCATCAAATAATTCAGTTAAAGTCACTTGTGGCGGCATTTATGCTGGTTCGGCACCTGTAGCGCCAGCTTCTACCGCGGGGAAAGACACTTGCGGTAATGGCATTCAAGAAACTTATGACAAAAATGACGACAAGGTGGTAGAGAAATGCGATTTGGGGGCGCAAAACGGCATCGCTTGTACGCCGGAATACAGTAAGTCGTGTTCGTATTGCTCGGCTGATTGTAAAGAAGTGCTGACGAAAGATTCGGATAAGTATTGCGGGAATGAGGAAATAGACGCGAAGTGGTGGTTTAGCGGCGCACCAATTCTTGAATTATGCGAAACACTAACGAATGGCGATGTTTCCATTCCTGTTCTTAATGGATTTCAGTGGTCATCAAAAACAATATCTTGTGATGACCAAGGCTCTTACACCTGCACCAATGACTGCAAGTTGGTTGATAATTGCGTCGCCTGCGGTAAAAAAACCATAGAAAACGGCGGAGCTGTGCCAAAGATTGCGTTTTTGAATCCGATGTTGGGGAAAAGTCAAGATTGGCCGAGCATGGTGAGCACGATTAGCGGGGTAGAGGAAAATAATTATGTTGCTTTGTACAGGCATCCGGAATCTACGTCAACACCATTCCTCGGCTATACGCAACTGACAACTAAAAGTGCTGGAAGTATAGACCCGTCTTTGATGCACAAATTGTTTGTGGAAGATGTAAAGAACGAGAAAGGATTAGAAACAAATAAACTTTGCGATGGGCAATATAATTTACATTTTAACAGCAAGTGGATTTATAACACAAAATTTGACCCGGATAAGAGCAGCTTCAGCAATCTCTTGGATGATTATTGGCCGCAGATGAAAGATTACGGTGACTTGTTCGTCTATCCTGTCAACAAGGAGAAAGAAGAAATAAAAAACGAGTTTATTTATTCGCCAGCAGTTCCGGAAAATACCTTCCGCGTGGTTGTGAGATGGTCTGATAAGGAGAATTACGCGGATTTTATGGGGAATCTTTATCATGCTCCCCTTTCGTGCGGTGGAGCAAATTGTTCAACAATCAATTGGTTTGAGGTTGGTAAAGGTACTAACGTCGGGGTTTGTTCGTCAATTGGCAAAGTCAGCAGTTATTGGAAACCAAACTGTTCTGCAGCCACCTCGATTGAAAGTAACGCAGGTGTTTGGGTACACGATTTGGTTAATTTAGAAAAAACATACGCGCAAGCAATGACCATCGCCGCTCCGCCAACAGGCTCCGCACATCCGCCATTCGCATTCTTCGTTGAAGCAGTCGGCGAGTATATAAGCAATTATTCCAGTTCGCCGGATGTGGAAGTGGAAATTTACACCTATCACCCTGGCCAGATTCCTGACCTGTCAGTTTATAAGCCGACGCAGGTATTTAAAATCAATGCGGCGTTGAAGAGCACCAGCGCTTCAGCGCAGTACTGGCACGTGTTTAATTTGGTGTATAAAGATGGCAAATATGAAATCGCGTTGATTCAGCCGACTTTAAAAAATGGCGCAATAAAGACCGGTTGGTGCGAGATTCAAAACGATATACCGGATGAGCCCAAATGTGTTTTAGTAGATTAAAAATATGAAGAAGTTTCTATTTATCGCGATTATTGCTATAATAATAGCGGCGCTGGGAGTCGGCGGATGGTATTTTTTGCTACGGGATAAAAAAAATGACATCAACGCGGTCATTACTAAAAATGAAAAAACGGAAACCGCGCCGGCTAAACCGGAAGTTGACGCTGGAACTTTGGAATTATTGAAAAAATTCGCCGATGATCAAGATAGGGATGGGATAAAAGATGAAGAAGAAAAAGCGCAAGGATTGAACCCCAACGAATTTGATTCGGATTTTGATGGTTTGAGCGACAAATTGGAAATAGAAAAATGGAAAACCGATCCGCTGAAAAAAGACACAGACGGCGATGGGTTTGGCGATGGAAAAGAAATAATCCGCGGATATAATCCGTTGGGAGCGGGGAAATTGGAAGAATAATTTTTTTATAATTTAAGATACTAATATACGAATAGAGTACTAATGATACTAATGAATACGAATATTTAGCATCAAGGGGTATTAGTATCCATTAGTATCATTAGTAAATTAGTATATTTGTATATTTAATTTGTATGTTTGACGATCAACCAATCAACAGCACAGGAGTTACTCCGCCGGGAAATCTGCCTGTTGGCGAGCCCGAAGATATGTTTGACGGAGTTGAAAAAGGCGGCGGGGTTAATTCTGCGCCAGCCGACGCGGCAGAATCAAACGCGCCAGTTTCATCACCGTCTGCCTTGGGCGCCGGTATATTGCGTCCGAAACAGCCGGAAGCGCCGGCAGTTGATTATAGAGTTTCACTGGCGCCGCCCGCATCCGCTCCTATGGCCGCGGGTCAAGCGCCGGAGATGTATAAGATAAAAGAGCCGGCTTTGACACGAGGTTTGATTACCATAGTAATTGTATTAACAGTGGTCGCGATTTTAGGCGGCGGCGGTTGGTGGATTTATAATTCTTTTGTTAAAACCGACAATAGTTTAGATTTAGGAACAGAGATTGAAGCGCCGGCAATAAAAACAGATGAAGCGGTGGTCGCGCCAAGCGAGGAAGAACCGTTGGTGACGGTTGGAGAAGAAGAGACGGCGAGTCCGGAATCAGCGGCAGCTTCAGCCGCGGTTGATGTGATTGACGAACAAATTTTATTCGGCGAGCCGGTGGACAAAGATGGCGATAATTTGGATGACCTTAAAGAGGTTGAATTGGGAACCGATCCGGCGAATTGGGACACGGACAATGATGAATTGGGAGACGGAGATGAAATTTTAATCTGGCAAACCGACCCGTTGAATCCTGACAGCGACGGTGATTCATATTTAGACGGCGCGGAAGTAAAGAACGGCTATCTTCCGAGCGGGCCGGGAAAGATTTTTGAACCACCGAAAGAATAAACAATACTAATATACCAATACAGTACTAATGATACTAATGGATACGAATATGACAAAAGGAGGGGAGTTGATATATCCGGAGTTATCATACACGCTAAACGGAATTCTATTTTCCGTACACAACGAAATTGGACAGTACTCTCGTGAAAGACAATATGGCGACGCGATAGAAATGAAACTAAAAGAAAAAAGTTTGCCCTATAAACGGGAATTAAGAGTATCGGACAGCGGAAATATTATTGATTTCGTTATTGACAATAAAGTATTACTTGAATTAAAGGCTAAACGGATGCTGGTAAAAGAAGATTTTAATCAA
>MFQN01000009.1 GCA_001783065.1 Candidatus Magasanikbacteria bacterium RIFCSPLOWO2_12_FULL_43_12
AGAGGCGGCGGACATTCAGCCAAGCAATCCATTTTGGATAACCACGTTATCCGAAGTGCGATTGCCCGAGAGGCGGCGGACATTCAGCCAAGCAATCCATTTTGGATAACCACGTTATCCGAAGTGCGATTGCCCGCCGCCTCTCCTGCCAATTTCGTTTAACTACCTATAAGCGAAGTTGTTTTTTATTTGCGTAAAATATGCTATAATTTGGCTTATTACTTTAAATCATACTGCCGGTATGGAACAAAGTCAATATTATCCGAGCCAGGATCCGATTGTTAAACTACAGCAGGAGATGAAATTGCGGAGACTTAGCCAAAAAACGGTCAAAAGCTACTGCCATTATATTACAGATTGTCTTCGGTGGTCAAATCAAAACGCGAGAGATATAACCACAAACCACATTCGCGGTTATTTGGAGCAATTAGCCGATAACGGAGTCTCGTCTTCCACGCTCAACACCGCATACAGCGCTTTGAAATTTTATTTTGGCAATATCTTGCGCCGCAAGTTTTTTCTTTCCATTCCCCGCGCGAAAAAGGATAAAAAATTGCCGAACGTACTCTCCAAAAATGAAGTTCATAAAATGATTGAGCTTACTGTTAAACCAAAACATAATTGCATACTTTGCTTACTCTATGGCTCGGGATTGCGTGTTGGCGAATTGGTTCATTTGCGCGCGCAAGATATTGATTTGGAGAGAGGCGTTCTGATCGTCAGGAACGGAAAAGGTAGCAAAGACAGGTATGTTTGTTTGCCAGAAAAATTACGGCCAGTCTTGGAAACACAGAAAAGGATAAAACAGCCAGAAGATTTTTTATTCACGAATGGTCGCGGTGGTGGATTGACAGAGAGAACAGCGCAAGAAGTTGTTAAAGAGGCCGCGGAAAGGGCTGAGATTAAGAAAAATGTGTCTCCACATACTTTGCGCCACTCATTTGCCACGCATTTGCTTGAAGCCGGCACGGATATCAGGTATATACAAGAATTGCTTGGTCATGCTAAACTGCAGACGACGCAGATTTATACCCATGTTGCTACAAGTAATTTGGCTGGGATTGCGAGTCCGTTGGATGTTTGAGTTGAGTTGACAGGTTTTGATTTTAGTAATATAATAAATGCGCAAAAAGTATCCCTAACTATTATGCCACAGATATACAAAAAATTTGTCAAGAATAAGCCGTTTTTTTATCTTACCGAGTATATTAGAATAAATAAGAAAAATAAAAAAATTCAGGTTTATTTAGGCAAAAGTATCCCTAACGATTTGAGCCATTATTATGTTGAATTGTCCGGTAAAGAGAAAAGGTTGACCCAAAAAAATTTGTCCGATTTATTTGCGTTTGAAAAAATTTTTAATCAAGAACAGATTGGCAAGATTGAGGATTTAAGGATAGAGCTGAAATATCGGATGCTCAGCCTGTCCGATGCTAAAAGAGAACGGCTGTGGAATCGCTACGCGGTGCAGTTTATTTTTGAATCAAACGCTATTGAGGGCAGCAGGTTGAGCAAAGCGGAGGTTAACTCTATAGTGAAAAATAGTTATATCAAAAAAAATATAGAGCGGAGAGAGATCAGGGAGGTAAGGAATTCAATTGCAGCCTTTAATTTTTTGAGGAGAGGCAGATTCAGATTGAATCAGCACCAAATAATAAATCTGCACAAAGCGCTAATGAAAGATTTGCCCACGAACACGGGCTATAAACGGGTTGAAATTATAGTTAATAATAAAACCACTACTCCGGTTGGGGGGGTGCGGCGCGAAATGAGCATGCTTTTAGAGTGGTGGAAAAAAAATAAAAAAAGCGCGCGCCACCCGCTGGCCGCAGCCGCTGATTGGCACCAACGTTTTGAGTGCATACACCCGTTTGAAGACGGTAATGGCAGGGTCGGCCGGCTTCTGTTGAATTTTCTTCTGTGGGAGAGCGGATACCCGCCGATCTTGTTTTTGTATCAAAACAGAAAATTGTATTTTAGCGCTTTGGATCAAGCGGACGAAGGGCGGAAAAACAAATGGTATTGGTATGTGATTAGGGCTTATAAAAATAGTATTAAGTGGCTTTTGAATGAAAGTAAACATTGAAAAATTAGTTTTCGGCGGGCAAGGGCTCGGCAGGCTTGATGACGGTCGAGTCTGTTTTGTTTGGAATGCTTTGCCCGGCGAAGAAGTGGAGCTTGAGATTTTGAAAAATAAAAAGACTCATTTGGAAGCAGTGGCGACAAGAATTATAAAGCCGTCGCCGGAGCGGATTGAACCAAAGGAGAGCCATTTTTTATCCTGTTCGCCTTGGCAGATTATGAATTTTGAGGCAGAGAACAAGTGGAAGCGAGAAATTGCAGTTGAGACGTATAAAAAATTGGGCGGGATTGATGCTGGTGATTTGGAAATTGTCAGCGATGAAAAAGAGTATGGATATAGAAACAAGATGGAGTATTCTTTTGTGGAATTTGGACGAAAAATAAGTTTAGGGTTTCATATTCGGGAAAGCCGGCGATATATTCCGATCACTGTTTGCGAGCTGGCTCGGCCGGAAATTAACGAAGTTGCTTTACAATTGTTAGAATGGATAAATCAAAATCAGATTCCGATTAGGAGTTTGAAAACAATGATCGTTCGTTGTAATCAAAAAGGCGAGGTTTTGGCAGGATTGTTTTTGAAAGACCGTTTGCAATTTGAGCATTATCCGGAATTGAAAAATAATTTTGTCGGGTTGACGGTTTTTTATTCCACTCACAAAAGTCCGGCGTCAGTGCCTACGGATATTCTGTATCAAGCCGGCCTGGACTATTTGGAAGAGGATTTGTTTGGGATAAAATTAAAATATGGTTTGTTTAGTTTTTTTCAGATAAATGTGCCAGTTTTTGAAAGAGTGTTAGGGGATATTGAAAAATTTGCGTTTGGAGATGAAGGGACAGGTCGCGACCTGTCCGTACTAGATTTTTATTCCGGAGTTGGCTCAATCAGCTTGCCGCTGGCGGGGAAATTCAAGGATTGCGTTTTGGTGGATAATAATGAGGAGGCGATTGGATTTGCTAAAGAGAATATTGAGGCGGTGGAGAGAGACCTCACCCTATCCCTCTCCTACAAGGAGAGGGGACGCAATACAGTAATTTGTGTGGCGGCGGAGAAGATGATAGAGCTGATTGCATCTGATAAGGTGGTTATTGTCGATCCGCCGCGAGCCGGGTTGGATAAGAGGGTGGTGGAGAGGATTTTGGCAATTAAACCCAAGCAGGTAATTTATTTATCTTGCAATTTATCCACTCACGCGCGGGATTTGGGAATACTGAAAGAGCTTTATGATATTAAGTTCATGAAATTATATAATTTTTTCCCACGCACTGCTCATATTGAGGGTTTGGCGGTGTTGATTAGGAGGTAGAGAGTGGTGTGGATTGCTTCGCCTGCGAAGGCTCGCAATGACAGACGTGGGGTTGAAATAAAACAGTTTTGTGGTAGAATATACTGGATAATAAAAGTTACCGTCATTGCGAGGAATGAAGCCGCAGCGTAATGACGAAGCAATCCAGAACAATCGCGGATAATTACAATGGATTGCCGCGCTCCCTTGGGTAGCTCGCAATGACAGGTCGTGTTGGTCTAAAAAAATATGTCCATTTTGATCTCCGGCTCACTCGCGTATGATTACGTGATGGATTTTCCGGATAGTTTTAAAAACCACATTTTACCCGACCAGATTCATATTTTGAATGTCAGTTTTGTCGTGGATAAATTAAACAAGAATTTTGGCGGATGCGCCGGCAACATCGCTTATACCATGAAACTTTTGGGCGGGGAGCCGTTGATTTTGGGCGCGTTGGGTAAAGACGCGTCGGATTATTTGAAACATTTTAAAAATGTCGGGATAGAAACTTCGCATATAAAAACAGTGGAAGATAAGTTTACCGCTTCGGCTCATATTACCACTGATAAAGACGACAATCAGATTATCGCGTTTTATAGCGGAGCTGGTGAGGACGCGGTTGGTTTGTCAGTGGATGGCGCGAAAGATAAAATTGATTTCGCGTTGATTACTCCGACGAAGAAAGAAGCCATGATAAAACACGCCAAAGAGTGCTACGAACAAAAAATTCCGTTTGTGTTTGACCCCTCGCACCAACTCACCGCTTTTACGCCGCAGGAATTGATGATGATAATCGGCCAGGCGAAATTTTATGTTGCAAATGATTATGAAATGAAATTGACGCAAGAGAAGACCGGCTGGGATATGAAAGAATTGTTAAATCATGTTGAAGTCGTTATCACAACTCTTGGCGAGCACGGTTCTATAATAACAACAAAAGAGGGGATTATTGAGATTGGTGTCTGTCCGCCGCGTTCAGTTGATGATCCAACCGGCGCCGGCGACGCGTATCGCGCCGGATTCTTTTTCGCTTACGCCAATGGGTTAAATTTAAAAACCTGCGGCCAAGTCGGCGCTGTCGCCGCGACCTATGCTGTGGAAAATTACGGCACGCAGAACCATCGGTTTGTAAGGAGTGAATTTGAGGAGAGATACGAGGGGGCGTTTGGAGATAAATTACAATACTAATATACGAATAGAGTACTAATGATACTAATGGATACGAATATTTGCATCAAAGGGTATTAGTATCCATTAGTATCATTAGTAAATTAGTATATTGGTATATTTAATTTTATGTTTTTAGCGATTTTTCTATTTATTATTGGTTTGGCGGTTTTAGTCGCCGGCGCGGAATTTTTGGTGCGCGGAGCGTCATCGTTAGCGCAAAAATGGGGCGTGCCGGCGATTGTAATTGGTTTGACGATTGTGGCTTTTGGCACTTCGATGCCGGAATTAGTGGTTAATCTTTTTTCCGCCTTTCGCGGCGCGACTGATATTGCCATTGGCAATGTTATTGGCAGTAACACCGCGAACATCTTGCTTATTTTGGGTATAACGGCGCTGATTTATCCATTGTCAGTCAAAAAAAATACAACTTGGAAAGAGATTCCTTTTGCTTTATTGGCGGTAGTTTTGGTGTTTATCATGGGCAACGACCGCTTGTTTGACGGCGTGGATTTTAACGCTCTCACTCGCACCGATGGTTTGGCTCTGATTGCTTTTTTGGGAATTTTTATGTTTTACATTGTAAGTTTGGCGCGGCAGGGAGAGGCGAGTGAAGAAAAAGCGCGGGTTTATTCTACCTGGTTATCGGCCACATTTACTATTGGCGGATTGGCGGCGCTATTTGTTGGCGGTAAAATTTTGGTGGATAACGCGGTCATCCTGGCAAGGTTGGCCGGAATGTCGGAAGTTTTAATCGGTTTAACAATTGTCGCGGTTGGCACTTCATTGCCGGAATTGGCCACTTCCGTGGTCGCCGTTATTCGCAAGCAAAATGATATCGCGGTCGGCAATATTGTCGGTTCAAATATTTTTAATGTGTTTTGGATTTTGGGTTTGACCGGCACGATTTTGCCTCTGCCTTTCAACTCAATAATTAATTTTGATGTGTTGGTAAGCATAACCGCCACTCTATTGTTATTTTTATTTATGTTTATCGGCGCGCGCCGAAAATTGGATCGCTGGCAGGGCGCGATGTTTATATTATTGTACGCGGTTTATGTCGCGTATCTGGTTTATCGCGGTTGATTAAAATATTTTTTACTATGCCAAAAGATTTTAAAGTTAAAGACATTTCTCTTGCCGATTGGGGCAGAAAAGAAATGGAGATCGCGGAAAAAGAAATGCCAGGTTTGATGTCTATCCGCAAAAAATATACCGCTAAAAAACCACTTAATGGGGCGAAAATTACCGGCTCTCTCCATATGACAATTCAGACCGCGGTGTTGATTGAAACACTGGTTGCTTTGGGCGCGAAAGTTCGCTGGGCATCATGCAATATTTTTTCCACGCAAGACCACGCGGCCGCGGCAGTGGCTAAAGCCGGGATTCCGGTTTTTGCTTGGAAGGGCGAAACATTAGAAGAATATTGGTGGTGCACAGAAAGAGCTTTGGATTTTGGGAGTGGGGTTGGACCCGATTTAATAGTTGACGATGGCGGTGATGCGACCCTGATGATTCATAAGGGTGTGGAAGCGGAGAAAGAGCCAAAAATTTTAGACGCTGATTTTAAAGATGAAGGCGAGGATTTTAGAGAATTGATGAAAAAATTAAAATTAGAATACAAGAAAAATCCGAAGCGATGGATGAGTGTCGCGAAAAAAATAAAAGGCGCGTCAGAAGAAACCACAACCGGCGTGCATCGGTTGTATCAAATGGAAAAAGCCGGAAAATTATTGTTCCCGGCAATTAACGTGAATGATTCTGTCACCAAATCAAAGTTTGATAATATTTATGGCTGCCGCCATTCAATTGTTGATGGACTAAACCGCGCTATGGATGTTATGCTGGCAGGTAAGGTCGCGGTAGTTTGCGGTTATGGCGAGGTGGGGAAAGGCTGCGCTCAAGCATTGCGCGGGCAAGGCAGCCGCGTGGTTATTACCGAAATTGACCCGATTTGCGCTCTGCAAGCGGCGATGGAGGGTTATGAAGTCAAAACCGTGGAAGACACGCTGGGTTGGGCTGATATTTATGTTACCGCGACCGGCAATTTGGGAGTTGTTACTCTTGGACACATGTTAAAAATGAAAGACCAGGCGATTGTCTGCAACATCGGGCATTTTGATAATGAAATTGAGGTGGAAAAATTAAATAAAGCTAAAGGCGTAAAAAAAATAAACATCAAACCGCAGGTTGATAAATATGTTTTATCCGATGGTAGAGAGCTGTATTTATTAGCCGAAGGCCGTTTGGTTAATTTAGGTTGCGCCACTGGACATCCTTCATTTGTCATGAGCAATTCTTTCAGCAATCAAGTGTTGGCGCAAATGGAGTTGTGGCAGAAGAAATACAAAATCGGCGTATATTGTTTGCCAAAAGAATTGGACGAAGAAGTCGCGCGTCTGCATTTGGAAAAAATCGGCGTCAAGCTCACCAAACTCACCAAAACGCAGGCGGATTATTTGGGTATTGATCATAATGGGCCGTATAAGACGGAGGGTTATAGATACTAGCGTTAAAGTCCGTAAAGTCCGAAAGTCTATAAAGTCTATAAAGTAGTGAATTGAGCGGCACATCTGTCATTGCGAGGAGCTCGCGCGACGAAGCAATCCAGTCGCTAAACGGCGATGGATTGCCACGCTCACCGCCAGCTGGCGGTTCGCTCGCAATGACAGGTGATACTGTTGGTAAATTATCGACTCATATGTCGCGTAAAGTAAGAAAATTGAAATATGGTCCGTTCAAAAAAGTCTACAGTGGCATTATTTTTGAAATTGACCAGCGGCCGGTGAGGTATCCTGACGGGACTAGGAAAATTTTTGAGTATTGCTCCCGCAATGATTCTGTGGTGATAATGCCGTTTGATGATAGGGGTAGATTGTTATTAATACGCGAGTTTAGGCATCGGCATGGCGGCAATGTGCTGTTTCTTCCAGCTGGGCGGCGCGACAAAAAGCATGAATCGCCGTTGAAAGCGGCTCATCGCGAGTTGCGCGAGGAAACCGGGTTTGACGCGAAAATATGGAAACATTTTCACACTAAATTTCCGACGGAAAATCTATTATGGACGGCGCACGTTTTTTTGGCGAAAAATCTGTTCCCCGCTCTATTGGTCGGCGATGAAGATTTTCCAATTAAACTTGTTCCGACTTCAATAAAAAAAGCGGCCCAACTCGCTCTGGACGGCAAAATAGAAAACGAGTTTTTAGCGTATAATATCATTAGGCTTGAGTATTTGATGAGGAGAGGGAGGCTGGGGTGGTGATAAAGCAAGCGATTATTAAATTGTTAAATTGCTGTTTTCGTAGTTCGTAATTTCGTATCCTGTTCGTAAGTTCGCACATATATACTGTTGACAAATCTTAAAACCTGCTATAATATAGTTACTCAAAAAATATGGCGGAAAATTTTACCTCACAAACTGACATCTCGGGAGTGGTGAAAAAGTGGTATAAAAAAGGCTGGGGTGTCGCGATTTTGACAGTAGCCGGATTGGTTTTAATCGTCGGCCTGTCGTTTGCCGGATTTTTTGCTTATTACGCTTGGCAGCTACGATTCGGCGACGCGGAGAGCGTGAGCAAACAGTTTGCCGGCAATAAAAAAATGATGAGCACGGCGCAGTTTTTGTCCAATGCTCAAAACACCAGCGATTTTATCGGAGATTACGCTAAATATATTCGGCCGAGCAATCAAGTTGTCGGAGATGAAAACGCGCCGGTGACGATTTTGGTTTTTTATGATTTTCAATGCCCTTACTCGCGCGAAGCGTTTCCGATTTTTCAAGAAGTGATGCGCAAGTACGAGCCGGTAGTCAGGGTGGTTTTCAAATATCTGCCGTTGGTCAGTATTCACCAGGATTCTTTAGTCGCGGCTGAAGCGGCGTCTTGCGCGCAGGAGCAGGGAAAATTTTTGGTGTATCATAATTTGCTTTTTACCAAACAAGATTTGCAAACTGAAGCTTTGTTGGCGAACGCTAAAGAGCTGGGACTGAACACTGATATGTTCAATCTTTGTTTGGCGACTGAAAAATATAATCAGGAAATCAATCTTGATACCAAGGACGCGATGGAAATCGGATTGCAAGGCACGCCAAGCTACTTAGTCAATGGCGTGAAAATCGGCGGCGTTTTGACCGCGCAACAATGGGACGAAATTATTTTGAGCTTTTTGAATAAAACAAAATGAGAAAATATTTACAGCCATCTGTCATTGCGAGCCGCAGCGAAGCAATCCAGTCGCACATGCATACGGAATAAAAAGAGCGGAAGTGTCCTGGCTGTCATTGTGAGCGACGAAGCGAAGCAATCCAGTCGCGCACATATTGGGTATGATTAAAGATTATTATGTTTATATAATGGCAAATGACAGAAATGGCACGCTCTACACTGGCGTAACGAACAATTTGTTTCGCAGAGTATGGGAACATAAAGAGAAAATTTAAAAAAGGACGTTCACAGGTAAGTATGATCTGGAAATGTTAGTTTTTTATGAAGGATACACAGACCCGAAGAACGCTATTATGAGGGAAAAACAAATTAAAACCGGTTCAAGAAAAAAGAAACTTGCGTTGATAGAAAAGATGAATCCAAAATGGAAAGATTTATCAGACGATTTTTGAATGATTGGATTGCGGCGACTGGATTGCTTCGCTGCGGCTCGCAATGACAAACGACTGGATTACAGCGACTGGATTGCTTCGTCGGCCGACGAACGTCGGCCTCCTCGCAATGACAGATAACCCGCCCAATGTCGGTCGGCGCCAGCTGTCATTGCGAGGAGCGAGGAACGAGCGACGTGGCAATCCATCGCGATTATCAATGATTGTTCTATATTGCGGCGACTGGATTGCTTCGCTGCGGCTCGCAATGACAGGCTATCCGTCATTGCGAGGAGGAGCTCGCGCGACGACGAAGCAATCCAGAACAATCGTGAATAACCACGATGGATTGCCGCGTCGTCCGCGAGGACTCCTCGCAATGACAGTAGAATTTTATGAAAAAATATTTACAGTTTACAATTTATTTTTTAATCTTGTTATTCGGGCAGTTTTTATTTGCGTCGGTTTCTTTTGCGGAAGATTGTTCCACTGATATTGATTGCGGAGAAAACGCCAAATGTGAAAGTGGTTTTTGTGTGTCAGATGATTCTTCTTTTACACCAGCAGAAAGTTCTAACTCTGGCGGTGGGTCAAGTTCTGGTGGTAGCGCGGACGGCGGAGTCGGTTTTACTTACACCGGCGTTGATCAGCGCTGTTGGACAAAGGATGACTGTGAGGTCAAGGCATTCGGAACATTTGTCGGACCGAACGATGAAACTAAGGAAGCTTGCAAAATGGAAAAGGACTCATCCAATAAATTAATCGGATTTTGTCTGCCAGGAACAACAGCCAAGATGGGTGTGAATTGGGGCGAAGCAGGCAATCAGCCAAGCACTTTCGCTCACATCGGCGAGTTTATAAAATGGATTTATCGCTATGGCATAGTCGTAGCTAGTATTTTGGCCGTAATGATGATTATCAAAGCCGGATTTGATTGGATAATGTCCGGCGGGAATCAAGAGATGATCAGTGGCGCGCATAAAAAAATTGGCAACGCGCTGATGGGCTTGTTTTTGGCGGTAATGGCGTATTTTATTTTGAATTTAATCAATCCGTATTTAGTTAATTTTCGTCTGCCGCAAATATGGATGATTAATACCGCTGGTTTAGTCCCGCCATATTGCGATTTAGCCAAAGACAAAAAATTCTATTTCGCCAAAGAAACATCCAGCGAGGAATATAAGAACCAATATTCTGAAGGACAGCAGAAAGGATTTAAGACTTATGATGACGCGAAACCGGCTTGCGGCAAGGAGTATTATGTGGAAGGAAGCGGAGGATTGACGTGTAGCGGGACGGTTTGTAGTACTGCTGATAAGTCAGTGTGTTTGAAAGGGAAGTGTGTTAATGGTATGTTGATTGGAGCAGTTGACGGAACTTTTGGTCCGGTTGGAGTTCCGGCGGTAGATTCAGGGAATAATATTAAACTATTGGCCTTATGCAAGAGCGAGGGTAAAATTAAAGAAGTTAAAGATGTTGATTATGTGAGCAATAAAAACGGTGATCTTTATAAAATTCCGTATGTTTCTTCAATAGAAACAATTTGTAATGATTATGGTGGTTTAGCCGGTTTTTATCTTGGAGTGGAAGTGAATGATGAAACAGGCGGGAGTGTCAATGGTTGGTTTGAGGGTATGCCGTGGACGGGAGGCACAGATGATTGGCACGCAGTTGGTCAGACCGCTCCGCGTTCGCACGATTGCAGTGTTAATTTATCAACCGCCTTTCAAAAAAAGTATTATTCAACAGTAAATTGCGGACCGGGGAATATGGGGTGCTCCTGCGCTTATGTGTCTGTTCCAACTGTCGCGTTTATCGTCGCCAATGATCCGAAATATACCCAGAATTTGATTTCTCTTGATGAGTTAAAGAATGGATATTTATGTAATATACATATTACCAGGACTAATTTTCCGGCTGTGGAAAATGGGATGAAATGGCCGAGTTTGGATGGAATGGTCGCGGGCACGGCGGTTGGCGGTGTCGTGGGTACGTTCATATTTCCCGGAGTTGGTTCTCTGGCGGGGTTAGGTTACGGGTTGGCTGTTGCTCCTACTGCTGAGGTACTTATTGGTTTTTGGAACTGGGGGGATGATCCAACCAGTTGTAGGGATAAAAATTAATTGTTAAAATTTGTGAATAGCATCAAAATCATCAACTCTCGGGTGCATAATCTGAAGAATGTTTCGCTCGAGATTCCAAAAAATAAACTTACGGTAATCACAGGACTTTCCGGCTCGGGAAAGTCCTCTTTGGCTTTTGACACGATTTACGCCGAGGGGCAGAGACGGTATGCCGAGAGCTTGTCAGCCTACGCGAGGAGATTTATGGAATTGCAGGATAGGCCGGATGTTGACGAGATTAGAGGTTTGTCGCCGACCATCGCGATTGACCAGCGGTCGGTTTTGCAGAATCCGCGTTCAACAGTCGGCACAATTACGGAAATCTACGACCATTTGCGTTTGTTGTTCGCCCGGCTCGGCACGCAATATTGTCCTGAATGCGGTATCGCGGTTCGCGCGCATTCAATCGGCGAAATTGTTGAAGAAGTAAGAAAAATCGGCAGGCGGTCAAACGCTTTGCTAATTCTTTCGCCATTGATTCAAGATGGACAGATTAAATTGAAAGAATTATTATCGCGTTTGGAGCAAGCCGGCGCTGAAGAGGCGCGGGTTAATGGCATGGTGATGAAATTGATCGAGGTTAGTAAATTTAAATTTGAACCGCAGAAAAAATATACGGTGGAATTGTTGGCCGGCAGAGTTTCTGACATTAAAAAACAAGACTTCGCCGCGATAGTTGATAAGGCGATTGATTTATCAAACGGCGATGCGGTTATCTGCGATGAGACGGAAGGCGAGGATTATATTTTTTCCACTAACGCGTTTTGTCGGCAATGCGGCAAGAGATTTGACCCAATTGAGCCGCGGAGTTTTAGTTTTAACAGCCCTTATGGCGCCTGTCCGCGCTGTACCGGCCTCGGCATTACTTTGGAAGTTGATCCGGAGCTGGTTATTCCCAATCCGCGCTTGACTTTGGCCGAAGGCGCGATTCAGCCCTGGACCAGAATCGTCGGCAATCATGGCCATTATCAAAAACTTTTGGCGGAAGTGGCGAGGGCGCATAATTTTTCTTTAAATACTCCGGCAAAAGACTTAACCAAAGACGTGATGGATGTTTTGTTTTATGGCACTGACGGAGAGGAGTATGAAGTCGCGGGCAAAAAAGCGCAGTTTGAAGGGATTATTCCGAATTTGACCCAGCGGCATTTTGAAACCGATTCTGAATATGTCAGAAAAGAGATAGAGCAATATATGCATGAGAGGGTTTGTTCTGTGTGCAAAGGAAAGCGTTTGCGCACAGAATCTCTGTTTGTAAAAATTGACGACCATTCTGTCGCAGATTTGGCGGAAATGAGCGCGGAAGAGGCAGGTTTGTTTTTTAAGACTTGGTTGACAGCGAAAAAAAGCGCAAGCAAACAATTTAGCAAGAACGAGTTGATGGTGGCCGCGCCGATTATTAGAGAAATTGATAAGCGGTTGGAGGATTTGTTAAGGGTTGGTCTGTATTATTTATCACTTGATCGTTCAATCAACACATTGTCCGGCGGCGAAGCGCAGAGAGTCAGATTATCCACCCAGCTTTCTACCGGTTTAACTGGTGTGATTTATATTTTGGACGAGCCATCGGTTGGTTTGCATCCGCGCGATAATGACAAGTTGATAAGTACGCTGAAATTTTTGCGCGACCAAGATAATACTGTGATTGTGGTTGAGCATGACAAAGCCATGATTGAAGCGGCGGATTATGTGGTTGATGTCGGGCCTGGCGCGGGCGAGTACGGCGGAGAGATTGTCGCCAGCGGTACAGTTGGAGATATTAAACGAAGCGCGAAATCTTTAACCGGCCGTTATTTGTTAGGTAAAGAAACAATTTCCGCGCCTAAAAAACATCGCAAAGGCAGCGGCAAGATCATCAGTATTATCGGCGCTAAAGCGTTTAATTTGAAAAATATTGATGTTGATATTCCATTAGGCAAATTAGTTTGCGTTACCGGCGTTTCTGGTTCCGGCAAGTCAACTTTGATCAGCGATATTCTCGGCAAATCATTAAACAAACATTTTTATCGCGCCAAAGATGAGCCGGCCGAACACAAAAAAGTCGTTGGCTTATCAAATATTGATAAAGTGATTGTGATTGATCAAACCGCGATCGGTCGCACTCCTCGCTCCAATCCGGCAACTTATACCGGTGTGTTCAGCGCGATTCGCGACGTGTTTACCGCTGTGCCGGAAGCAAAAATGCGCAATTATGACGCCGGCAAATTTAGTTTTAATGTCAAAGGCGGAGGCCGATGCGAGGCCTGCGCCGGAGAAGGCTATGTCCGCATTCCAATGCAATTTTTATCAGATGTGTTTGTGGAATGCGCCGAATGCCAAGGCAAGCGATACAACAAAGAAGCGTTGGAAGTGCATTATCATGGCAGAAATATCGCTGATGTTCTCGGTATGGCGGTAGAAGAAGCGTGTCCGTTTTTCCGCGATGTGCCGGCGATTGCCGATAAATTGAAGATTCTACGCGATGTCGGTTTGGGTTATGTTCATCTTGGCCAGTCCGCCACCACTCTTTCCGGCGGTGAAGCCCAGCGCGTTAAATTGGCGACCGAGCTTGCTCGCCGCGCCACCGGCCGCACTTTATATATTTTAGACGAGCCGACGACCGGTTTGCATTTTGAAGATATTCGCCGTTTGTTGGAAGTTTTGAATCAATTAGTGGAAAAGGGCAACACGGTTTTAATTATTGAACACAATTTAGATGTAATTAAATGCGCGGATTGGATCATTGATCTGGGCCCGGAAGGCGGCCGCCGCGGCGGTGAAATCGTCGCCCAAGGCACGCCGGCGGATGTGGCGAAGGTAAAGAGAAGCTATACGGGACAGTATCTGAAGAGATTGTTGAATTAGGGATTTAATTTTGTAGAGACGCATTGCAATGCGTCTTTTTTATTTTCATTATGCGGTATGGCGGCCAACATCGCCGGCAGAAGCCAAAACAACATCGCCAGATCGTTTTTGATGTATGGCGAATCCACTAGACCAGCAACGAGGATTATCGCCAAACTGCTTAATATACATAAATTGAAAATTGAAAAATTTTTGAATTGTTTGAAAATTGAAAATTGAAAATTGAAAATTGCGAATATGATTAACATAAATCCAATCAATCCCGCCAATCCAGCATTCACCCACATTGTCAAAAATATATTATGCGGATGATGAAAAATTTCTATGCCCTCGCCATTGACGGTCGTGTGATAGGGTTTGATTTTATCTTGGTAAGAAGCGAGGCCCGCGCCCCAGATAGGATTATCTTTTAGAAATTGCCAAGTTTCGCTCCAAATTGCCAGACGGATTTGGCCGGAGCGGTTCTGAAATAGTAATTCTTGTTTGATTGGATTGTTTGCGGGGAGGCTTACGAGGCTCACAAGACCGACGAGGCTTACGAGGCAGGCGATAAGGCGAGTTTTTTTATTGTAAAAAAAGAGAAAAAATAATAGACCGGCTACGAGGCCGACGAGAGCGCCAGTGGAGCGAGCGTAATAAATTGCGAGCGGCGAAGATACAAGATACAAGATACAAATAATTTTTAAATTCCAATTTTCAAATATCCAAGCTTTTATTTTTTGATTTATTTTTTTGTATTTATTTGTTTCTTGTTTCTTGTTTTTTAAAATTAAATATAACGCCAGCGGCCAAATGGGGGCGAGAAAAAGTCCGACTGCATTCGGAAATCCATACCAAGCGGTAACACGATAAGTGTTTTGATTAGTCCAAAAGGCGTCAGGCACCATCCAGCCGGTAAAATGCTGGTAGATCGCAAGAATCGCAGTAATCAGACCAGAGAGAATTAACGCAAAAATTATAGTGAATTTTAGATTTGGGATTTTTGGATTTTGTTTGAAAATTGAAAATTCCTGCCCGAGGCGGGTCCGCCTTGGGCGGAGAAAATTGAAAATTTTTTGAGTGTTAGAAGATGGTTGGGTGTTTAATGTTGTAATTAGGATAAAGAATAGCAGTATTGGCTCAACATAGAATGCTTTCCATTCGCCGAGAGCCGATAGAGTGTTTGAAGAAGTGAATATAGAGACAGTCGCGGCGAGCAGAAAGAGGGTGGACGCGACAGCGAATAATTTATTGTGTTTGCCGATAGGAGATAAGAGATAGGAGATAAGAGATATTTTTTTGTAGTTTTTTATCAGTCTCACTGTCCAAGTTAAAAAAATAATCCACAACATCACTTCCAATAGCGTGGTCGGCAAGGAGCCGATGTTAAAACGGATAAGATAGCTTGGCAAGGCAAAGAAAAATAAGGCCAGGGCGATATCAAATCTGCGCCAAGACAAAAAAGCGAATAATAGGGCGTAAATTATTACCAACCAAATGAACATAAACAACTTGCGGGTTTAGATTGCGGGTTTTGGCCCGTTCTGTTATAATACAAATAACCTCTAAAATAGTGTATCACGTTTTTAATTTTTAAACCATAAATTATTATGAAGAAAATAGCGGTAGTTTTGGGGTTATTTCTTATCGCGGGAGGCGGCTGCTCCGTGATTAATAACTTTGGCGTGGACAGGGTTGGGGTTAAAGATTACACCCCAAGCATTCATTATTTTGATAGTGAGCTCTTTTCGTTGGATACGCCGGTGGTGTATGGCGAGTTCAGCAGTGAGGATGGCGGAGAAGGGAGCTTGATTGCTCCAGATAACAAAGGTTATCCGGAAATTCTTTTTTATGTGAAGACCGGCAAGGTTCTATCCAATACGGAGTTGTCGGCGCAGGAAGAAGAGCGATTAAAAATCCTTCGCGAACAAGTAGAAGGCGATGGGGAGATAATAGAAAATAAAGAAGTGTATTTTAGCGGACAGAAAGGCGCTCGAACAGTTGTTCAATACCGCGGCCGAAGTCTTGAAGATGACGGCGGCTACATTAGAGAATTTATTTATTCTTTTTTTGTTAACGGAAATGAGTTTAGATTTTGGGTATCAGCCACTGACCAGGAAGATCCGGACAAAGTGGCGGCGATGTTTGATGGTATAATGAAAACGATTCAATTCAAATGAAGAATCTTGGAATGCGCCATTACGGCGTTCCTTCGTCAATCAGGTCGGCGGCGCGGCCTGATTTTTCGTCTTTAGAGTAAAGACGTCTTTGATGGTTTGTCTAGAAACCGCTCCTAATGAGAAAATTGCCATTAAATAAGCCAAACAAGCTACAGGCAATTGGATGAATAGTCCGGTTGATTTTGTTGACCATAATGCGGCCGACATTGCTAATCCAGAGAGCAGAATTTTGCCAAAAGTTTTTAGTTGGATTTTTTCTTGGCTGTAATATCTGATTGTCAGCCAAAGCAAGAAGCCGGCGTAGAGTTCGGAAAACACTGTCATCCACGCCGCGCCGGACATGCCGAAGCGGGGAACGAAATACAAATAGCCGATTAGAGTTAAAATCGCGTCGGAAATGTAAATCCACAGAGTTTGCTTTTGCCGGTTGATTGCTACCGCGACATGGCCGAACACCGCGCCTAAATATACACCAAAAATCGCGATCGCCAAAATTTGCAAGGGTCTGCTTGCGTCAGCAAACTCACTGCCAGCGACAAAAATCATAATTTTGTCCGCCAGCATTATCAATCCAATTATGATTGGCACGGCCATAAGCATGATGATGTCAAAGGCTTGCTGGTAATATTTTTTAAACTCTTCTTTTAGATTACGCGACCAATTGTAGGCGAGCAATGGCATGATTACACCCATAATCATCATCGCGGTTTGCGCTAAAATATCAATCACGCGATAAGCCGCGCCGTAAATACCGACCTCGGATTGGCTTTTAAAAATTGAGAGAATAATCGCGTCGCCTTTTAGATAAACAACATTAAAAATAATTGCGATCGCTACCGGCCACATTTTTTTCATAATCGTTTGCCAGACGGCCCAATCAAAAGCCGGGCTGACAGCCGTATATTTTTTAGCCGCGATCCATAATATAAGAGTATAGCTAAGGCTGTTCAAAACTACCACCATCATGATCGGTATGAATCCGGATTTTAGATTAATCAACAGCCAAAGGCCGACGACCAGCACAATCCTGCCGGTCAGTTCGCCGATTGTCGGGATGTGCATTTTTAATTTTGTTTGGTATAAACCAAAGAACACCTGATTAATTGCCACACCAATGAAAGCAACAGCGGTTAACGCGATAGCTTGTTTGACTATTGTCGGGTAAGGAAAAAATAACGCGGCCAGAGGAGCGAGGCCGAGAAAAATTATCGCGGTCGCTAAGCGGAAGCCGATAAGATTGCGGAATAATTTTGTTTTGTCATGTTCCGGTTCGCTTAACATTTGCGCGCTGACCGGGATAAATCCGAAATCTGTCAAAATACCGGCGAAAGTCAGAAAAGAAATTACGGTAATATACCAGCCGAATTGTTCTTGTCCCAAATATCGCGTCATCATGCCGAGAGCGAGCAAACCCAAAGCCACAGAAATAATTTTTCCGATTATTTGGATGATGGTGTTGTGGGCGATAACGCGGGTAGACATATCACGATAATTTACAATTTACAATTTTCAATTTTTAAACAATTTTTAATTTAACAATTAAACAATTAAACAATTATCGCCATGAGTCATTATTCGTTAGTCTATCATTTTTTAGGTGGGAAATCAATTGTGGTCTATCAGTTTTTTTGGTATAATTATTTTGCTATGAAGAGTAATTCAAAAAAATCTCCAATTTTGGTTACAGTGATAATATTTTGTTCGTTTTTTTGGCTAAATATAGCCAAAGCGGCGGAGCCGGATGTGAAGATAAAAGACGAGGCCTATGCGGCGAAGTTTGTGTCGCAATCAATCGCGGATCCGATTTTAATTACTGGCGGGGAGACGGCAACAATCAAACTAGAATTTAAGAATATCGGCACGGCTGTTTGGAATGCTTCGGGCGATCGTTTTATTTCCGCCTATACAATGGAGCCGCGAGATCATATTTCGGTTTTTAAGGGGTCAAACTGGTTGAGTGGTAAACAGACCGCCAAAATTGACGGTAAGATCGCATCGGGAGAAACGGGAGAGTTAGTAATAGAGTTAAAAGCTCCGGAGAAAGCCGGAGAATATTTGGAAAAATTTTATTTAGCCGCGGAGAATTATTCTTGGATTAAAGGCGGATACTTTTTTTTGAAAATTAAGGCGGTTGAGGCAAAAAAAACCGCTGTCACCGAGCAAGTCAATGATGTTACGACAAATGGCGCTGAATATCAGGCCAAGAGGGTGGGATTGAGTAAGAAACAAGTTACATCTGTCGGCGGTGAAAGAATTAAACAAGTTTTGACTTTGATGAATAAAGGCACGGCCGTTTGGCAGAAGTACAGAGTCAAATTTGTTGGGACGGCGACCGTGGCCAGCTTGGGCGGACCGAGTTTTGCCGACACGAATTGGGATAACGCGCAAGTGGCTTTGAGCGGAGAAGAAAATGTCGCGCCCGATGAATTTTTGCGTTTGACGTTTAATTTTCGCACTCCTGAAAAAAAGGGAAATTATATCGCGAAGTTTTTAGTTGAAGTAGATGGCAATGAATTAAAGGAAATTGAAGTGGAAGTGCCGGTGGAAGTGACTGAAGACGCGCCGGTGGATTATCAGGCGCCGACTTTTTCCGAGGCAATTGAAGTATTTGTTCCGCGTTTGAGCGAGGAACCGCGATTGAGGGTCGGAATTAATTTGGCGGATGACGCGCGGATGCAGTTTATGTCCGCCAATGACGACTACGTTATTTCTGTTGGCAGTGAGACAAAAGGAGCTTTGCCAAAAAATAAAATCGCGATTCTGCGTTATAAAGATGGCGAGTATAGTTTTGATGGAGGCGGTTTGGAATTTTCTTCTCCGCAGTATGTGAAATTATCGCCACAATCAGATCCGCACGCGGTATTTACAATTTTTAATTTGAAGCGTCCAGCCAAATGGGTAACTACTGGAGATCATAATCACTATCGCGGCGCTGTTGAGTTCCGCCGCGGCGAGGTGGATGGCAAGTTTTATGTAGTGAATGACCTGCTTTTTGAAGATTATGTCGTCGGCATGGCAGAAACAAGCAACAAAGCCCCGATTGAGTTTATCAAGGCCAATATGGTGGCGGCGCGGAATTACGCTTATTTTAATAAAAATAAATATCCATTTTTTGACGTTATCGCCAACACCTACGACCAGCTTTATTTGGGCTATGATTCGGAAATGGCGATGAGCAATGTGGCGCAAGCGGCCAGAGATACGCGCGGCATTATGGTAACTTACAATAATGAAATTGTTACCACGCCGTATTTCGGCAACAGCAATGGCTGGACCAAGAGCTGGAAAAACGTTTGGGGCGGAACAGACAAACCATGGTTGCAACCAGTTAAGGCAGGGTATGATAGCGGCAGAACGAAAAAGGGCCATGGTGTGGGCATGAGTCAGCGCGACGCGGCTATTCGAGCGGATAAAGAAGGGTTGAGTTTTGAAGAATTATTGAAGTATTATTATACAGGTGTTAGGGTTGAGAAGATGTATTTATGAGTGATTGCGATACCACCTCCCCTGTGTTCCCCTCCTTGTCAAGGAGGGGGGTATCTAACCTCTCCCCTTAACAAGGGGAGATGCCCGGAGGGGCAGAGAGGTGGTCGACACTCACTTTTTTTACAAACCTCCAAATCGTTCTCGCCAGATGTTGGTCGGGACGATGGTAAGTAAGATGCTCGACGGATTTGCTACCAAGTATTTCAAACGGGACGGTTTTAAAACCGGTCTTTTTTATTTTATCCACGCAATCCATTTCCACCCACTCGTCTTTGTACAAAAATTTTGGAATTATAAACAGCACAACACCGCCGGGTTTTAAAATTTTAGCGAAGGTTTTAAAAGAGTCTATATATAATTTTGCGAGTTCGTCAGTTTGAGCTTGTAGTTTTTCTATATTTTCTCTGCCAGTCAGCGGCTTGCCAAGCAATGGTTCAGTGATGATGGCGTCAACTGAAGCGGGTTTGATGTGTTTGGTTAGTTGAGTTGCGGGCGATTCGCAGAGGAGATAAGAGATAGGAGATAAGAGATAATTGTCTTTTGTCCATTCTAGATTTTTTTCAGTATCAGCGACGGCTTTGGCGCTGATGTCAGAACCGATTAGATTTCCATATCCCATCACCATGGCTTCGGTTAAAATTGTGCCGGAACCGCAGAACGGATCCAGAATCGCCGCGTTTTTTGGTATTTGCGCCAGATTAATCATTATTCTTGCCAGCTTTGGCGGCAGCATGCCGCTTTTATTGTCGCTTTGCGGGCGGTCGTAATCGCGTTGGCTGAATTCTTCAAACGGCTGGATTGCTTTGGTGACGAAAATTTCGTTGGCAAAAATCGTTAAATCAGTTTGCCGCTGGATTAGACTATTGTGCAGAATCGTGGCGGTATTTTTTGGTTCAATGTAACGCACAGAACACCCCGCAGATTTAAGTGTTTTTTTTGCTTCCAGCGCAAGCTGGCGACTGTCTGGGCCAGAAAGAGAGAAGTGGATTTTACCTTCTGATTTTTTAGTCAATAAGTAGTCGGCGATATTGGCAAAATTAATTTTTTGCATTATTTTAATTGTCCCACCGAGGATTTCAATTAACCCCTCGCAATTTAATTGTTGGTCTGTTTCTAAATTTAAAAAATTCTCTCGGTGATGCAGTGATGAGGCGGTGAAGCGATGCAGCGACAAAACCGCTGTTATTTCAGCGGCGGAGATTTGCGGTTGATGGCCGAGTTGAAACAGATATTTCATAATTGTTGGGTGGAAGTCGCGTTTGGTTTCGCGATGAATAGAAATGGATCGCGCGTTGGCGCCGGTGTTTCCGCGTTCATTTTTTTCTCCCACGCCGCTATCGCCGAGTCATATTTGTTAAAATCAACCGTCTCCACGTTCAGGGCGGGGTCGGTCAAAAGAACCTCGCGGGTTTTGCTGATTGATTGATAAATGTTGGTGTAAAGGAAAAATAGAGTAACGCCAACTCCGACAGCGATTAGTATCGCCGCGGCAATGCTAATTATGTGCAAACGCTCATACTCTTTGTATTCCGCCAGCAGAATCGCGCGTTTATTTTTTGACTGACGTGGGGTCAACATAGATGATTCCGCTAAAATTTAAAGTAATAGGTGATTTTTTGGCTTTATCTTCTTTGCCTTTTTCCCATTTTATATTATCAACAATAAGATAAAAAGGCAGTTTTTCCAACTCGGCCAAATAACGAAGATGGTCGGCAAAGTCTCCCTGATTAGAAAAATTCAGTAAATAAAAATGAGTAAGACTGGCGCGCGGTTTATCGTCTTTTATTTCTTTGAAAATCACCTCCAGATTTTGCGTGATATGATTTTTTTCCGCGAGATTTTCCAGACGAGTGATCATGTCAAGTTCGCCGCCGGCCGCGATCATGGTCTGTGCCAATTGATTTGTGTTTTTTGTTATCTCGCTAATTTCTCTTGCTGTGCGTTTGAATTTTTGTGAGTTTTCATAGCGTTTCTCCAGCTCCGCCTCCACCCGATTTATTTCTTTTTGCAAACGATATATTTTTTGCGATACCGGATAAACTATACCCGCCAAAATAGACAGCAAGACAGCCATAATTATACCGAGCGTCAGTAGAATTTTTTGAATTAGAGTTAGGCGCGTCATAATTATTTAATGGCAGCGGAAAAAGAAAAGTTGATATTGTCTTTTTTAGTGAGCTGGTCAACCGGGATATCGGTTTTTTCAACCCATAAGATTTGTTCAAGCCGCGACTGAAGGTTCAAGAGATCATCGCGATTGGCGGCAAAGCCGGTTAGACTGATGATTTTATTTTTTAAATCTATGTTAAGCGCGGTTAAGTTGGCGCCATCAGGCACAGCCGAAGCAATCTCCGGCAATAGCGGCGTTATCGGGTGGTAAAAATTTTGGATGAATTCTATCCGTTTAAGCTTTTCATTGAGTATTTTTACGGTTTGATTGGTTTCAGCGTAACGGTTTTGCAAAGAATAAATAGTGACATTCAATTCATTAAAATAGCTGCCAAGCACCCACTCGCCTCCCAGCATCGCGATGCCGATGACGCAGGTGACGATCAAAATAACTTCAAGTATATTTTTAAGAAACTGGAAACGGACCATGGTTTGAAGGTGGCGGCGTTTTGGCGGAGAGATTAAATTAATACGGCAGGGTATCATATGATGTATTTGGTAAAAAAAGGATTATCAGCCGCGCGCAGGCCCAAACCAATGGCCGTGGCGTAACTAATGGCTTTTTCCGGAGATAATCCGATATCTTTTTTGGCTGATAAATTTTTCCATGGATTGCCAGGTCGGGCGGTTATTTTTAGTTTCGCGGATATGATGCGATCCAGCCGTTTCAGGTTGGCGCCGCCGCCGCACATGACAATGCGGGTGATGCGGTTGGCTTCCGTAAAGTGGGAGTAATAAAAATCAATCGCGTTTTTAATTGAATCAACGAAATCATCAGTTAATTTTATCAGCGCCGTCCAACTATTGCGTCGGTTTTGCTTAAAATCCAAGCCTTGCTTTAATTTTATCGCCTCCGCTTCTTCATTTGATATGTGAAGCGCCTGAGCGATCGCGGTGGTGACAATTTCTCCAGAAAACGGCAGAGAGGTGCTGAATTGAATAATATCATGGTCGTGGACAATCAAACAGGAGCGCGAAGCGCCAATATCCAAAATCACCCGGGCTTCATCAATGTATTCTTTTTTAGCGGTAACCATGCTGCGCGCGATGGATAAAGCTTCTATCTCTAACGCTATTACACCCAAACCCAAACTTTCCAGCAAGTAAGTGTAGCCGTCAGCAATCAGTTTTGGGACAGCGCCGATTAATACGTTTGTAGCGTTTGGGCCGCTGCCGTTGGGTATGATCTGCCATTGTAAATAATAATTATCCTCGTCAAAAGGGATGTGTTTTTTTGCCGAAGTTAGAATATCAGAGTCAATTAATTCGTCCAAGAATTTTTTTATTTGAATCATTTTGATAAAACTTTGAGTTTCCGGCAAAGCCGCCACCACCCACGGGCTGCGGATCGGTTTTTGTTTGGCATTTAGGCCGCGCAGCATTTTTGCCATTCTCTTGCGGACTTCTTCCGGCTGTTGGAGTTCGCCATTTACAATTAAGCCAGGTGGAAGAGATATTTCTCTTATGTTCATGATTTCGTAATGCGGCGCTCGGTACAAAAGCGAACGATTGCGAAGCTGGATCAGTTTGACCGACAGATCGCCAATATCTAAACCGAAAGCGTTTGGAAACGGATTGGTGAACATAAATCAGAAATTTTGCACCAGCGAGTACATTGGCATAATTACGGCGATTGCCATAAAAGCCACTGCCACGCCTAAAATTATGATGATAACCGGCTCAATGATCGCTGTAAAATTTTTCATGGTTTTATCCACCTCACTGCCATAAAAAGCCGATAATTCATCCAAGAGTTGTTGAACCTCGCCGGTGCGTTCACCCACCATAATCATTTCTGTCACCATTGGCGGGAAAAGAGCCGGGTTTTGGCTTAAGATTTCAGACAAAGGCGCGCCGGTTTTAATTTTTTCCGCCGCTTGTTTTAGAATATTGCGATAAATGACGTTGCCGCAGGTATCCGCGGTGATTTGCACCGCGTCAATTATTGGAATTGTGCTCTTTAGCAATGAAGATAGAGTAAGCGAAAAGCGCGCTAAGTTGATTTTTTTCATTATCTTGCCGAAAATAGGCAAATGTAAATTCATTTTATGAACGAAATATTTAAAATCCGGAAACTTGCGCAAGGCAGACATAAAACCCATGATTGTTCCAATGGTAATCACAACTATAAGAACCATGTTAAAAGGGCTGCTGGCGAATTTAGTGATGGTAATCATGATTTTGGTTGCCAGCGGCAGTTCCGCGTCAAATTCATTAAACAGAGTTATCAGTTTTGGCAGGACCACGGTTACCATCATCACGCCGATGCCGCCCATCGCGGCAATAATCACTGACGGATAAATCATGGCCCCGCGGATGCTTGACATTAATTCATGGGTTTTGCGCATCTGGTTGGTAACTTGAAACAATGACTCTTCCAGTTTTCCGGCCACTTCTCCGGCCGCGATCATCT
The DNA here is from genome assembly GCA_001783065.1 of Candidatus Magasanikbacteria bacterium RIFCSPLOWO2_12_FULL_43_12. Classification (GTDB taxonomy): domain Bacteria; phylum Patescibacteriota; class Patescibacteriia; order Magasanikbacterales; family UBA922; genus 2-12-FULL-43-12. The sequence continues at coordinate 24,321 of MFQN01000009.1, forward strand.
GCACGTAAATCGGCGGAAAGGCTTTTGGGTGTTTGGTCAAGGATTCACTTAATGTTTGTCCTTTTTCTACGTCTGATTTGATGGCGGCAATCACCGTCCTCAACTTTTGATTTTCTATTTCCTTGCTCAAAACATCTAATGACTCAACCACTGACAGCCCGGCATGTATCATGGTGTGCAGATGCTCAACAAAAAACATTTTTTGCACGAAAGGAATGCCAGTCAAGTATTTGACGACAAAATTATTTAACTTTTGTTCAAGCGGTGATAACTTTTTTTCCGGTTTCATAAATTATTCTCTGGTCGCGCGTAAAACTTCGCCAATCGTGGTAATGCCTTGTTTGGCTTTCACCAACCCGTCTTCCATCATGGTAAGCATGCCTTTTTTGCGCGCGTATTCTTTGATAACATCGGCAGTGGCGCGCTGATTGATTTTTTGCGCCAGTTCAGAATCAACTTCCAGTACTTCATAAATGCCGACACGTCCCTTATGTCCGCTATTGCCGCAACGGCGGCAGCCATCGCCTTGATAAAAAGTCATGTTCTCCAGAGTTTTTTCTTTAGCGTCTAGTTTTATGCCCTGGTCAGTAAAGAGAGAAGTGAGTTTTTTAACATCAAACAACTTACCAAGTTCGTTTACCGCCGCTTTTTCAAGCCGGTATTCTTTTTTGCAAAATTCACAGTTTTTACGAATTAAACGTTGAGCTACAATGATATTGGCGGTAAACGCGATCAAAAAAGGCGGTACACCCATATCTAAAAGACGCGGCAGGGTAGTCGGGGCATCATTGGTGTGTAGGGTGGACAGCACCAGATGTCCGGTCATGGCCGCGTGAATGGCAATTTCCGCGGTTTCTTCGTCGCGGATCTCGCCAACCATTATAATGTTCGGGTCTTGGCGCAGAAACGCGCGCAAACCGGCGGCAAAAGTGAAGCCGACCTGTGGATTGATCTGGCTTTGGTTCACGCCTTGGACATGATATTCAATCGGATCTTCAATCGTGGAAATGTTTACGTTCGGCTGGTTTAAAATACCCAACAGAGAATAGAGCGTGGTGGTTTTTCCTGAACCGGTCGGACCGGTAACTAAGATTATACCGTGCGGTTTTTTTATTGCTTCTTCCACTAATTTTCTTGGGCCGGGTAAAAATCCCAGCGCGTCAAGCGGCAGAGGTTTCTGTCCTTCGTGCAAAATACGCATGACAATCTTTTCTCCATCATAAACCGGAATGATGGAAACGCGCATAGCGAGTTTTTCATCTTGAATTTGAATTTTAATGCGGCCATCCTGCGGTTTCATGTGTTCATCAATCTTTAAATTCGCCAAAATTTTAATTCTCGCCACAATACCGCTTTTGACTGCTTTCGGCAGATTCATTACCATGTGGAGCAAGCCATCTACCCGATAACGCACCACCATTTCTTTTTCGGTTGGCTCAATGTGGATATCGCTCGCTCCTTCATAAACCGCGTGTTCCAGAATACTATTGACGATGTTGATGATTGGCAATTCCTGCGCCGCCTTTTTAAGATCGCCGGTATCTTGTGCGCCGTCTGCCAGCTGGGTGATGGCGATATCATTCTCCAAATCAGCGTGATAGCGCCGCAGGGCGTCTCTGATGCCCGATGGCGTGGCAACATAGACTTTTGGGTTGAGCCCCGTTTTTCGGTGTAAAAATTCAATACTCTGGATATCATCCGGATCCAACGTAGCCAGCTTGATTTCAGTTGAGCTTTTATCAAAAGCGATAATCTCGTGAGTTTGAGCAAATGGCGGTGGCACTAAATTAAGCACTTCTTTTTTGATTTCTTTCCCCCCTAATTCAATGAAAGGCGCAGCCATGCCTTTGGCAACTTCGGTATAAAGCGCTGTCTCATCAACAATACCCTCATCAAGCAGGTACTGTTCCGGTGTTTTATTTACTTTTTTGGCCTTGGCGGAATATGATTTCAGGTCAGCGCCGCTGATTTTGAAATGTTCTTTCAGCAGGACGTTTAACAGCTTTTCTGGCAACATAGGAAGAGTTTAGATTTAGTGAGTTTATTATATCAAAAATTTTGTTAATGGGGAATAGGGTACGGTGATTTGGCGTCTTTACCCCGAGAGCAACCGATGGGTTGACAGTGTCTCTGCAATAGCTTAACATATAGCAGTAGTTGAATGAGCTTATACGAAATAAATTTTATGGATAAACAAGAAAAACTTTTGGCTTTGCGCCATTCCTGCGAGCATGTGTTAACAATGGCGATGTTGCGTTTGTGGCCAGGAAAAATCAAAGCCGCCATGGGTCCGGCAACGGAAGATGGTTTTTATTTTGATTTTGATTCTGAAATTAAGATTTCAGAGGCTGATTTTATCAAGATTGAAAAAGAAATGGCTAAAATCATTAAAGAAAATCTGCCGATAATTAAAGACGAAATGAGCGCAAAAGAAGCGAGGAAATTTTTCAGCAGCGGCACTTATAAAGGCAATGAATATAAACATGAATGGATTGATGAAATAGAACAGCGCGGCGAAAGCGTTAGTGTGTATTGGCTGGGAAAGAAGGGCGGTGATATGCCCAAGACGTTTGTGGACATTTGCGCCGGTCCGCATCTAAAGTCCACCGGGGAGATTGGCGCGTTTAAATTATTAAAAATCGCCGGCGCTTATTGGCACGGAGATGAGAAAAATAAGATGTTGACGCGTATCTATGGCACGGCGTTTGAGACAAAGGACGAGCTTGATAAATATTTATACATGCTGGAAGAGGCCGAAAAACGAGACCATCGCAAATTGGGCAAAGAATTGGAATTGTTTGTGTTTTCTGATTTAGTGGGCCCGGGAATGCCACTGTTTACTTTCCATGGAGCGATTATCCGCCAAGAAATAATTAATTACATTGATGAATTGCAAAAGGGGATTGGCTATCAAACCGTGCATACTCCCAACATGAACAAAGCGGAACTGTTTAAAATTTCCGGCCATTATGATAAATACAAGGATGACATGTTAATGGTAAGGTCGCACTATTCGGACGAGGAATATTTTCTTAAGCCAATGAACTGTCCGCAACATACGCAGATTTACGCGTCCAAGATGCGCAGTTACCGCGACCTACCAATTAGAATTGCTGATTTTGCCAACCTGTATCGCGACGAACGCCCAGGCGAGCTAAACGGCCTGTCTCGTTTGCGCTGTTTTTGCCAAGATGACGCGCATTGTTTTTGTCGCGAGGATCAAATTGAGCAGGAATTTTCTCCGGTGCTCGGCATCATTGAGAAGGCATTGCGCACTTTTGATATGAAATATTGGGTGCGTCTTTCTCTGCGCGACCCCAAACAGCCGGAGAAATATTTAGGCGGCGACGAGGTGTGGAATAAGGCCGAGGCGTTGCTGGAAGGCATTTTGAAAAATAAAAGAATTGAATATAAAAGAGCCGAAGGCGAGGCGGCTTTTTACGGTCCAAAGATGGATATTATTGTGCAGGACGCGCTTGGCCGTGAATGGCAGATTTCTACGATTCAGGTTGATTTTAACATGCCGGTACGGTTTGGATTAAAATATGTTAATAAGGACGGTACGGAAAAAACTCCGGTCATGATTCATCGCGCTATTATTGGTTCCCCGGAACGTTTTATGTCTATTTTAATAGAGCATTATGCCGGCGCGTTTCCAGTGTGGTTATCGCCAGTACAAGTTTTGTTTGCTCCGGTCGCGACAAAACATCAGGAAGGCGCGAGAGCGCTTGCCGAAGAATTCCGCGGCATCGGCGTTAGGGTGGAAGTTGACGACGCGGATGAAACAGTCGGCAACAAAGTTCGCAAGGCCGCCGGACGAAAAATTCCGTACATTATCATTGTCGGCGACAAAGAATTGTCCGGCGATCCTTCGGCAAGCTCAGAACAAGAGTGGATGATTAGAGTCCGAGGTGAAAAAGATCAGGTAAAGATGAGTAAAGAGGATTTTGTTGGAAAAGTGTTGGGAGAGATTAGAGAGAGAAAGTAATTTGTCATCCCCATCAAAATGGGGATCCAAAAATCGGACGCGATGGATTCCCATTGGAATTTATCCTCACGAAAGTGGGGACGGGAATGACAAACCATCGTTTTTTTATTATCGTTTTGTCATTGCGCGCAGGAGCCGTTTGGCTTCCGGAGAAGCCGGCGTTTCTTTTCCACCCGCAATCAATTTTCCCGCCAAATCGTCCAATGCCTCCATTTGCGTTTCAAAAAGTTTTTCTTCAGGCGATTTGAAAAGCCGTTTAAACCACGGTTTGTTGTGTTTTATGGCGGTAAGTTCATCAAATTTTTCTAGTGATAATCTTCCCACGACTTCTTTTAAAACCGACAAATCTCCGTTCCATTTTTCAATATCAAGAGCTTGAAGAAAAGTTTTGTCAGCCAAAATTGCCGCCGTGTGTTCTTCTTTATCAAGATATATTTCAGAATGAAATAATTTTTGCAGAAGTTTTTCCGGCGCTATTTCTTTTGTTAAATCTTTTTCAGCCCAATTCTTGTCTTGACCAAAAAATTTAACATCTCTATTGGAGTTTATTAACTCTTGATCAAGATCAAATATGGCTTCCTCGTTGGTGCGTTCCGTGCTATCTTCGCTGGTTCGTCGGTTGACATCGGATATTGACGCACCACTTTTATGGCCAATTACTTCCGCTAAATTTCCTGTGCCGTAGCCGCCAATTGGTCCACTATTTCCACCAACCTTTCTGTAATATACTGGATGAGGTTGGAACCGACGTGTTTCTGCCGGAGAAGTAATTTTTTCTTTTTTAACTTCTTCAGCTACCTTTTCAGTCTCTACTGGAGCGGCTTGTTTTTTTGCGCGGCGGACAATACCTTCCAACTGGACTATTTTGACGCCGTTTCGTCTAAAATAAGCTTCCAGTTTGTCCATTTCTTTTTTTACTTTTCTCTCTTGCTCTATAACTAGTAATAGTAATTTTTGTAACTCTGGATTAAGTATTAGTGGGCGTCCTATTTTTTTACGTGCTTCCACTAACTCTTCTGTTTGTTTATCCAATTTCAAGTATCTCTGGGCGTTGGGTAGAGCTGATTCATCCGGGATCGCCGGCGGCAATGCCTCTTCGTCCGAGGCTATATAACCGCGTTTGTGCCATTCTTTTGCTTCATCAACCACATCTTCGTCACTTATTTCAATCACTTCCGGAATTTCAGGTTCTGGTTTTGTTGCGCGCGTTTGTTGATCTAAAGCCATTTCTTTTCGCAATTGCGCAAGTAGTTCGGTCGTGCTGCCAGTAAAGCCGCCTTGTCGCCTTCTTCCTTCTTCTAGGGGGGTCTGAGAGGTATATTTTTGTTGGTGTTCATCTACTTGTTGATTAGCTGGACTTTCAATTGGTTTGCGCTGAGCTTCTCCCATATTATGGAAGTTAATGAGTAATTAAGCTGGTGATACTATAACACTTTAAAGCTGTGGATGTCAACGCTTGACTATTTTTTTGGTTGTGGTATTATGCATTGTTCTGCGGAAAGGAGGGGGTTATGAATCCGCAAACAAAGAGACGGCGTTCGGCTCTCTTCGGTCTGCTCACTCGGCTGGTGCTCAGCTATGTGGAGTGGAAAGGAACTGATGAGAGGGAGCTTTTAGTGTCTTTGGTCAGGGGACCATGGACACTGGAAGCCATTGATGAGTATTGCGATGAGGAGGTCTTTGCCCTTACGAAGCGGGTAAGGTGGGTCATACTTGTGGACGGCTTCAACCGCAAGTGGACATGGCGAGTTACTGCTTCGCGTGGCGGGTATTTTACCCGCGACGGATCAGGGAAGACGCAGAGCGCTTTTTTGGCGTTCAAGGCGATTATGTGCGAGGACCGCGATGAGGCGCGGATTTGGCCAAATCCGTCCGGAGTCGGCTTGTCGCTGAGTGAGGGACAGGAAATCGTGATTGGGCGGCGGCCAGTCGTGTCATCGGCAGAAAGGGAGGGCTGTTAGCGCCGGATCGTTTCTACGACCGGCGCGCCTTCATTTTTAGGGGGTTGAATTGGCGAGAGGATTAGGTTAAAATGGTGAAAGTGAGGTTAGTGTTAGGAGCTGATTTTGTCGCGGGAAGTGAGGAGATAAAGGAGATAAGTTATAGGAGATAATTGATAAGATTTAAAGATTAATTTTTTATTCCCTATCTCCTATCTCATATCTCTTATCTCAATTTATTTATTAACTTTAATAAATTTTACTCTGAATTACATCGCTTAGTCATACTTATGTTAAGCAAGTATCATATCACTACCCTTGGTTGTCAAATGAATAAAAACGATTCGGAAAGGATTGGCGGCTTGTTATCAGGTACCGGGATGGAAGTTGCTGATAGCGCGAACGAGGCTGATGTTCTGTTAATCAACACTTGCAGTGTGCGGCAGTCTGCCGAAGACAGAGTATTTGGCGTGGTAAAAAATTGGCAGGAGTTGCGCCAGCGTCGGCCGGAATTGATTGTCTGTGTTACCGGTTGCCTGCCAGGACGGGATAAAGATGGAAAATTGCGAAAAAAATTTCCCGGCGTGGATTTGTTTTTTCCAATTGATGAGTTAAATTTATTACCAAAAAGATTATTGTCTCTTAATCGTGATTTGTTTGCGGATAATTTTGATGACCACGGCGATTATTTGAACGTTAATCCTTTGCGTGTCAATAATATCTCCGCGTCTATCACGATTCAAACAGGTTGTGATAATTTTTGTACCTATTGCGCCGTGCCTTACGCGCGCGGCCGCGAGCGCAACCGAGTTGTTCGTGATATTTTGGAAGAAATTAAACAAGCGGCGGCGAGCGGGATTAAAGAAGTGGTGCTGTTGGGACAGGTGGTGAATAATTTTAAAATCATAAATCAAGGCAATCCGTTTGGCGACGGCTTCACAGCTTTGTTGCGGGAGGTGAATCAAATTGACGGCGTGGAGCGATTGCATTGGACCGCGGCTGATCCGCAGTATTTTAATGATGAACAAATTGAAGCGTTGAAATTATCAAAGCAAATAAATTATTTACATCTGCCGGTGCAAAGCGGGGATAATGAAATTTTACGCAAGATGAATCGCAAGTACACACGCGAGTCTTATATTGGTTTAATTAAAAAAATTCGCGTTGCCAGACCGGACATCGCTATTGGCACAGACTTAATTGTCGGGTTTTGCGGAGAAACCGACGAACAATTTAATAATACTTTGGATTTATATCGCCAGTGCGATTTTGATATCGCGTATCAAGCCAAATACAGCGAACGCGCCGGCACGGTTGCGGCCAAAACATTTAAAGACGATGTTCCGCGCGAAATTAAAAAACAACGCTGGCAGGCGGTGCAAGATTTAATGGAAGAAACCGCTTATCGCAAAAATCAAAAATATGTTGGACGAATTGTGATGGTGTTGGTTGATAAATGCGAAAAAAATATTTGTTCAGGCAATTCTTCGGAAATGAAATTGACGCAATTCCCTGGCGAGTTAGATTTGATTGGACAGATCGTGCCAGTCAAAATAGACTGGGCCGATACGTGGGTTTTACGCGGGAAAGTGGTATAATGTAGTTAGAAAGTCCGTAAAGTCCGTAAAGTCTTTAAAGTCTGTAAAGTCGCGAATGCCGTCAATACTTTATGACTTTATGACTTTTTGACTTTATAGACTTTCAGACTTTTTTAATGAAATTATTCTGCCTGTTTTATGCCCAGGGAAACGAAATCATTATCAAGAGTCATCGTCATTGTCGGCACCACTGCCAGCGGGAAAACCGGTTGGAGTTTGCGTTTGGCGAAAAAATTTAATGGCGAGATTATTTCCGCTGATTCGCGGCAGATTTATAAAAAAATGAATATTGGCACGGCTAAAGAGCCTGGGGAATGGAAGCGGGTCGGTTTGCATAAATTATATTATGTTCAAGACATTCCGCACTGCATGATTGATTTTTTGGATCCCGGCAAGTCTTTTACAGTATCAGAATTTAAAGATAGAGCGAACAAATGCGTTAATTTGATTTTTGAGCGCGGGCATCAGCCGTTTGTGACCGGCGGTACAGGTTTGTATGTTCACGCTTTGGTTGACAATTTGTTAATTCCGCAAATCGCGCCAAACAAAAAATTGCGTCGTAGTTTGGAAGAGAAAGATAATTATGAGTTGATGCAATTGTTAAAACAGTTTGATCCGAAAGGCGCGGAAACAGTTGATTTTAATAACAAACGCCGGATTGTCCGCGCGCTGGAAGTTTGTCTTTTGAGCGGTACGCCATTTTCCGAACAGCAAAAAAAAGGCGAGCCATTATACGAATTTTTGCAGATTGGCATTGAAGTGCCGCGCGACGAGCTTTACGCGCGCATTGACAAGCGGGTTGATGATATGATGAAGTTGGGGTTGTTGAAAGAAGTTGAGGATTTGTTAAAACAAAAATACAGTTGGGATTTGCCGAGTTTGAGCGGTATAGGTTACAGCCAGTTTAAAGGTTATTTTGAAAAACAATTTAGTTTGGATCAGGTGATTGAGTTTTTGAAACGAGACACCCGCCGTTACGCCAAGCGCCAAGTAACATGGTTCAAGCGCGACCCGCGGATTAAATGGCGTAAGACTTATGAAGAGGCGGAGGAGTTGGCGGGGGAATTTTTAGGTGCGGGGTAGTTTATACTAATTAAAGTCATTGCGAGCCTTCGCAGGCGAAGCAATCCATATCGCTTTCGCGTTCTCGCGCGATTGCTGGGTTGCTTCGTCGCGCGAGCTCCTCGCAATGACAGAGTTTTATGCCGCTATCAAACACATTAAATAAACTAATGAGGCCGTCAGCAGGCAAGATTTCAAATTTTCCCGTGCTGAATAAACCACTGCCGACAACTTCCATTAGCAGACTAAATTCTTCCTCAAACGTCAGGACTTCTATTTTTGATAAACCAATGGAAGCTGCCGGCGTGAATCGTTTTGGCGGCAAAAACAGTCAGGAAGCGATGGATACCAAATATTACGTTTATGTAAAGAAACTTATTAAAGAGAGACAGAAGAGAGAAAAGGAGGAGAAGAGAAAAGTATCAGGTTAATTTTTCCCGCAAAAGTTTTTCCACCACTTTCGGATCAGCCGAGCCTTCAGTGGCTTTCATTGCCATGCCGATTAAGAATTTAATTATCGGTTCTTTACCGGTTTTGAAATCAGCAACTTGTTTGGGATAGCTTCTAATTATTTCCACGACAACTTCGTTGATTTTATTTTCATCATCAACTTGCCCCCAGCCTTTTTCTTCCATAATATGCGTCGGGTCTTTGTCAGTTTTAGAACCGGCCATAATTAAAAGAATTTTTTGCGCGTTGGTGGAGTTTACGCGATTATCATAAATTAAAGCGATAAGTTCGGCGAAGTTTTCCGCGGAAAACTTTACTTCGGTAATTTCCATTTTTTTCTCCGCTAAAATTCCCATCAGTTTGGAAGTGATCCACCCGCCCGCCAGCCGCGCGATTTTCTGCGGCACCTTCTCGGCTTTATTTTTAGATTCTGGCAAAGAATCCAGCCATTCCACCACCTCACTCATCACTTTTTCGGTAAAATCCGCCCAATCTTTATCTTCACTTAAAATTTTCGCGTCAGCGTAAGACAAGCCATATTCTTCATGAAAGCGATTTCGTTTTTGCAAAGGCAATTCCGGCAAAGAAATTTTTCCGGCAATTTTTTCCGGATGAAACGGCGGGATGTCCGGCTCGGGAAAATAGCGATAATCGGCCGCGTTTTCTTTAATTCGCTGTAACACGGTTTCACTTTTATTTTCATCCCAGCCGCGAGTTTGTTGCGGCCAAGTTTCGCCTTTTTCCAATAATTCTGTTTGCCGTTTAATTTCAAACTCCAGCGCTTTTTCCACGGCGCGGAAAGAATTGATATTTTTCACCTCCACCTTATTATTCAGTTTGTAATTGCCCAAAGGTTTTACTTTGCCGTCAACAATTTCAAATTTATCGGCTTCTTGAACAGAAATATTCGCTTCACAGCGCATATGGCCTTTTTCCATGTCAGCATCGCTTACTTCCAAGTATCTGAAAATACCGCGCAATTCTTGGCAATAAGTTTTTGCTTCTAACGCTGTCTTGAAGTCAGGGTCGCTTACGATTTCTACAAGCGGGGTTCCAGCTCGATTAAAATCAACCAGCGTGTTGCCTTTAGTGTCATGAGTTAATTTTGCTGTATCTTCTTCCAAATGTACGCGAGTGATGTTGATTTTTGCGGTTTCTCGGATATTATCATTAAGAGGAAAATCAAGAGTTATCGCGCCGCGTTCGGCAATCGGTTCATCGTATTGGGAAATTTGATAACCCTTTGGCAGGTCTGGGTAAAAATAATGCTTGCGGTCAAATTTTGAAAGCTCGCGGATTTCGCATCCGAGCGCATTACCGATTAAAACCGTCCAAGCGATTGCTTGTTTGTTTGGCACTGGCAGGGTTCCCGGTTGGGCAGTGCAAATCGGACAGATGTTTGTGTTTGGCTCCTTAATGTCCGGATCATTTTTACAACCGCAAAACATCTTGCTTTTGGTTTTAAGCTCAATATGAACTTCCATGCCGATGATGGCGGTATATTTGGACATGTTTATGTTTTTTGTTCAATTCGCGCCGGGCCGAGTTTTTTTAATTCTTCGTAGAGGATAATGGCGGTGGCAAAGGCGACTGGAGTTACTAAGAGAGAAAGCGCTTGCATCAAAATGTTATAAATCAGAATAGTGCCTCCACCGACTATTCCGAAAATTTTGAGCAGGGAATCCAATACCAACGATAATATAAGCGATAACACCAAATAGACAAACCATACAGCGGCGGCGGTTAGTAAGAGCCTTCCTAAGATTAACCACCAACGATTTTGTGTTAGAGCGAAGGCTGATTTAATTGATTCATGGGTTGGTTTTTCGGCGAGAACAGTTTCATATGTTGCCGGGAATAATTTTAGAGAAAAGATTATAGCGTGGATACTGCCGTATACTGCCAAAATACCACCTAAAGCAAGCACTACTGCCGACGACATTGGCGTTAAAATACCAAAAGGAAGGATAACGGCAAGTCGGTTGAGAATCAAAAGTATCGCTCCAACCACAAATGGCGCCACTGTATATACTCCAACCAATAAGCTGGTGCCAATACCTTTCCAAACCACCTTTTCCGTTTCTTTGGTGGTTATCAAGAGCGGAGACAGAGTTTCTCCATGATAGAGTTTTTTTATTACTCGCATGAGAGTGAAACTGAACCAGAGTCCGAGCAGAGCGACCAGTAAGAAAGTAAAAATTCCCATTGCGGTGAATAACCACCAAAATTTTATTAGTATTGAAGAGAAAGTATCACCAAAAATTGTCGGTATCCACATTACCAAGACAGCGATGAGGGTGGGGATTAGTGTGAGTAAAAGGTACTTTAAGATGACGACGAAGTTGTTGGTATATAAGTTTACGGATTTCTTGAGAAGTTCTACGGCTGAGATGAGCATATAGTTAAGAATTAGGAATTATGAATTTTGAATTAAGGACGATTTGGCGATTGTTTGCCAGATTTTTTCGTGGATGATTTGGGGTGGGAGGATTTTGTTATTTTCAACGCATTCAATGATTTTGAATTTCGGATATTTTTTGCTTATTTCCAAATAAGTCTGTTCAGCGTCGCGGAGATGATTCAAGTCGTCTTCGTGGATATCGCGCTTTTTGCCTTTGAGATATTTTCGTTCGCCTTTTTTGTCCACCAGCTGTTGAGAAATTTTTGGTGTAACATGTAAAATCAAATTAACGTCCGGTTTCGGAATACCGAGTATATTATACTCCAAATCATACACCCAGTCCAAATATTGCCGGCGTTTTTTCGCGTTTTTTATTTTTCCGCCCTGATGCCCCATGTTGGACGCGACATAGCGATTGGCAATAACAATTTTGCTTTGTTTTAGCCATTTTTTTATCTGTTCAGACGCGGCAAAACGGTCTATCGCGTAAAATATGGAAGCGCGGTATGGTCCGACTTCTCGCGCGCTGCCAAACTCGCCGTTCAGATATTTTTCCACCAAAACAGCGCTCGGTTGGCCGTATTGCGGAAAACTGATCTGTTCCACTTTTTTTCCGAGTTTTTTCAGCCGTTTAATCAAAAGACTGGTCTGCAGGGTTTTGCCCGAGCCGTCGGTGCCTTCTAGAAGAATGAATAGTCCGCGGTGATTGGCCATAAGATTCACCAAGTTTGGTTACAATTATCTCTTATCTCATATCTCTTATCACTTTTTTCTTTCATATTTTACAAAAGCAAACCCATCATGTTTTTTTTCTTCAGCAACTTTCCACACATTCGGGTCAATCACCGGGAAAAACGCGTGGCAATTTTCAATATTTTGGTCAACCAAAGTCAAATCCAAAACATCCGCGATGCCAATCATCTCTTCAAAAATTCTCTGTCCGCCAAAACCAACGATTTCTTCATTTTTGTGTGCGGCAATGGCTTCTGTCACCGAATCAAACCGTTCCGCGCCGGCAGGCAATGGATAATTTTTATCGCCGGTGATGACAACATTGGTTCTTTGCGGCAAAGGCCGGCGGTTTTCAGGTATTGATTCCCATGTTTTGCGTCCCATAATCAAAACTTTCCCCTTGGTTATTTCCCGCATCCGTTTCATATCTTCCGGAATATCCCAAGGAATAGCATTATCTTTGCCAATGCAATTG